>NZ_JBHVPG010000020.1:0-136458 GCF_042887545.1 Streptomyces sp. NPDC057939
CGACCGACCCGCCACGGAAAGCCGAAGACCGACGGGAACCCCCCAAAAGAACGGTCACAGGGAACAAGGGGAGGGACGGGTCCCTCAGTGACGAGGCGACGGGCCGGGCGCTGCCCGACAGGGCATACGGGGAGGTCGGAGGGCCTGCGGCCGGGCCACGAGCGCGGTCACGGGCCCCTACCCGCCCGTCAGGACGAGGAAATCGACCTCAGGGCACGGCAGACGGCTCACACGCACCGGATCGTCACGCATTTCGCCCGGTTCGGCGTCCGCGAGCTGCCCGTGGCCGGACATAAGCCTGCACCAGCCCCGGATCGTGGCCGAGGTCGTCTCAGCGACCGACGACCGGCCGTGGGCCGGGAACAGACGTAAAACCCAAGACACATGACCCGCACCCCCGCACGCATGCCCACCCGCCCACGGACCCGGCCGTTCGCGAGCCCGTGGGCACGCGCGAGCTGGTGAACAGTGCAGGCACATGGGCGCACTCGGGCCGGTGAGCATGTGCGAGGACGTGCGAGCCGGTGAGCGTGCGCGAGCCAGTGGCCATGCGCGGGCCGGTGGGCATGCACCGGCCGATGGGCATGTGAGGTCACGAATGCGCGCGCGGGTGGGTTGGTGCGCGGACCTGGCGGACGTGCTGGTGTTCGTGGGGGCCTTCGAGCCCCTCGGGCCGTGGGTTGTGTTCTCTCATCCCACATACGGGCTGCAGGCGCAGGCCTTGGTCCGCCACGGACGGTATGGGCGGCTTATGTCCAGCCACGGGCGGCCGTCGGCCGCCGAACCGAGCGAAGTGCGTGACGATCCGGTGCGTCTTCGCCTCTACCTGCCCGTCAGGGCGACTTCTTCGTCCTGACGGGCGGGTAGGGGCCCGTGGTCGCGCCCGTGGCCCGGCCGCAGGCCCTCCGGCGTGCCCGCATGCCCTGTCGGGCGGCACCCGGTCCCTCGTCTCGTCACTGAGGGACCCGTCCCTGTTCATCTCTGACCCGTGACCGTTCTTTTGGGGGGTTCCCGTCGGTCTTCGGCTTTCCGTGGCGGGTCGGTCGGTCAAGGGTGGCCGTAGGCCATCGCGAAGCGACGCGACGACGAAGGAGGAGCGCCCTTGAGGGACCGGCTCGCCACGGGGAGACGATGAGACCGGCGGGAAACCACCAAACCCTCCCTGATGCGGACCAGCCGGGCCCCGCCCCCGGACCCCGCCGCTCCTCGATGATCCCGCCCAGGGCACCCGACCCCCGACCCCCGACCCCCAGCCCCTACCCCCTCAGCAGCTTCGACTTCGCCGTCGTGAACTCCTGCGGGGTCAGCAGGCCCTCCCTGGCCAGGGCCGCCAGTTGGGTGAGTTCCGCCGCCAGGCCCGGCTGCGCGGTCGGTGTGCGTTCCTGGGCGGTAGCCCCCGGCGGCCCGCCCGCCGCTGCCGCAGCCCGCGTCGCCTGCGGCTCCCCAGCCGCCCCCCCAGCCGCCCCCGCCCCCGCCCCCGCAGCCGCGTCCGCCGCGTCCGTCCGGCCCGTCCCGGCCTCCCGCGCCCCCATCCCCCAGGCCGCCGCGTCACCCTCCAGGTCCGCAATCGCGTCCGCAGCCCCCTCAATGTCCCCGGCCCCCGCAGCCCCCGCAGCTCCCTCGGTGCCCGCAGCCCCCTCACCCCACCCCGTCCGCTCCCACTCCTCGCGTTCCCGCTCGCGCTCCCGCTCCTCGCCCTGCGTCCATTCCGCCGCGCCCGATGCTCGGCGGAGCAGGCCCTGGAGGAGGGGGTGGCCCGGTGAGCGGGTGGCGGCCGTGACGGTGGGGCCCACCGGGCGGATGAACATCACGCGCTCTCCACCCGTTCCTGCACCTGTTCCTGCACCCGTTCCTCGACACGCTCCGCCGGGATGCGGACCGAGCCCACGATCCGTCCGCCCGCGGCCCGTACGGCCACGGCGGCGTCCTGGGCCCACACGTGCTCGACCACCAGGAGCAGCGCGCAGCTGCCCCGGTCCAGGAGCTCCGCGGCCTCCCGTACGTCCTCGGGGCCGATCAGCCGGGCGACGTCGCGGCCGGCCAGGAGGCCGCGGAGTTCGACGTACTCGTCGAACTCGGCGGCCAGGACCTTTCCCGCGGCCGTCCTCGTGGCGACGAGGCCGTCGATCAGTCGGACCACCCCGGTCTTGCGCAGGCCCATCACGGCCTCGACGGCGGACACCCGGAGCTGTTCCTCCGGGAAGGCGAGGACGATGAATTCGACTGGTCCCATTGCGCCGCTGCCCTCTTCCCTGACTGACGCCGTCCTGACCGTTTCTGACGACTCTTCGGCACACTATGACATAAGCGGACATACCCTCCGCTCCCTTGCTACGTTTCCTGATATGACCGCCCTGACGGCGAAGGTGACGGAACCCGTTCCGCCCCCGCCCCCCGATGCCCGAGCCCCCAAGCGCCGGGGGATCGAGCTCACCCTCCTCGTCGGCGCGGTCCTGATCTCGGTGCTGGGCTACCTGTCCGTCGGGCTCGCGGCCACCGGGCGGATCCCACGGCCCGCCGCCCACCACGCGGCGGGCCTCGCCGGGGCCGCGCTGCTCGCGCACCTCGCCGTCCGGCTCAGGGCCCCGTACGCGGATCCGCTGCTGCTCCCGATCGCGGCGCTGCTCAACGGCCTCGGCCTGGTCCTGATCCAGCGGCTGGACCTCAGCACCCCCGGCGCGCCCGCCGCCGGCGACCAGTTGCGCTGGTCCGCGCTCGGGGTGGTGCTCTTCGTCCTGGTCGTCTTCGTGCTGCGGGACCACCGGGTGCTCCAGCGGTACGCCTACCTGTCCGTGACGGCCGCCCTCGCGCTGATGCTCGTCCCGGTGTTCTTCCCGGCCGTCAACGGCGCGCACATCTGGATCCGCTTCGCGGGGCTGTCCTTCCAGCCCGGGGAGTTCGCGAAGATCCTGCTCGCCGTGTTCTTCGCGGCCTACCTCGCCGCCAACCGCACCGCCCTCGCCCTGACCGGCCGGCTCCTGTTCTGGAAGCTGCGCCTGCTGCCCGGGCGGGTCCTGGGGCCGATCCTGGCGATCTGGCTGCTGAGCGTGGGCCTGCTGGTGCTGGAGCGGGACCTCGGTACGTCCCTGCTCTTCTTCGGCCTCTTCGTGATCATGCTGTTCACCGCGACCGGGCGGATCGGCTGGATCGCCATCGGGCTGCTCCTGGCCGCGCTCGGCGCATACGCCGTCGGTGCGTTCGAACCGCACGTGCACAGTCGCGTGGAGGACTGGCTGAATCCTTTCGCCTCCATCGAGCGCGGCGAGGGCCCCGGCCAGCTGGCCCAGTCCCTCTTCGCCTTCGGGGCCGGCGGCCTGCTCGGCGCGGGCCTCGGGCACGGCCAGTCCTTCCTCATCGGCTTCGCCGCCAAGTCGGACTTCGTCCTCGCCACCGCGGGGGAGGAGCTCGGGTTCGTCGGCCTGACCGCGATTCTGCTCCTGTACGGGCTCCTCGTCTCCCGGGGCTTCCGGGCCGGGCTGGCGCTGCGCGACCCCTTCGGCCGGCTGCTCGCCACCGGGCTCGCCTCGATCGTCGCCCTCCAGGTGTTCGTCATCGCGGGCGGGGTCACCGGGCTGATCCCGCTCACCGGCATGGCCATGCCGTTCCTCGCGCAGGGCGGCTCCTCCGTCGTCACCAACTGGATCATCGTCGCCCTGCTGGTCCGGCTCAGCGACAGCGCCCGCAGGCCCGAGCCGCAGGAGGACCCCGCGTGATCCGCTACATCCGCTGGTGCGCGTACTTCTGCGCGCTGCTGCTGGTCGCCCTGCTGGTGAACGTCGGCCGGGTCCAGGTCTGGGAGGCCGCCGCCTACGGCGCCAACCCGGCCAACAAGCGCCCCGCCATCGACCGCTACGCCGAACCGCGCGGGGACATCCTCGTCGACGGCCGGCCCGTCACCGGCTCCCGGGACAGCGGCCAGGTGCTGCGCCACGAGCGGACGTACACCGAGGGCCCGCTCTTCGCGCCCGTCACGGGCTTCTCCTCCCAGACGTACGGGACGAGCTTCGTCGAACGCGCCGAGGACGCGGTCCTGTCGGGCACCGACCCGGGGCTCTCCGCCTTCCCGCTCTGGTACGACCTCTCGCGCGGGCGCCCCGGCGGCGGCAACGCCGTCACCACGATCCGGGCCGCCCTCCAGCGCGCGGCGTACCGGGGCCTGGCGGGCAAGCGGGGCGCGGTGGCCGCCCTCGAACCGGCGACCGGGAAGATCCTCGCCCTGGTCAGCAGCCCCTCGTACGATCCCGGGGTGCTCTCCGGCACCGGCGGGGGCGTGGAGGCGGCCTGGGCGCGGCTGAACGCCGACCCGTCCCGGCCGATGCTCAACCGGGCGCTGCGCGAGACGTACCCGCCGGGCTCCACCTTCAAGATCGTGACGGCGGCCGCCGCGCTGGACGCGGGCGTGGTGACCGACGTGGACGCGCCGACCCGGACGCCGGACCCGTACCCGTTGCCCGGGACGCACACCCTGCTGCCGAACGCGGGCACGGGGTGCGAGGACGCGTCGATGGCGGAGGCGGTGCGGTGGTCCTGCAACACGGTGATGGCCAAGATCGGGGTCCAGGTGGGGCTGCGGCGGATGGCCGAGGCGGCGGACCGGTTCGGGTTCAACGACGCGGGGCTGCGGGTGCCGTCGTGGGTGTCGCGGTCGAACTTCGACACGGACATGAGTCAGGACCAGCTGGCGCTCTCCTCGATCGGCCAGTTCAACACGAGGGCGACGCCGTTGCAGATGGCGATGGTGGCGGCGGCCGTGGCCAACGGGGGCGAGCTCAGGTCCCCGTACCTGGTGGACCGGACGACCCAGGACGACGGTTCGCAGGTCCGGCGCGGTGATCCGCGCTCGCTGGGCCGGGCGATGAGCCCGGCCACGGCGCTGCGGATGCAGGAGCTGATGGTCGCGGTGGTCGAGGACGGCACCGGCCGCAACGCGGCGATCCGCGGCGCGCGGGTGGGCGGGAAGACGGGCACGGCGCAGCACGGCGTCGGCAACGCCGGTACCCCGTACGCCTGGTTCATCTCCTGGGCCCGCGCCGAGGGGGCGCCGCAGCCGGCGGTGGCGGTCGCGGTGGTCGTCGAGGACGCGGCGGCGGACCGCGGGGGCATCAGCGGCAACGGCGCGGCGGCGCCGATCGCGCGGGCCGTGATGGAGGCGGCCCTGTCGGCGCCGCCGACGGACTGAGGTTCCGGCCCTCGCGGGCGGGGCGCGCCGGGCCGGTACGAACGGGCCCTACTCCGCCTCGCCCTCCCGGACGGTCGCCGCGACCTCCTGTGCCCGGTCGCGTTCCTCGGTGGCGAAGCGCTCGCGGTCGAGGGCTTCGGCGATCTCCTCGTCCTGGTGCATGAGCAGGTCCAGGTTGGAGTTGCCCATGTCGAAGACGCCCATGTCGAGGTAGGCCTTCTGGAGGCGTTCGCCCCACAGCCCGATGTCCTTGACGCAGGGCACTATCCGGCTGAACAGCAGCTTTCGGAACAGGTGCAGGAATTCGGACTGCTCGCTGAACTCCTCCGCCTCGCGCCTCGGGATGCCGAAGTTCTCCAGCACCTCCACCCCGCGCAGCCGGTCCCGCATCAGGTGGCAGCCCTCGATGACGAACTCCTCGCGTTCGCGCAGTTCGGCGTCGGTCAGCTGCTTGTAGTAGTCGCGCAGGGCCATCCGTCCGAAGGCGACGTGGCGGGCCTCGTCCTGCATCACGTACGCGAGGATCTGCTTGGGCAGGGGCTTGTCCGTCGTGTCGCGGATCATCCCGAAGGCGGCCAGCGCCAGCCCCTCGATGAGCACCTGCATGCCCAGGTAGGGCATGTCCCAGCGGGAGTCGCGCAGGGTGTCGCCGAGCAGCCCGCCGAGGCTGTCGTTGATCGGGTAGAGCATCCCGACCTTCTCGTGGAGGAAGCGCCCGAAGATCTCCGCGTGGCGGGCCTCGTCCATGGTCTGGGTGGCGGAGTAGAACTTGGCGTCCAGGTCCGGAGCCGATTCCACGATGCGCGCCGCGCACACCATCGCGCCCTGCTCGCCGTGCAGGAACTGGCTGAAGTTCCAGGCGCTGTAGTGCCGGCGCAGTTCGCCCTTGTCCCGGTCGGTCATCTTCGCCCAGTGGCGGGTTCCGTACAGGGTGAGGACCTCGTCGGGGGTGCCGAGCGGATCGTACGGGTCCACCTCGATGTCCCAGTCGATGCGCTTGGCGCCGTCCCACTGCTTGTCCTTGCCCTTCTGGTAGAGCGCGAGCAGCCGCTCCCGGCCGCCGTCGTACTCCCAGCTGAAGCGGGCCGAACCGGAGGCGGGGATCTGTCGGACGCCCTCGCCCGGGTCGTTCGTGTAGAGCTCATGCGTCGACACCGACGCCTCCTCGTCTCGCGTACTTCCGTACCGGACCGGACAGTTGGCAGCGTCACACGTTGGTAGACGCGGGGTCAACAAGTCGCGCGCGAGGGATTGACGACCTTGCTGACAGGCAGTCTCATAAGGGGAGACCGCCGGTAACCCCCGACCACGAGGTGCCCGAAGCCATGACCACCGTGACGCAGCGAGCCGTGCTGAGGGACGCCCTCGGCGAGCTGAAGGACCGTGAGCAGATAGCCGAGCGCCTGCTCGAATCCTCGGCCAAGCACTCCTTCGACCCCGACAAGGAACTCGACTGGGACGCCCCGACGGTCGACGGCAAGTACTACTGGCCGCCCGAGCTGCTCTCCCTCTACGACACCCCGCTGTGGAAGCGGATGGGCGAGGAACAGCGCATCGAACTCTCCCGCCACGAAGCCGCCGCCCTCGGCTCCCTCGGCATCTGGTTCGAGATCATCCTCATGCAACTCCTGGTCCGACACATCTACGACAAGTCGCTGACCAGCAACCACGTCCGCTACGCCCTCACCGAGATCGCCGACGAATGCCGGCACTCGATGATGTTCGCCCGCATGATCCAAAAGGGCGGAGCCCCCGCCTACCCGGTCTCCCGCACCAACCACAACCTCGCCCGGATCCTCAAGACGGTCTCCACCACTCCCGGTTCCTTCGCCTGCACCCTCCTCGGCGAGGAGATCCTCGACTGGATGCAGCGCCTCACCTTCCCGGACGAGCGCATCCAGCCCCTCGTGCGCGGCGTGACCCGCATCCACGTCATCGAGGAGGCCCGCCACGTCCGTTACGCCCGTGAGGAACTGCGCCGCCAGATGCTCACGGCCCCCCGCTGGGAACAGGAACTCACCCGCATCAGCTGCGGCGAGGCCGCCCGCGTCTTCTCCCTCGCGTTCGTCAACCCGGCCGTCTACGACAACATCGGCCTCGACCGCCGCGAAGCCGTCGCCCAGGTCAAGGCCAGCGGCCACCGCCGGGAAGTCATGCAGACCGGCGCCAAACGCCTCACCGACTTCCTCGACGACATCGGCATGATGCGCGGAGTCGGCCGGAAACTGTGGAAGAGCTCCGGCCTCCTGGCCTGAGGGGCGTCGTCTACGCTGCGTGCATGACCGTACGCGCCTACCGCAGACTGAGCGTCGAGGAGCGGCGTGCCCAGCTCCTCGACGCCGCCCTGTCGTTGTTCGCGCACCGGGCACCGGAGGAGATCTCCCTCGACGACGTCGCCGAGGCCGCCGGGGTCTCCCGCCCGCTCGTCTACCGCTACTTCCCCGGCGGCAAGCAACAGCTGTACGAAGCCGCCCTGCGCTCGGCGGCCGACCTCCTCCAACTCTGCTTCGCCGAACCCCAGGCCGGCCCGCTGACCCAACGCCTGTCCCGGGCCCTGGACCGCTACCTCGCCTTCGTCGACGAACACGACGCCGGCTTCGCCGCCCTCCTCCAGGGCGGCAGCGTCGTCGAAACGTCCCGCACCACCGCCACCGTGGACGGCATCAGGCGCGCCGCCGCCGAACAGATCCTGCTCCACCTCGCGGTCCCGACCCCCGGCCCGCGCCTGCGCATGATGGTCCGCACCTGGATCACCGCCGTCGAGGCCGCATCCCTGATCTGGATCGACGAGGGCAAGCAGCCCGAGGTCGACACCCTCCGCGACTGGCTCGTCGACCAGTTCATCGCCCTGCTCACCGCCACCGCCGCCACCGACCCGGAAACCGCCGCCGCCGCGCGGGCCGCGCTCGCCCTGGAATCGGCGGACGGCCCCGTCGGCGTCCTCGCGCGCCGTGTGATCCCCGTGGTCTCCGAGGCCGCCCACCTGCTGTGACACTGGAGGGGTGAGAAGCGAACCCACCCCGTTCGAGGGCGGCCCCATGGACGGCCGGGTCCTCCCGATCCTCGTCGGCCCGACCGGCCACCCCCCGAAGTGGTACGAGATCCCCGTCCCCGACGCCGACGGCGGCCCCCCGACGGTCCTCCTCTACGAACGCGTCCCGGCGGGCTACTCGAAGCGCCTGGGCCTCCAGAAGGGCTGGAAGTACGCCTTCACCCCGACGGGCGTAAAACCCAAACCCCGCTGGCCCTGGACCAAACCCCCCCGCCACTGACCCGACCGACCTCCCGACGCCTCCCGGGGCTCCGCCCCGGACCCCCGCGCCTCAAACGCCGGCTGGGCCGGCGGGTGCGGCGATGCTGGATCGGATGGCGGGACTGGATCGGGTGGCCGGGCCGGATCGGGTGGGGTCGGATCGGCAGGCCCGAACGCACTGTGATGCCGCGGGGCGGGGTCGGGGACGGGGTGGGGTGTCGGCCGGGACTAAAACGTGATTTGTTGGCGCGCGGTGCCGCCCCGCAACAGGAGACCCGGACAGGGCGCCATAAATCATGCCCGTCCCGGACGACACCCCACCCCGGCACCGGCCCCGCCCCACCCGCAGCCCCCGCACCCCCACCCCCGACCCCACCCCCGACCCCACCCCCACCCCCGCCCGGTCAGGGCAACGGCAGGGTCAGCACCGCCTCCGCCCCACCCCCCTCCGCCCCCCGGAACTCCAGCCGCGCCCCGATCGCCTCCGCCTGCCCCACCGCGATCGTCAGCCCCAGCCCGTGCCCCTTCCCCCCGCTCCGGAACCGCTGCGGCCCCCGTTCCAGCAGGTAGTCCGGGTACCCGTCCCCGTGGTCCCGCACCGTCACCACGGGCCCGTCCACCGTCACCACCACCGGCCCCCGCCCGTGCTTGTGCGCGTTCACGACCAGATTCCCGAGCACCCGCTCCAACCGTCGCCGATCCGTCTCGACGTGCACGTCACGCCGTACGACGACCTCCGTGACCCCCACCCCCGCCGCCCCCCGGACAACCCTCCGCACCAACCGCTCCAACTGGTGCAGATCCGTCTCGACGACCTCGCTGCGCGAGTCCAACCGCGAGATCTCCAGCAGGTCCTCCGTCAGCTGACGCATCGTGCGGACCCGCTCCCGCACCAGCTCCGTGGGCCGCCCCTCGGGCAGGAGCTCGGACGCCGCCTGCAACCCCGTCAACGGCGTCCGCAGCTCGTGCGCGACGTCCGCAGTGAACCGCTGCTCCCGCAGCAGCTTGTCCTGCAGCGTGCCGGCCATCGTGTCCAACGCCCCGGCCACCGTCGACACCTCGTCCTGGCGCCGCCGAGGATCCTTCGTACGCGGGTCATCGACCCGCGCGTCGAGGTCGCCGTTGCTGATCCGGCGCGCGACCGTCGCCGTCTGGTGCAGCCGACGCGTCACCCGCGTCACCGCGAACGCCCCCACCAGCAGGGTTCCCCCGAGGGCCAGCGCCGACGAGCCGATGATCGCGTTGTCCAGCCCGCTGATGGTCCGGGCGCTCTGGCTGTAGTCGACCGCGGCGGCCAGGGCCCGCCCGTCGGCCGGTGCGGCGGCCCACATCACGGCCCGCCCCTCGTAGTCGGCCACCACCGTGCCCCGCCTGCCGCTCACCGCGAGGTCCCGCAGCTCCGGCGGCAGGCCGGCCGGGTCCAGCCCGGAGTCGGGCGGCAGCACCTCGCCGGCCTCGTACGCCCGTGAGGCGTCGTGGAGCCGACCGAGGGCCTTGTCCCGCGCCGTCGCCACGGTCTGCCGGGTCACCTCGACGTGCACCAGCACGCCCAGCACCGCCGCCAGCGAGCAGCACATCACCACGATGAAGCACGCCGACTTCCACGTCAGCGTCGCCGTCCACGCAGGCAGCCGCACCTTCACCGACCGCCCGCCCCCGACGACGACGGGGACGCGGACGGGGACGCCGACGCGGAGGACGACGGGGACGCGGACAGCGACGCGGACGGGCCCTGCGAGCCCGACGACCCCGGCTGCTTCACCGGGACCCGCACGATCTGCTCCCGCGTCGGCAGCATCGACCGCTGCTTCGCGTCCCACGACCACGCGGTGATCAGTTCGTACCCGGGGTTCCCGCTGGGCACCCGCAGGATCACGTCCCGACCGGCCAGTTCCACCGCGACGACGGTCTCCGTGGTCGCCATGATCCGGTTGAGCCGGCCGTCCGGATCGGCCGTGTAGACCCGTACGGACATCATCCTGTCGGGGAACTCGATGCCGATCACGAGCTCGTCCTTGCCGTTGCCGGTGAGGTCCCGGTAGTACGGAGCCAGCACCGGGCACTTCGCCGGGTCCGACCCCTCCTTCCCGCAGGCCAGCACCGCGGCGGCGGTCTCGGGGTACATGCCGTCGGGCCCCACGGAGGTGTCCGGGTACGCCCGCAGTTCCGCCTGGACCAGGGCCACGGGGTCGACCGCGTGGACGTCCTGGTCGGCGACCGGCGGGAAACCCGGTACGTACTGCGGCGGCGCGCCCCCGGGATCGGCGGGCGGCACGTCGGCCCCCTTGCGCTCCGGCCACAGGTGTACGGGTCCGCTCGCCGTAGGGGTCGGCCCGGCCGGCACCAGCCCGCCGGTGTTGCCGCACCCCGCCACCAACAGCAGCAGGAGCGGCGCCACGAGCAGCGGACGGCCCGCACGACGCGGCGTGCGCGAGCGGCGCGGGATCACGGGTACGGCCACGGCGGCAGGGGCTCCTCTCCGCACTACGAAGGTGTCGACGGTCGGTATCCCGCCAACCTTATGCAGAGGTACGCCCCATTTGTCGATCGGTCCACCCTTCACGCGGGCCCCACCCCGCGCACCGGCGTAGCCCGCGCACCGGGGTGGTCCCGCCCGAGCCACCCCGGCGCCGCCGCCCCCGGGCTCAGCCCCCCGAGCGCCCGCGCCGCAGCATCGCGAAACCCAGTCCGGCCGCGCCGACGGCCGCGATCCCGCCGCCCGCGGCGAGCAGCAGCACGCCCTCACCGGGCCCGTCGGCCAGGGTGTGCAGCCGCAGCGTCTCGGCGGTACCGGTGGCCCCGCCCGACCCGGATCCGCCCACCCGGGTACCGTCCCCGTCCGCGTGCTGCGCCGACGCGGGGACGGTGTGCCCGCTGCGCGTACCGGTCTTGTGCCCGCCCGCGCCCACCGCGTGGGCGGCGTCCCCGGGGCGGGTGTCGCCGACCCAGGAGGTGAGGCGGCCGTCGGGCAGCAGGGCGGCGCGCAGCTCGCCGCTGCTGCCGAAGTCGGTGGATCCGGCGCGGCTGGTCAGGGTGGCCACGGTGACCCCGGCCCGCAGGATGTCGGCCTGGTACGCGTCCTGCGCGAGCCGGTACACCCTGGCGGTCGACCGGCCGTCCGCCAGGGCGAGGCTCTTGACCAGCGTCCGCTGCGTCGAGGGCGCGGCGGGCGCCGCGTCGGCCAACGGATCCGCGGACGCGGCGGCGCAGGCCAGTGCCGGCAAGCCGGCGGCGCACGCGGTCACGACGGCGACGCGGACGAGGGTGCGGCGGCGGGCGGAGTTCACGGAAGTCCTTCGGGGCAGATCGGGTCCGGTGGGTCCCGGGGGTCCGGTGAGGTCCGGGGAAGCCCAAAGTAGGCGGCGGCCGTTGCGGTACGGCGGTGTTCTTGTAACAGCGGGGCGGCAGGGACCCGACGGAGTCGTTACACAGTCGAGGGATTGCCCCGCGGCCCGCCGCCTGCTCACATGGAGGGCGGGGGTGAGGACGATGCGGGGACTGCGAGTGCTGCCGAGCGGCCGGCCCGGCCGCGGCCGGCTGTACGTCAACGGACCGGACGGCCGGGCGGTGGCCTGGTACGACCGGCAACCCAACCGGGTCAGCCTGCTGGCCGCCGACCAGCGCGAGGCGGTACTGGCCGCCCTGCGCCCGTACCTGACCGGCGATTGGACACTGGGGCCGCCCCCGGTTCCCACCGCCGCCGAGCTGCGCCGCCTGGTGCTCGCTCCGGACGAGGACCTGGCCCCGAACCGTGCGGGGGAGACCCTGATCGGCGAGCTGACCCACGGCTCACCCGGCAGCCGGGCCCGGCACCGGATGCGTCAGGACCTCCAGGCGAGGCAACGGACGGGCGCGGAGCTGGAGGCCCTGGAGGCGGCGGACTGGCGGGCCGTGCACGACGTCCCGATCCCGGGGTTCGGCCTGCTGGACCACCTGCTGATCGGCCCGCCGGGGGTGTTCGCGATCCTGTCGGTCCCGGGGCGCCGCCAGCGCGTGCACATCGGTGACCTCCTGCTCGCGGTGGGCCGCTCCGAACCCCGCCCGGATCCCCGCCGGATACGCGGCGCGGCCGCCCGTGCGTCCAAGGCCCTGTCCACGCCGGTCGTCCCGGTCCTCGTCGTGGCGGACGCCTCCCGGCTGGAGGTCGCCCCGACGTTGAGAGACGTACGCGTCCTCCAGCAGCCGACCGCCGTCACCGCCCTCGTGGAGGCGCCCGCCACCCTCAAACTCCCGGACGTCGAAGCCCTGTTCACCCTCGGCCGAGACCTCGGCACCTGGCGCGGCGCCCGCCGCGGATGACGTACCTCGACCCCGCGCACCGCCTCCACCCCGACCGGGGTGGAAGCGGGCCGGGTGGAAGCGGGCCGGGTGGAAGCGGGCCGGGTGGAGCCGGGCCCGTCAGGCCGAGGCCTTCTTGCGGGTGGGGGAGGCCTGCTGCGTACCGGCCTTCGCCGCCCCGCCGCTCTTCGCGGTGGCCTTGGCGGAGGTCTTGGAAGCGGCCTTCGCGGTGGTGGCGGTGGCCTTCCCGGCCGCCGCCTTCTTGCCCGCCGTCGAAGTGGACTTCCTCGCCGTCGACTTGGTCGCGCCGCCGCCCGCTCCCGTGGCCTTCGCGGACCCGGCGGCCTTGGCGGTACCCGAGGTCGTCTTCACCGACCTGGCCGTCTTCGTACTCCGGCCCGTAGCCGCACCCGCGCTCGTACCCGTACCCGTACCCGCCGTCGCCTTCTTGGCCGCCGTCGACGCCGTCGACTTCTTCCCGCCGACCGCCTTCGGCGCGGTCGCGGCCGCCGCCCGCCGCCGGATCGGCGTCACCGCCGCCGGCTCCGCGCCCGCCTCCGCCTCCGTGCCCGCCTCCGCGTCGGCCCCGCCGCGCGAGGCCTTGGCCGCCCGTACGCTCTTCTCCAGCGCCGCCATCAGGTCGATCACCTGGCCCCCGGCGGGCTCCACCACCGTCTCCGACGGCTCGAACGCCCCGCCCGCCTTCGCCGTGATCATCGCCTCGACGGCCTCCCGGTAGTCGTCGTGCAGCGAGGCCATCTCCACCTCCCCGAGCGTCGCCATCAGCGCGTCGGCCAGGTCGAGTTCGGCCTCCCGCACCGAGACGTCCGCCTCCGGGGCAACCCCCTCCGGAACCCGGATCTCGTCCGGCCACAGCAGCCCGTGCATCGCGATCACGTCATCGACGACCCGCAGCATGCCGAGCCGCTCCCGCCCCCGCAGCGCGTACTTGGCGATGGCCACCTTCCGGCTCCGCTTCAGCGCCTCCCGCAGCAGCGTGTACGGCTTCGCGGCCGTCGGCCCGTTCGCCGCGAGGTAGTACGCGGCGTCCATCTGCAACGGATCGATCTCCTCCGACGGGACGAACGACATGATCTCGATCGTCCTCGCGGTCGCGATCGGCAGTTGTGCCAGGTCCTCGTCGGTGATCGGGATGATGGCCCCGTCGGCCTCCTCGTACCCCTTGCCGATGTCGGCGCCCGACACCTCCTCGCCGTCCAGCTCGCACACCTTGCGGTAGCGGATCCGCCCGCCGTCGGCGAGGTGGATCTGGCGGAAGGAGATCGAGTGGCTCTCGGTGGCGTTCACGAGCTTGATCGGAATGCTGACCAGGCCGAAGGAGATGGCCCCGTTCCAAATGGATCGCACGGTTCCTCCTGATTCGTGGCAATCTCATCGTATGACGCCGATCACCATGGTGGAGGGGCGTCGCATCGCGCTCAGCAACCTGGACAAGGTCCTGTACCCGCGGACCGGCTTCACCAAGGGCGAGGTGCTGCACTACTACGCCACCGTCGCGGACTCCCTCCTCCCGCACGTCCGCGACCGGCCCGTCTCCTTCCTGCGCTATCCGGACGGACCCGACGGCCAGCTGTTCTTCACCAAGAACCCGCCGCCCGGCACGCCCGACTGGGTGCGCACCGCCCGCGTCCCGCGCTCCGAGGACGAATCGGCCGAACAGGTGATCGTCGACGACCTGCCCACCCTCATGTGGGCGGCCAACCTGGTCGTCGAGTTCCACACCCCCCAGTGGACGGCCGGCCGGCCCGCCGTCGCCGACCGGATGGTCCTCGACCTGGACCCCGGGCCGCCCGCCGGCGTCGTCGAATGCTGCGCCGCGGCCCTCTGGCTGCGCGACCGCCTCGCCGCCGACGGCCTGCACTCCTACGCCAAGACCTCCGGCTCCAAGGGCCTCCACCTGGCCGTCGCCCTGGAACCCACCCCCTCCGAGCTGGTGTCCGCGTACGCGAAGGCCCTCGCCCAGGAGGCCGAACGCGCGCTCCCCGAGCTGGTCGTGCACCGGATGGCCAAGGCGCTGCGCCCCGGCAAGGTCTTCGTCGACCACAGCCAGAACGCCGCCGCCAAGACCACGGCCGCCCCTTACACGCTGCGCGCCCGCGAGCTGCCGACCGTCTCGGCGCCCGTCTCCTGGGAGGAGGTCGGAGCCTGCCGGACCGCCTCCGACCTGGTGTTCCTCGCCGACGACATTTTGCCCCGGCTCGCCCGCGACGGCGATCTCCTCGCGCCGCTCCTCGATCCGGCCCTGGCGGGGAGGCTGCCGTGACCGCGGCCACCGGGCCCGTACGGGTCGCACTGGCCGCCGCCGTACGGACCCTGCCGCGCGGGGCGGGTCTCGCGTACGAGCCGAAGTTCGACGGACACCGCATGGTCGTCGTGCGCACGGCGACGGACGTACTGCTCCGGGCCCGCTCCGGTCGGAACGTGACCGCGGCCTTCCCCGACCTGGCGGCCGCCGCCCGCTTGCTGCCCGCCGGGACCGTCCTGGACGGGGAGGTCGTCGTCTGGCACGCCGGCCGCACCGACTTCGCACTCGTCCAACGGCGTGCGGCCGCCCCCACCGCCGCCCGCGCCGCGGTGCTCGCGCAGAGCCTGCCCGCCTCGTACGCGGCCTTCGACGTACTGGAGCTGGCCGGGCTGGACGTGCGCGGACGCCCCTACGAACGCCGCCGGGCCCTCCTCGTCGACCTGCTGCTCCCGCTCGGGCCGCCGCTCCAGCCGGTCCCGATGACCACGGACCCGGAGCTGGCCGAGACCTGGTACGAGACCCTGCCGGCCAGCGGCATCGAGGGCCTGGTCGTCAAACGGCTGGACCAGCCCTACCCGGCCGGCCGGCGCGCCTGGCGCAAGCTGCGCCACACCGACGTACGGGACGCGGCGGGCATCGGCTACACCGGCACCCCGGCCCGCCCGGTGGCCCTGGTCCTGGTCCTGCCGGGGGAGGAGGACGGGGCGCCGCTGGTGTCGAGCCCGCTGGCGGCCGGACTGCGTACGGAGCTGGCGGCCGCGGTGGCCGCCCGTGCGCGGACCGCCCCGGCCGGGGCCACGGTCACCGCCATCGGGCTCGGCGAGGTGCCGTACCGCCCGCTCGACCCGCCCCTGGCCGCCGAGGTCCGCCACAGCTCGGCCCGCCACCCGCCGCCCGAGGTGCTGCGGCTGCGAACGGACCTCTGACCCGCGCGGGAGGCGCGGGTCAGAGGGCGGCGGGGCGTCGGGAGTAGGGCGTCGGGGCGGCCTGGGTCGGTGGGGCCGGCGGGTCGGGGACGTCAGGCGTGGGCGCCGCGTCCGGCGTCGGGCGGGGATCCGGGCTGGGAGTGCGGCTCGGGCCCCTCGACGTGCCGGTGCGCGGACTCCCGCTCGGCGCGGGCCTCGTCCTGGTGGCTGTGGGTGGTGGAGCCGAAGTTGCCGTAGCCCTGCATTTCGTGGGGCCGCAGGCCGCCCTCCGGGATCTCCACGGACTCGCGTTCCTCACGGACCTCGTAGACCGCCCCGCCCTCCGGCAGGTGGGGCTGGCTTTCGGCGGTGGGCGGTGCCGGTTCCTGGTTCCGGACCCGCTTGCCCAGGATGAAACCGCCGAGCAGGAAGCCGACCACGATGATCCCGATGACCAGGAACCACGCGATGTCGCTCACCGCCGTGTCCAGCGCGAGGGTGTTCAGGGTCGTGTTCATACGTCCTATTTTCCCGTATTTGCTCCGAATTCACGCGGGTGGTGCGAGGAATCCGCCGACGCCCCCACCGGACCGAGGCCCGGGAACACCACCCGAAACGCCCCCGACCACCCACGGACGCCCCCCGCCGCCCCCCGGCGGATCGCCCGGGCCGCGTACTCCGGACGGGTGAACGAACGCACCCCGCACACCGACGCACACGGATCCCCACCCCACCCCACCCCGACCACCCGACAGCTCACCCAGCCGAACGACGGCAACGCCCCCAAACCCCGCATCACCGATCCGCCACTGAGTCGGGGCACACCGACTGCGGCGGGGCCGCGACCGCGACGGGCCGCGACCGCGTGGGCCGTCACAGCGGCGGGCTGCCCTGCGGCGGGCCGCGACGGCGGGGCAGCGACCCTGGGGGACGCCACCACGTGGCCGGTCACCTCGGCGGGCCACCCCCGCATGGCCGGTCACCGCTGGGTTCCGCCGCCTCTGGGGGCCGCGACCTGAGCGGGCCGTTACCCCGGGCGCCGTCACTGCGGCGGGCTGCCCCTGCGGCGGGACGCGACCCCGGGCTCCATCACCGCGGCAAGCCGCCCCGCGTGGGGCCGACACCCCAAGGGCCGTCACCCGGCCGGCGGCCCGCCGCTCCCCAAGGGGCTCGTCACGTCGGCGGGCTGCGACCCCTCAGGGCCCCACCCCCTCGGCGAGCGACTTGCCACGACCCGGGGGCTCGTCACTCCTCAGAGCCCCCGCCCCACTCACGGGACTCGTCACCACCCGGGGCCCACCACCCTCCGGTGACTGGTCCCCTCGGCTCGGCGGGCTGCGCCCTTTCAGGGGCCCGCCGCTGCTCAGGGGCACGCCACTACCCGGATCCGCCACTACCCGGGGGCCGGCACCCCTCGATGCCTCATCACGACCCGGGGGACCGCCACTCCCCGGCGGACCCATCCCCTCACCTCGACGGGCTGCCATCCATCAGGGGCCCGCCACCACCTACCACCCAGCCGCCTCGGCGCCCTCGGCGTCCCGCCATCACCTACCGCCCCGCCGCCCCCGGCGGCTCGTCACCTCAGCGGTCCGTCGGAATCCCGCAGCCCCTGCGCGCCCCGCCCGCCCAGCACCCCGAGGATCTCCGCGCAGATGGCCAGGGCCGTCTCGGGCGGGGTCTTGGCGCCGAGGTCCAGGCCGATCGGGCCGTGCACCCGGGACAGCCCGTCCGCACCGACCCCCGCCGCGATCAGCCCCTCCCGGCGCCGCGCGGTCGTCCGCCGCGAGCCGAGGGCCCCGACGTACGGGATCCCGAGCGCGAGGGCCGTCCTCAGCGTCGGCACGTCGAAGTCCGGCTCGTGGCTGAGCAGCACCAGGCAGGCGGCGTCCCGGTGTTCGCGGAGCACCTTCCCCGCCTCGGCGGCGGTGTGCACGGTGACCGACTCCCAGCCCAGCAGCGCGGCCTGCTTCCCGATGACCTCGGCGAGTTCCCCGCCACCGCCGATCACCACGTGCGGCGCGGACGGGTACGCCTCGACGAGCACCAGCCCGGACCCCCCGTACAGCGCGTCACGACCGGGCCGACGGGTCCCCAGCAGCTCCCCGGCCCGGCGCTCGGCATCGTCGGCCGGAGTTCCGCCCACCCGCACGACCCGGCTCACGGCGTTCTCGGCGCTCTCGTCCAACCGGGTCACGAGAGCCACCCCGGCCCCCGTCCCGAGCAGCTCCCACCACTCGGCCGGGATCTCCGTCAGCGGCTGGAGCAGCACCTCGGCCTGCCCGCCACACGTCAGCCGGGCCTCCACGGCCTCTCCCGCACCGACCGACACCTCGCAGACCCGGGCTGTGCGCCCCGGCTCCATGGCCCCGGCCTCGGCGACGAGTTCGGCGTCGAACACCCCCCGGTAGAGCGCCCCGACACACTCCCCGCGCGCATCCACGAGCACCGCCCCGGAAGGGTCCCGAGGCCCGAACCCCTGCTCGGTCACCGGCCGGGCCAGGAACCCGGCCCGCCCCTCGGACACCCACTGCCGCGCCGTCTCCGCCAGCTCACGCATGCTCGTCGCCCCATCCTCTACGCGCTACGTACCCGCAAAGTGCCTGGTCAACAACACAAGGCGGCCTCCACAACCACCCTACGCACGCCCCCACCGCCGCCCCACCCCCCAAATCCCACAGACCCCGCCCCCACCCCTCGTACGGACCACCGGAACCCACCACCCCACCCGAACGCTTCCCGGACCGCCGCCGGCCCGTGCAGTACCACGCCCACGCCGCCCCGGCCGTTCCCACGACCGCCGAGCGACGCCCGACCCCGAACCCGGCCCCGACCGCGAGTCGTTGCCCGAGGGGAGCCGCTTCCCTCCGCACCGTCCCGTGGAGCCGGGCGCGCTCGCGCCGAACAGCCGCCGGGCGCCGGGCTCGGGCTCGTCGGGCGTGGGCAGGGCATCTTGTGGGGGCGCGATCCGGCTGTTCCCATGGACTTCGGGGCGTGACGGGGTCAGGGGGCGGCGTGGGGCGGCTGAAGGTGTCTCGTTGGCAGAAGTCCGGTCACGACCGGCTGTACGTGAACCTGCCGGACGGCGCCGCCGTCGCCTGGGCCGACTGCCGTACGGGCAGGGTGACGGTCCTCGTCGAGGAGCACCGTCCGGAAGCACTCGCCCTGCTCAGGCGGCACTTGGCGGAGCTCCCGCACACCCCGAACACCACGCACGCACAGCCCGCGCCCACACCCGATCCCGCGGTCGACCTCGGCAGCGCGGAGCCCGTGGCACCCGAGTACCCCGAGCCCGTGGCACCCGAGCCCGCACCACCCCGGCCCGCACCACGCATACCCGCATCCCCCACCGTCGCGCCGCCCTCACCCCCGGGCCGCCCCGGGGCCCGCGCGCACGGCGGCCGCACCGGAACACGGAACCTGCCGCCCCTGAAGGCGCCCGACGACCTCGCGCTCAACCGGCCCGGCTCCGGGATCCAGGAGATGCTCCGCTCGAAGGGGCCGAGCAGGTTCCGCCGCACGCTGGACCGGCTCCTGCGGCGCGAGACCGAGTGGGACCCCTGGTTCAAGGGACTGGCGGGCGAGCGCATCGCCGGTGCCGAACTCGACCGACTCCGGACGCAGGGCTGGAAGGTCCTGCACTCCATCCCCCTCACCCGGGGCGGCGACATCGACCACCTGCTCGTCGGACCGGGAGGGGTCTTCACCGTCAACACCAAGAACTTCCGCGGGAAGTCGATCTGGGTGGGCGACGACGTGGTCAAGGTCGACCACGGGCCGCCCCACCCCTACCCGGCCCGGAGTCGCGCCGAAGCGGCACTCGCCCGCGGCGTCCTGGAGCGGCACTGCCCGTTCCCCGTGGAGGTGGAGCCGGTCCTCGTGTTCGTGGGCGCCCAGGAGATCCCCAGGACGACCAGCCGCACCCCCGCCCACCCCCAACTCCGGGTCCGGGTCTACCGGGAACGGGAAGTCGCCGCCCTCGGCCCCCTCACCGGACGTCTCGCCCCGGAACAGGTCGACATCGTGTACGCCGTCGCCCGCCACCGAAGGGCCTGGCTGGCCCCCTGACACGCCGAAACGACCCGGCGCCCCCACGGGCGCAGTCCGCCCCCGCCGCCACACGGAACCCCGTACCCGCACCCGTACTCGCACCCACGCCCCGACACCCGTACCCACGCCCCACCCCCCGCCCCCCGTCCGTCGACGGCATCGGAACCGGACCCCAAGCCGCCGCACGCCGCCCCCACCGACGCACGCCACCGCCGGTCGCCGCCGCACACCGCCCCACGCCACCCACAACGACGCCGGCCGCTACACCGCCGCGCCCCGACGTGCGCCGGCGCGGCAGGCGTGCGCAGCATGGGCGTACGCAGCATGGGCGTACGCCTCCCGCGCCGGCCGATGGCGGGGAGCCGCTTCGCACCGAGAAAGCAGGCGACCTATGGGCCCGGCCGTTCCCCAGGACCCTGAGGGACTCAAGCAGCTCATCGCCGGCGAGGTGGTAGCCCTCCGGGCCGCGGCGGCCCGCCGGGCGGGAGTGCGCCGCGAGGCCCCCGCGCCGGACCCGCGGGCGCCGGCCGCCGACGGGGCGTGCCCATGCGGCGGCAGCGGCGACCGCGGCCACGGCTGCGGCGACGCCGCGCAGGGCCACGACCCCTGGGCCTGCGTGTGCGCCACCCTGCCCGCGATCCCCGTGTCGGCGGCCCTGCTCGCGCCCGTGACCGACGACCGCGGCCGCACCGTCGACTTCCGCATCCGCGCCGGCAACCACGTCCGTTCCTCCACGTGGCTCGACGCCCCCGACCGACACGTGGGCGAACGCCTCCTCGACGTGCGCCCCGGCGCCGACGGCGCGGGCCTCCTCGACGCCCTCCGGGAGGTCCTGCGCACGGGCCGCGCCCTCAAGGCCCACCCGGTCGACTACACCGAATGGCGCTCCGACGGCCTGCACCGCACCAAGCTGCTCTACGACGCCGCCTCCTGCAACGGCCACGTCCTCGCCACGTGGCGCCCCGCGCAACAGCCGACGGAGCTGATGTCCCTGGAGGCACAGCACATCGCCGGCATGGGCTGGGCCCACTTCGACCTGCTCTCCGGGACCGCGACCTGGTCCGACGGCCTCGCCGTGATCTTCCGTACCGAACCCGGACGTCCGATGACGCTCACGGACCTGTGCGACACCGTGCCGACCGAGGACGTCCCCGCGTTCGGACGACTGCTGCGGTCCCTGTTCGACGGTGAGGAACCACCGGGCCAGGACATCCGCTTCAAGGTCCACGGCGACATCCGCACGCTGCACGTCCTCGGCCGCCCGGTCACCGACGACGACGCCGTCCCCTGGGCGCTCCACCTCATCGCGCGCGACCTCACCGCGCAGGTCCGCTCCCGCAACCGGCTCGCGGAGACCCGCCGCGAACGCGAACGGCTCCGCGAGCAGGTCGCCGCCGAACGACGCGTGGCATCGGTCCTGCGCGAGGCGCTCCTGCCCACCCACTCCACGGAGATCGCCGGCCTGGGATACGCGGTGGCCGCGGCCTACCTGCCCGCGGAACCGCACGCCGCCATCGGCGGGGACTGGTACAAGTGCCGGGCCCTGCCGGACGGCCGGATCCTGCTCGCCGTCGGCGACGCCTGCGGCCACGGCCTGGGAGCCGTCGCCCGGATGGCGCAGCAACGCCACGCCCTCGCCGGCCTCGCCCACGCACCGGGAACCGACGCCGGCGACCTGACCACCTGGCTCAACGAGCTGCTGTGCGCCGACCCGTCGGCGGAGACGGCGACCACCGTCATCGGACACATCGACGGCGAACAACGCCTCACCTGGGCGTGCGCCGGCCACCCCCCGCCCCTCCTGCTCCGCGGCGACGAAGCCACCGTCCTGGACACCTCGCACCGCGGCCCACTGCTGGGCATGCTCCCGGGAAACCCCTACGCCACCGCCACCCTGACCCTGCACGCCGGTGACCTCGTACTCCTCTACACCGACGGCCTCGTCGAGCGCAGGAACGAGGACATCACGGACAGCATCGCGGAACTCCGCCGCCGCCTGTCCACCTGCTCCGGCCTCGGCGCCCAGGAAACCCTGGACTCCCTGATGACCTCGTACGAAAAGGACCAACTCGCGGACGACACCTGCCTGGTAGCGGTGAAGGTCCTGACCCCGGCCTCGGGCCGGCGATGAGCGAGCCGACCCGGCACCGGCCTGCAACTGCCCTTGCTGGAGCGCGGCCGGAGTGATCCGCGAGCACGCAAGGCTCCTCCAACGCGAACCTGGCAAGATCGGAGATGCAGGGCGACTTGGATCGGGGGAGGGCCAATGGGAAGCCAGTTGCGTCTCGGTGAGGTGTTGCGGTCCGGCAGGAACCGAGAACCCTCCGTACCGCTCATCGACGGCTACCCGAACATTCATCACGTCACCGCCTCCCAGGTTCTCGCCCAGATCCAGCTGAGCAAGGGCATCAACCCGCTGGCCAAGGTCAGAGCACTGGGCGTGCAGCGACGTCCCGCAGTTCTCATCCGTTCCAGTCCGTGGAAGGCGGGAACCGACGAGACTCCCTGGCACGACGTGTTCGACCTCGACGACGGTCGAGTGCGCTACTTCGGGGACCACAGGGTCGACCACACGGATCCGGTGGGAAGCACTCCGGGCAATACCGTTCTGCTGGAGGCGCTGGAGGAACACCGGGCAGTGACTCCGGAACAGCGTGCGTCGGCCGTGCCACTGCTGATATTCAAGGCCGTCTCGCGAAACGGGTCACGCAAGGGGTACGTGGAGTTCTGCGGCGCGGCCGTCATCGAGCACGCCGAACAGATCGAGCAAGAGGCAAATGGCATAGCCTTCCCGAACTATCGTTATGACCTTTCCGTCCTGGATCTGAGTGCGGAGAACGACCGGGTCGACTGGTCCTGGATCGAAGCCCGGGGAAGCGCGCAGGTCTCCACCGAAGATGCGCTGGCGACGGCTCCCCGCGCCTGGCGCAGGTGGGTGGAACACGGACATGCAGTGCTGCCCGAAATTCGGCGCCAGGTCGTCCCGCGCGCCAACCCCCGGGGCCCGGAGCGTGCCACGTCCGAGAACGCCCACAAGTCGGCGGCGCTCCTTCCCACACCCCGTAGGGCGGACGAGGCTGCCGCAGCCTCCCTGGCGGCAGCAGGGCCCCTGGAACAGCTGACCGCGGACATGCTCATGGCCAAGCTCCGCAGCCTCAAGGTTCACCGGAGAAACGGCCGACGAAGCAGGCACAAACCTTTGGCTCTCCTGTGGGGAATCTCCAGGGTGGCTGCGGGAAAACATCACCTGGCAGAGTGGCACGAGTTCCGGGACGAGGCGAGCGGCCTGCTCGCCGAGTTTGGTCTGCCCGAGTCTTCCGTGACCCCTGAATATCCCTTCTGGCACCTTCGGACAAGCCGACTGTGGGACGTCCATGGCCTCCCGGCCGAGGAATCCGGTGGGCCCCATGCAGCGCTGTTCGACCGGGTCAACCCCGAAGGGGGATTGACCGTTGAAGCCGCGCAGATACTGAGCGATCCCCTCGTGCGGTCTCAGGCGATCGCGGTCCTGTGCGAAATGCACCTCGCCGATGTCGACCAGCAGGCCCTGATGGCGCGACTGGGCATGGACGGCTACGGAGCTGCACCCGGCACGACGCATCCCGCAGAGGACCAGGACGGGGAAACGGGCCCCGCCGGACGGCGC
The DNA here is from genome assembly GCF_042887545.1 of Streptomyces sp. NPDC057939. Taxonomy (NCBI): domain Bacteria; kingdom Bacillati; phylum Actinomycetota; class Actinomycetes; order Kitasatosporales; family Streptomycetaceae; genus Streptomyces; species Streptomyces sp. NPDC057939. The sequence goes on from NZ_JBHVPG010000020.1 coordinate 23,578, forward strand.
GCAGGCTCCTACTCCCGGATCGTCCGGAACACCGCGATGACGGCCAAGGCGAAGGGACTGCACGGAGACGGTTGCCAGGTCTGCGGCCTGCAACTGCCCACGCGCTTCGGCACCTACAGCGAGGCCGCCCACATCCGCGGTCTGGGTCGTCCTCACAACGGCCCGGACGAACTCTCCAACCTGCTGGTGCTGTGCCCCAACCACCATGTTCAGTTCGACACGTTCGCGATCTACATCGATGCCGACGGAACCGTACGTACGACCGCGGACGACAGCTCCATCGGTGAGCTCCGCCGACACCCCGCCCACCGCATCAACGAAGCGCACGTCCGCTACCACCGTGAGTGCTGCCGCAGGGACTCGACCGACCGCGAGATCCAGGACGAAGCCCGGTCGGTCTGAGCCCGGGCCGGCCACGCCGCGCACCCGACCGCTCTCCAGGAGGCGTGGGCAAGCGACGGACCGAACCGGGGGAGAGCCACGACGACCGCGGGTTGAAGAGCGAGAGCACGCGTCATCGCAAGCCAGCGACGAAACGCTGCGGGTTCCCGGACCTGCCCGGGAACCTTCGGGCCACCCTGGGCTGACCTGCACGGATGGTTCATGTCCCTGTTCACCCACCATCCACGACCGCTGACGCGAGGGGCCGGCGGCAGCGACGGCCGCACATGCGGCGTCCCGTTGCGGTGTCGAGGACGATCTCCCTCCTGCTGCGCATCGGGGGCCGGTGGACCTGTCCGGGCCTGGCGGTGACGGGCCCGGTTCACCCCCACCGGGTGACCGGACGGCGCTAGCCTGGTCGGGTGAACGCGCGTACCGCCCTCGTGAAATGGCTGGGCACCCTGGATTCCGGGCGGCTGACCACACTGCTGGAGGAGCGGGATCTACCGCTCGCCGCCGGGTACCGAGGGATCGCCACCCTCCGTGAGCTCGCCGAACACCTGCTCACCGACGAGTCGGTGGCTCAGGGCCTGCTGGCGGGCACCGCCGGCGAAATGGAATTGCTGGCTTCCATCGCCACCCTTGCTCTGGAGCGGCACGGCCCCGCAGCCGGTGGCGAGGCCGAGGACGGGCCCCGATATCCCTGGCAGCAGCAGAAGCCCGTTCCCCCGGTGGAACCCGCGGACCGATTGGTGCCCGAGCGGGACGTACTGTCCTGGTTCGAGCCGGGGGAGGAGCGGCAGCGGGCGGAAGACACGCTCACCCGGCTGCGGGAGCGCGCGCTGCTGCTCCCCGCGCCCAAGGGCCGACTGGCGCTCCCACCACTGCTGCACGTCCGCGCCGCCGGGTTCGACGGATACGGGCGTACGGCCGACCGGCTGCTGACCACCGCCTACAACGCCCCCGAGGTCAAGCGGATCGCCGCACACCTCTTCGGCGAGGGGGCGGCCCGTAACCGCGACCAGGCCCAAGAGCTGATCACCGCCCTGCTCGCCGATCCCGCCCGGGTGCGGGCACTGGTGGCGGACGCCCCGGTGCGGGCGCTGGAGCTGCTGGACCAGCTGGTACCCGGCCCGCCGCTGCTGCGGACCCGCTGCTTCGCCGGCCGGTACGGGGCGCAGTACGCGGGCGCGGACGCCAAGTACGTCTTCCGGGAGGGCGGCAGCGGCGACGAGGGCACCGACTGGCTGGCCGTGCGCGGCCTACTGATCCCCTCCGGCCACGACCTGGTGGAACTCCCGTACGAGGTCGCCCGTGCGCTCCGCGATGTGGCCACGGCGCCCACCCCCCGGCTTGAACCGGAGCCGTTCACCGCCACCGCACCGCTGTCGTCCGGGTGGGAAGGCGCGGGTGGCACGGCCGCGGCGGCGGCCGCCTGGCGGGCCGAACTGGTCCTGCGGGCGCTGGCCGCCCAGCCGGTCGCGATCCGCAAGGCGGGCGGGATCGCCGTACGGGACACCCGGCGTCTGGCCAAGGCGGCCGGGGCCGGCGAGGCCGACACCCGACTGTGGCTGGACCTCGCGGTGAACGCCGGCCTGGCCGCGCCCCGGGACGACGAACCCGCCCCCGCTTCCCGCGGCCGCCGGAACCCCAAGGCCCCCAAGCCCTCCGCCCGACTGTTGCCGAGCGACCGCTACGACGCCTGGGCCGCCGCACCCGCGGCGGGCAAACTGCTGCCGCTCCTGGCCGCCTGGGCCGTGGTCCCCGCAGTACTCAGCCACTGGCCGGACCCCGACGAAACCCCGGTCGCGCTCATCAGCCCGCAGGACGAGGGCGCCGTGACCCTCCGCACAGGGGTCCTACGAGCGCTCGCCGTCCTCCCCGACGGGCACGGGCTGACCGCGAGCGCGCGCGGATACACCGAACTGCTGTCCCTGGCCGCGTGGTTCCAGCCCGGCCTGCGTGCCCATCTGGCCGCGGACGGTACGGGGGAGCCGACCGGCCTGGACGGAGTCCTCGACCGCATGGCGGCCACCCTGACGGAGGCGGCCCTGCTCGGCGTGGTCGCCCACGGCGCGCTCACCCCCGCCGGGCGGGCCCTGTGCCGACTGCTGGAAGCGGGAGCCGCCCACCACTACCCGGCAGTGCCCGGCGCGGGCGCCGATCCGTCCGCCCGCCGTGCGGAGGGCCTGGGCGAAGACCTCGCCCTCCGCCCCACCCTGGCGAAGGCGGTCACCACCCTCCGCGAGGAGTTGTACGCCGCGCTGCCCGAGCCCAGCGACAAGGCCCGGTTCCAGAGCGACCTGACCGCCACGGTCACCGGCGCGCCCGCGCCCGCCCTCGCCGACCTGCTCTCCGCCGTCGGCGACATCGAGTCCGAGGGACACGCGGTGGTCTGGCGCATCACGGCGACCTCCATCCGCCGGGCCCTGGACGCCGGCTGGAGCGCGGACGAACTCCTCGACCGCCTCACGGCGGCGAGCGAGCGCGACACCCCCCTCCCTCAACCACTGGCCTACACGATCAAGGACTCCGCCCGCACCCACGGACAACTCAAGGTCGTCCGCTCGGCCTGCTGCATCCGCTCGGACGACACCACCCTGATCACCGAGGTGGCCCAGGCCCGCGGCCTGACCAAACTCCGCCTGCGCCGGATCGCCCCCACGGTCCTGATCTCCACGGCCCCGCCGGAGGAGACACTGTCGGCCCTCCGCACGGCCGGCTACGCCCCCACCCAGGAAGCCGAGACCGGCACCACACTCCTCGACCGCGCCCCCACCGACCGAGCACCGAGCCTCATGCCAACCCTGGACCAGGCCCACGCCGCCCACGGCGACCCGGCCCGCGCCGCCCCGGCGAGCGCCCGCACACTGGCCGCCACCCTCACCTCGGCCGGCTAGACGGTCCACGGCCACGGCCGAGTAGGCGGAACGCCCCGCAGGGTGGCGCCGGGCGCTGACCGCCTCGGAGATGTCGGGCGGCACGACATCGAGGAGGCGGATCGCGAAGACCTCGGGCATCGCTCGGACACCTTTTGCGGAGTGAGTCGAGCGACCGCAGTCGAACTCTCCGAGACGGGCTCTGCGGCAACCACCGCGTCGAGGTACTTCTCCGTGACCACGAGTAGGAGACGAGTGGGCGCGGCCCGAGGCCCCTGGGCGAGATCCCGGGGCCTTCCCGCTGTTCGGGCCGGCCTGCGAAGTTCCGGCGGGAGCCAGGCCGCGAATAGTCCACAGCCGCTGACATACGGGTGCACACGGCGGCAGTTGGCTGCACATACACGAAGACCCCGTCTCAGCGTTGCCGCTGATGGCGGGGTCTTGGGCACTTCCTGCGAAGTGCCCCCGGCAGGATTCGAACCTGCGCACACGGCTCCGGAGGCCGTTGCTCTATCCCCTGAGCTACGGGGGCGTGTCGTTCGCTTTGCGGCGACGGGTTGAACACTACCAGCATCCCCGGGGTGATCAGGAACCGTTTTGGGTGGGAGGGGGAGGTCGGTCGCCCGGAGGGGGTGGAAGTGGCGAAAACCCGGACGCGGGGGCGGCGGCGGACCTACTCTCGAGTTGTGCCAGGCGCCTCGGGCCGGGTGCTTGTTGTCGACGACAACAAGGTCATCCGGCAGCTGATCAAGGTCAATCTCGAGCTGGAGGGCTTCGAGGTCGTGACCGCGAACGATGGTGTCGAGTGCCTGGACATCGTCCACCGCGTGAACCCCGACGCGATCACCCTTGATGTGGTCATGCCCCGGCTGGACGGGTTCGGTGCGGCCGCGCAGTTGCGGGCCGATCCGCGGACGCGGCACCTGCCCGTCGCGATCGTGAGCGCCTGTACGCAGCACGAGGTCGAGGCCGGGATCGCCGCCGGGGTCGACGCGTTCGTGGCGAAGCCCTTCGAGCCGGCCGAGTTGGTCCGTGTCGTGCGGCGGCTCGTCGAGCGCAGGGACCGGCGCGAGCGGAAAGGGACCCCGGCCGGGAGAGGGAGGGGCTGAGTCCCCATAACCTTCTTGAGTCGCCCCTCTGAGTTCCCTGGGCTCCCTGAGTTCCCTGGGCTCTCTGACCTCCCGGAGTTTCCTGAGCTCCTGGAGTTCCCCGAACTCCCTGGGTTCGCCGAGTCCTGAGTCCCCATTCTTTTCTTTCCCCAGCGGCCGTGGCCCGTGAGCCCTTCTTCGCCCGTCTTCGCCCTCCTCCTGTCCCGGCCCCTCCGTGTTCCGCCCCGTTCCGCTGCGGTCTCCGCAGGGTTCCGTGCACCCCGCACTTCACGTGATTCCGCCCCGTACGTCCCTCCCCCTGTTCACATGCCGAAACCCGATGCATGCCCCTCGGGCTTCTCCCCTAGGCTGGGTGTCGTGATCCCCGCCGACCTCTCTCGTGCCGTCGTACGTGCCGTGCGCCGTGCCGTCGAGGACGGGGAGCTGGGTGGGCCCGTGCCCGGGCGTGTCGTCGTCGAGCGGACGCGGCCCGGGGGAGTCGGGGACTACGCCTCGCCCGTCGCCTTCCAGGTCGCCAAGGGTGCCGGGGCCGCGCCGGCCCACGTCGCCCGCGTCCTCGCCGGTCGGCTCGCCGCCGAGCCCGGCATCGAGAACGTCGAGGTCACCGGCGCCGGGTTCCTCAACTTCACCCTCGCGTCCCGGTCCGCCGCCGCCCTCGTGCGGGACGTCCACGCGCGCGGCCCCCGGTACGGGTACGCCCCCGACGGCGAGCTGCGCGCGCGCGTCGTGGGCGACGCCATCGCCCGTATCCGCCGGAGCCAGGCGGCCGACGCCGACATCGCGACCGGCGGCGACAGCGACACCCCGCCCGCCGTCGCCCCCGTCGCCCCCGTCGCCCGGCGCGACGGGGACGTCGTCGCCGGCTACGGAACGGACGCCGCCGCCTGGGCCATGCTCGGCGTCCCCGCGCGCGAGACCCCCTCGTTCACCGCCGGACTCCTGGTGCAGGACGAGTCCAGCGAGCTGTTCCGGGTGCGGTACGCCCACGCCCGCGCCCGCGCGCTCCACCGCAACGCCGAACACCTCGGGTTCCGGGGCGAGCCGGGCGACGTCGAGGCGCCCGCCCTGCTCGCGGCCCTCGCCGAGTACCCCCTCGTCCTCGAAGCCGCCGCGCACCACCGGGCGCCCGAGCGGCTCGTGCGGCACCTCGTCACCGTCGCCGACGCGCTGCTCGACTTCCAGCACGACGTCCTGCCCCGGGGAGACGAGAAACCCTCGGCCGCCCACCGTGCCCGGCTGGCACTCGCCGAAGCCGCCGGGACGGTGCTGGCCGGTGGCCTCGCCCTGCTCGGCCTGGACGCCCCCGACTTCCTGTGACCCGCGAAGAGAGATTCCGATGAGCCGTTCCGCGCACCCCGCCGGGCCCCGCCACGCCGACGTCCTGCCCGAGGGGCACTACGCGCCGCCGCCCGCCGACCTGAACAAGCTGGACGAGAAGGTCTGGGCCCGCACCGTCACGCGCAACGACGACGGCGTCGCCTGCGTCGGCGGCATCGAAGTGACCAAGCTCGCCGAGGAGTTCGGTACCCCCGCCTACTTCCTCGACGAGGAGGACTTCCGCGCCCGCTGCCGCGCCTGGGCGAACGCCTTCGGCAAGGAGGCGGACGTCTTCTACGCGGGGAAGGCGTTCCTCTCCAAGGCCGTCGTGAAGTGGCTGCGCGAGGAGGGCCTGAACCTCGACGTGTGCTCGGGCGGCGAGCTGTCCACGGCGCTGGCCGCCGGGATGCCCGCCGAGCGGATCGCCTACCACGGCAACAACAAGTCCGAGGCGGAGGTCCGGCGGGCCATCGAGGTCGGCGTCGGGCGCATCGTCCTCGACTCCTTCCAGGAGATCGCCCGCGTCGCGCACGTCGCCCGTGAGCTGGGTGTGCGCCAGCCCGTGCAGATCCGCGTCACCGTCGGCGTCGAGGCGCACACCCACGAGTTCATCGCGACCGCCCACGAGGACCAGAAGTTCGGCATCGCCGTCGCCGACGGCAGCGCCGCCGAGGCCGTGCGCCGGGCGCTGGGCCACGACAGCCTCGACCTGCTCGGCGTGCACTCGCACATCGGCTCGCAGATCTTCGACATGGCGGGCTTCGAGGTGTCCGCCAAGCGGGTGATCCGGCTGCTGGCCGCCGTCCGCGACGAGCACGGCGTCGAGCTCCCCGAGATCGACCTCGGTGGCGGCCTGGGCATCGCCTACACCTCCGCCGACGACCCGCGCGAGCCCCAGGAGATCGCCAAGGCGCTGACGGAGATCGTCGCCCGCGAATGCGAGAGCGCCGGCCTGCGGGCGCCGAGGATCTCCGTCGAGCCGGGTCGGGCCATCGTCGGCCCCACCGCCTTCACCCTCTACGAGGTCGGCACCATCAAGCCCCTCGAAGGGCTGCGGACGTACGTCAGCGTCGACGGCGGCATGTCCGACAACATCCGCACGGCGCTCTACGACGCGGAGTACTCCGTCAACCTCGTGTCCCGCGTCTCGGACGCCGAGCCCATGCTCGTCCGTGTCGTCGGCAAGCACTGCGAGAGCGGTGACATCGTGGTCAAGGACGCGTTCCTGCCGGCCGACCTGGCCCCCGGCGACCTGCTCGCCGTGCCCGCCACCGGCGCCTACTGCAGGTCCATGGCCAGCAACTACAACCACGCGCTCCGACCGCCGGTCGTCGCGGTGCGGGACGGGCGGGCACGGGTGATCGTCCGCCGCGAGACGGAGGAAGATCTCCTGCGTCTCGACCTCGGATGACCCTCATGTTTCCGGGAGAAGCCCCCAAATCCTGAAAATGGGTGTCTCACTCAATGGACCGAGGATGGAAACTGATGTCCATTGAGTGAGACTGGTTCATACCTGACGCGTAACCGCGCGCCGGGGAATGCAGAAAGATCGAAAGGCGTAGGTCGAATGATGCGTACGCGTCCGCTGAAGGTGGCGCTGCTGGGCTGTGGAGTGGTCGGCTCAGAGGTGGCGCGCATCATGACGACGCACGCCGACGACCTGACGGCCCGGATCGGTGCGCCGGTCGAGCTCGCCGGTGTCGCCGTGCGCCGCCCCTCCAAGGTTCGTGAGGGGATCGACCCCGCTCTCGTCACCACCGACGCGACCGCCCTCCTCAAACGGGGCGACATCGACGTGGTTATCGAGGTCATCGGTGGCATCGAGCCCGCCCGCACCCTGATCACCACCGCCTTCGAGAACGGCGCGTCCGTCGTGTCCGCGAACAAGGCGCTGCTCGCCCAGGACGGCGCCGCACTGCACGCCGCCGCCGAGGCCGCCGGGCTCGACCTCTACTACGAGGCCGCCGTGGCCGGCGCCATCCCGCTGGTCCGCCCGATGCGCGAGTCCCTCGCCGGCGACAAGATCAACCGGGTGATGGGCATCGTCAACGGCACGACGAACTTCATCCTCGACAAGATGGACTCGACCGGCGCCGGCTACCAGGAAGCGCTGGACGAGGCCACCGCCCTCGGGTACGCGGAGGCCGACCCCACCGCGGACGTCGAGGGCTTCGACGCCGCCGCCAAGGCCGCGATCCTGGCCGGCATCGCCTTCCACACCCGGGTCCGCCTCGACGACGTGTACCGCGAGGGCATGACCGAGGTCAGCGCCGCGGACTTCGCCTCCGCCAAGCGCATGGGCTGCACCATCAAGCTCCTCGCGATCCTGGAGCGCGCCGCCGACGGCCGGTCCGTGACGGCCCGCGTGCACCCGGCGATGATCCCGCTGACCCACCCGCTGGCTTCCGTCCGCGAGGCGTACAACGCCGTCTTCGTCGAGGCGGAGGCCGCCGGTCGGCTGATGTTCTACGGTCCCGGCGCGGGTGGCGCGCCGACCGCGTCCGCGGTCCTCGGCGACCTCGTGGCGGTCTGCCGCAACAAGCTCGCGGAGGCAACGGGGCCCGGCGAGTCGGCGTACACCCAGCTGCCGGTCAGCACGATGGGCGATGTCGTCACCCGCTACCACATCAGCCTCGACGTGGCGGACAAGCCGGGTGTCCTCGCCCAGGTGGCGACGACCTTCTCGGAGCACGGCGTGTCGATCGACACGGTACGACAGCAAGGACGTCCGGACGGGGTCGGCAATGAGGCCTCCCTCGTCGTCGTCACTCACCGCGCGCCCGATGCCGCCCTCTCGGGGACCGTCGAGGCGCTGCGGAAGCTGGACACCGTACGAGGTGTCGCCAGCATCATGCGCGTTGAAGGGGAGTAAGGACCCATGAGCAGCAACCGAACCCACCAGTGGCGGGGCATCATCGAGGAGTACCGGGACCGCCTGCCGGTCACGGACACGACCCCGGTGGTCTCCCTCCGCGAGGGCGGGACGCCCCTCGTTCCCGCCCAGCTGCTCTCCGAGCGCACGGGTTGTGAGGTCCACCTCAAGGTGGAGGGTGCGAACCCCACCGGGTCCTTCAAGGACCGCGGCATGACCATGGCGATCACCAGGGCGAAGGAGGAGGGCGCCAAGGCCGTCATCTGCGCCTCCACCGGCAACACCTCCGCCTCGGCCGCCGCCTACGCGGTGCGTGCCGGCATGGTGTGCGCGGTGCTCGTCCCCCGCGGCAAGATCGCGCTGGGCAAGATGGGTCAGGCCCTCGTGCACGGCGCGAAGATCCTGCAGGTCGACGGCAACTTCGACGACTGCCTGGACCTGGCCCGCGCGCTGTCCGACAACTACCCGGTCGCGCTGGTCAATTCCGTCAACCCGGTGCGCATCGAGGGTCAGAAGACGGCCGCGTTCGAGATCGTGGACGCGCTCGGCGACGCCCCCGACATCCACGTACTGCCCGTCGGCAACGCCGGCAACATCACCGCGTACTGGAAGGGCTTCAAGGAGTACAAGGCCGATGGCCTGGCCTCCCGTACGCCCCGCGTGTGGGGTTTCCAGGCTTCCGGCTCCGCGCCGATCGTGCGCGGCGAGGTCGTCAAGGAGCCGCACACCATCGCCACCGCGATCCGGATCGGCAACCCGGCCTCCTGGGACTACGCGCTCGCCGCGCGGGACGAGTCCGGCGGCTTCATCGACGAGGTGACGGACCGCCAGATCCTGGCCGCCTACCGGCTGTTGGCCGCGCAGGAGGGCGTCTTCGTGGAGCCCGCGTCGGCCGCGTCCGTGGCGGGCCTGCTCAAGGCCGCCGAGGCGGGGCTGGTCGACCCGGGCCAGAAGATCGTGTGCACCGTCACCGGCAACGGTCTGAAGGACCCCGACTGGGCGGTTGCCGGCGCCCCGCAGCCGATCACCATTCCGGTGGACGCGGAGGCCGCGGCCGCCCGTCTCGGCCTGATCTGACCCGAGCTCCGGCTCGACGCCCCGTTGCCGGATTCCGGAAGCTTCCGGAATCCGGCAACTCGGCCCGTACGGCACCAAAAGTCAACGGAATTCAGCGGAAGAACGCGACACGCATCGTGCGCCTCCTGTGCGCCCTATGTCGCGGGAGAACCTTCCTTCGATACGCTGTACTTACATCCGCCACCGCGCATATGACCGCGGTGCTGCCCCAAGGGCCTTCGGGTGTCGTACGTTCTCCAGTACATTCGCAGCGAAGATCCCGCACCGTCACCAGATCTCGCACAGTCACAAGGAGTGTCATCGACCGATGGCAGGTCCAGCGTTCCGCGCCGCCGCCGTACGAGTGCGCGTCCCCGCCAGCAGTGCCAACCTCGGCCCCGGCTTCGATGCCCTCGGCCTGGCCCTGGGGCTCTACGACGACGTGATCGTCCGCGTCGCCGACTCCGGCCTGAACATCGACATCGCGGGTGAGGGCGCCGACACCCTTCCGAGGGACGAGAGCCACCTCCTCGTACGCTCCATGCGCACCGCCTTCGACCTGCTGGGCGGCCAGCCGCGCGGCCTCGAGGTCGTCTGCGCCAACCGCATCCCGCACGGTCGTGGTCTCGGTTCCTCCTCCGCCGCGATCTGCGCCGGCATCGTCGCCGCCCGCGCCGTGACCATAGGCGGCGAGGCCCGGCTCGACGACGCGGCGCTGCTGGAGCTCGCCACGGAGATCGAGGGACACCCCGACAACGTCGCCGCCTGTCTGCTCGGCGGTTTCACCCTGGCCTGGATGGACGGGGGAAGCGCCAAGGCGATCCGTATGGACCCGGCGGATTCCATCGTTCCGGTGGTCTTCGTACCGTCCAAGCCGGTCTTGACCGAGACCGCGCGCGGACTGTTGCCGCGCAGCGTCCCGCACGTGGACGCCGCGGCGAACGCGGGCCGGGCCGGCCTGCTCGTGGAGGCCCTGACCAGGCGTCCCGAGTTCCTGCTGCCCGCCACCGAGGACCGACTGCACCAGGAGTACCGGTCCCCGGCGATGCCCGAGAGCGTGGCACTCGTGAACCGGCTGCGGGCGGACGGCATCCCCGCGGTCATCTCCGGCGCGGGCCCCACGGTCCTCGCGCTGGTCGACAACGACGCGGCCGACAAGGTCGCGCGGCTCGCCGGCGAGGGGTGGGCGGCCAACCGCCTCGCACTCGACGCCGCGGGCGCGAGCGTCCTTCCGCTGGGTACCCAGGGAGCCCAGGGAGCCCAGTCCGTGTACTAGCGACACGGCTCTCCGGGGCGGGCGGCCAGGGCAGGCCGCCCGCCCCGGACGGGGCGATTGCCGGTGATTGAGAGGGGGAATATCTGTTGGATCCTGTAGTGTTAGTCTCAAGTGCGCATCCGAAGCCGCCATGGCTCGGTGCTCAGTGTCCCCATCCGGGACCACCTTTCTTCCGGGAGCCTCCCCGACTGCTTTGATCGCTGCCAGCAGTTTCGAGCACGCTCCGGAATCGGCGTGACATTCCCACGCTTCCAGCTCGGGGGCTTCTCGCCGGAACCACCCATGCACGTTTCTCTCCGCCGTATCTCTATCGGCGGACCACCGCCCCGGCTGCGGTCATGACACATCAGGTCATGGACCGTCGTCGGACAGCACAACCGGTCGCCGAGCCAGACAGGCCGACGTCCGCTCCAGGGAAGGACCCTTCGTGAGCGACACCACCGATCTGATGGGCGCTGCCGACACCAACGTCGACACCAGTGCCCCCGCCGCGGGCGCCGCGGCTGCCCCGGGACGGCGACGCCGCTCCGGCACCGGCCTCGACGGCATGGTCCTGGCCGAGCTGCAGCAGGTCGCGTCCGGCCTCGGAATCAGGGGCACCGCGCGGATGCGCAAGAGCCAGCTGATCGAGGTCATCAAGGAGGCCCAGGGCGGCGGCAGCGCCCCCAAGGCCGCGGCCCCCGCCGCCGACGCCGCCGAGGCCAAGCCGAAGCGCCGCGCCACCAGCAAGGCCCGCACGGGTGAGACCGCCGTCCAGGCGCCCGCCGAGAAGGCGGCCGACAAGCCCGCCGTCCAGGCGCAGATCGACATCCCCGGACAGCCCGCCAGCGAGGACGCGCCCGTCGGCGAGCGCCGCCGGCGCCGCGCCACCGCGCCCTCCGGCAGCCCGGAGGTGACGGCCCCCGCCGTCGTGCAGGTCGAGCAGAAGACCGAGACCGCTCCGGCCGCGCAGCCGGAGGCCAAGGCCGAGGCCACCACCGTCGCCGCCCAGGGCCAGTCCCCGGAGGCCGGCGAGGGCCGTACCCGTCGTGACCGCCGTGACCGCGGCGAGCGGGGCGAGCGTGCCGAGCGCGGCGACCGCCAGCAGGGGCGTCGCGAGCGCGGTGCCAAGGGTGACGACCAGGGCCAGCCCCAGGGTCAGGGCCAGAACCAGGGTCAGGCCGGCGGTCGTCAGGACCGTGCCGACCGCCAGGACCGTGCGGACCGTCAGCAGCAGGGCGGCCGCGGTCAGGGCCAGGGTCAGCAGGGCCAGCAGCAGGGTCGGCAGGACCGTCAGGACAACGGCCCGCAGGACGACTTCGACGGTGAGGACGGCCGCCGCGGCCGTCGTGGCCGCTACCGCGACCGCCGGGGCCGTCGTGGCCGCGACGAGTTCGCGCCGAGCGAGCCGCAGGTCGCCGACGACGACGTGCTGATCCCCGTCGCGGGCATCCTCGACATCCTCGACAACTACGCGTTCATCCGGACCTCGGGCTACCTGCCCGGCCCGAACGACGTGTACGTCTCCCTCGCACAGGTCCGCAAGGCCGGTCTGCGCAAGGGCGACCACACCACCGGTGCCGTCCGCCAGCCCAAGGACGGCGAGCGCCGCGAGAAGTTCAACGCGCTGGTCCGCCTGGACTCCGTCAACGGCATGGCGCCCGAATCCGGCCGTGGCCGCCCGGAGTTCCAGAAGCTGACCCCGCTGTACCCGCAGGACAGGCTCCGTCTGGAGACCGACCCGGGCGTGCTGACCACCCGCATCATCGACCTCGTGTCGCCGATCGGCAAGGGTCAGCGAGGCCTGATCGTGGCCCCGCCGAAGACCGGCAAGACCATGATCATGCAGGCGATCGCCAACGCGATCACCGTCAACAACCCCGAGTGCCACCTGATGGTCGTCCTGGTCGACGAGCGTCCGGAAGAGGTCACCGACATGCAGCGGTCGGTCAAGGGCGAGGTCATCTCCTCGACCTTCGACCGCCCGGCCGAGGACCACACCACCGTCGCCGAGCTGGCCATCGAGCGCGCCAAGCGCCTCGTCGAGCTGGGTCACGACGTGGTCGTCCTGCTGGACTCCATCACCCGTCTGGGCCGCGCGTACAACCTCGCGGCGCCCGCCTCCGGCCGCATCCTGTCCGGTGGTGTCGACTCGACCGCGCTGTACCCGCCGAAGCGCTTCTTCGGTGCCGCGCGCAACATCGAGGACGGCGGCTCGCTGACCATCCTGGCCACCGCGCTGGTCGACACCGGCTCGCGCATGGACGAGGTGATCTTCGAGGAGTTCAAGGGCACCGGCAACATGGAGCTCAAGCTCGACCGCAAGCTCGCCGACAAGCGCATCTTCCCGGCCGTCGACGTCGACCCGTCGGGCACCCGCAAGGAGGAGATCCTCCTCAACGCGGAGGAGCTCGCCATCGTCTGGAAGCTGCGCCGGGTGCTGCACGCGCTCGACTCCCAGCAGGCGATCGAGCTGCTGCTCGACAAGATGAAGCAGACGAAGTCGAACGCCGAGTTCCTGATGCAGATCGCGAAGACCACGCCGGCGGGCAAGAACGACGACTGACCGCCGCCTTCGGGCTCAGCGCAGACGGGACCGCCCCCACCGCAGCCGCGGTGGGGGCGGTCCCGCGTTCGTGGTGCGTGCCCGCGCGGTGCCCCCTACGTGACCCCGTGCGACCTTCGCCACATTCGTACCGTCCGCGGGGCGATCGGACCGACCCCGCGAACCCTTGGGAAACCGCAGGTAAGAACTTCGCTACACCCCGTTCGTCCCGAGATGTCCCTGCGGGCCCCGGTCGACCGCGCCGGTCGGCCCCCCGCGCCGGCCGTGGAACCCTGGGGGCCGCTCCGCCGTCTGAGTGAAGGGACAGCGGGAAGGTGTGTCGTAGGACCACGTACCGGAGTCAGGGACTGAGGAGAGCATGAGCGAGGACAGCAGGGGTCGCGGCCGTCGTGCCGGGACCCGGCGGCGCAAACCGCCGCGGCGCAAGGGCCTCACCGTGGCCGCGTGGACCGCCGCCGGCGTGGTCCTCCTGGGCGGCACCGGCCTCGGGTACGTCTACTTCAAGTTCAACGGCAACCTGAAGAGCGTCGACATCGACCAGGCACTCGGCAAGGACCGCCCGGCGAACGTCGACAACGGCTCGATGGACATCCTCGTGCTCGGCTCCGACTCCCGCGGCGGCGCCAACGGCGAGTACGGCAAGGACGACGGCGGATCCGCCCGCTCCGACACCGCGATGATCGTCCACCTCTACGAGGGCCACCAGAAGGCGAGCGTCATATCCATCCCGCGCGACACCATGGCCCCGCGCCCCAGCTGCGCGACCCCCAACGGGAAGACGGATCCGGGTAGCTCGCGCTCCCAGTTCAACGAGGCGTTCACCATCGGCGGGGCCGCCTGCGCGGTCAAGACCGTCGAGAAGATGTCGGGGATCCGCATGGACCACTACATCGAGGTCGACTTCACGGGCTTCAAGAAGATCATCGACAACCTCGGCGGCGTCGAGGTGACGACGACCAAGCCCATCAAGGACGACTACAGCCACCTCGACCTCCCGCCCGGCACCAACAAGCTCAACGGGGAGCAGGCCCTCGGCCTCGTACGCACCCGCAAGAGCGTCGGCGACGGCGGCGACCTGGGTCGAATACAGCTCCAGCAGGCCTTCATGAAGGCGCTGATCAAGCAGGTCAAGGGCATCGGGGTGTTCGACAACCCCAAGCGGCTCCTCGGCCTCGCGGACTCCGCGACCAAGGCGATCACCACCGACAAGGCGCTCGGCGACGTGAAGTCCCTCATGGGCTTCGCCCAGGGACTCCAGGGCATCGACTCCGAGGACATGCACATGATCACCCTGCCGGTGACCGCGGACTCGCGGGACCCGAACCGGGTCGTCCCGCTCACCAAGGAGTCCAAGATGGTCTGGGACGCCCTGCTCGCGGACCGGCCCATCCCCGCCGAGGCCACCGCCGCCTCCGCCGGCGACAAGGGCGCCGCCGCCGGGATCGTCCGCTAGCGGGAGGGCCGGCCGGGGGCCGGGAAGCGGCGGGGAGCCGGCCGGAATAGATGCCGGACCCGTGCCGTTGAGGAGAGCGTCCTCAGAATTTTGACAGGCGGCCCGGTCCTGGCAGACTGGTCTGTCGGCCCCGGTTCACGCAGTGCGCAATTCGGCTCCTGCGACCCGGCGCCCTCCCGAAACTAGGAGACACCTTGAAGCGCGAAGTTCACCCCGAGTACGTCGAGACCCAGGTCAGCTGCACCTGTGGCGCGTCGTTCACCACTCGTAGCACCCTGACCGAAGGCACCATCCGTGCCGAGGTCTGCTCCGAGTGCCACCCGTTCTACACGGGCAAGCAGAAGATCCTCGACACCGGTGGCCGCGTGGCCCGCTTCGAGGCCCGCTTCGGCAAGGGCTCGGCCCAGAAGTAGCGCGACCCAGGCGCCGGTCACCGGCCGCCCCCTGACCATGCGGGGGCGGCCGGACCGGCGCCTTTGTCGTCGCCCAGCCACGCCAGCCCCTTTTTGACCTTCACCACAGGAGACCCCGATGTTCGAGGCGGTCGAGGAACTGGTCGGCGAGCACGCCGATCTTGAGAAGAAGCTCGCCGACCCGTCGGTCCACTCCGATCAGGCCAACGCGCGCAAGCTGAACAAGCGCTACGCGGAGCTGACCCCGATCGTCGCGACCTTCCGCGCCTGGAAGCAGTCGACCGAGGACATCGAGACGGCCAAGGAGCTCGCGGCCGACGACCCCGACTTCCACGCCGAGGTCAAGGAACTGAGCGCCCAGCGCGAAGAGCTCACCGAGAAGCTCCGCCTGCTGCTCGTTCCCCGCGACCCCAGCGACGACAAGGACGTGCTCCTGGAGGTCAAGGCCGGAGCCGGCGGCGACGAGTCCGCCCTCTTCGCCGGTGACCTGCTGCGCATGTACCTGCGGTACGCCGAGCGCGTGGGCTGGAAGACCGAGATCATCGACGCCACCGAGTCCGAGCTCGGCGGCTACAAGGACGTCCAGGTCTCCGTCCGCACCAAGGGCGGCAACGGGGCGACCGAGCCCGGCCAGGGCGTGTGGGCCCGCCTGAAGTACGAGGGCGGCGTGCACCGCGTCCAGCGCGTCCCGGCCACCGAGTCCCAGGGCCGCATCCACACCTCCGCCGCCGGCGTGCTCGTCACCCCGGAAGCCGAGGAGGTCGAGGTCGAGATCAACATGAACGACCTCCGCATCGACGTCTACCGCTCCTCGGGCCCCGGCGGCCAGTCCGTCAACACCACCGACTCGGCCGTGCGCATCACGCACCTGCCGACCGGTGTGGTCGCCTCCTGCCAGAACGAGAAGAGCCAGCTCCAGAACAAGGAGCAGGCCATGCGCATCCTGCGGTCGCGCCTGCTGGCCGCCGCCCAGGAAGCCGCCGAGCAGGAAGCCTCCGACGTGCGCCGCAGCCAGGTGCGCAGCGTGGACCGGTCCGAGAAGATCCGTACGTACAACTATCCCGAAAACCGGATCTCGGACCACCGGACCGGCTTCAAGGCGTACAACTTGGACCAGGTGCTCGACGGCGACCTCGACTCGGTCATCCAGGCCTGCGTCGACACGGACTCCGCCGCCAAGCTCGCCGCCGCGCACTGAGTCCTGCCAGATTCCCGCACCACCCCCCGTACGACAGCAGCCCGGAGGACCAGCGTGAACTTGCTGCTTGCCGAGGTGGCCCAGGCCACCCAGCGGCTGGCCGCCGCCGGCGTGCCCTCACCGCGCTTCGACGCGGAGGAGCTCGCGGCCTTCGTGCACGGCGTCAAGCGGGGGGAACTGCACAACGTCAAGGACGCGGACTTCGACGCCCGCTACTGGGAGGCCGTCGCCCGCCGCGAGGCGCGCGAGCCGCTCCAGCACATCACCGGCCGCGCCTTCTTCCGCTACCTGGAGCTCCAGGTCGGACCCGGGGTGTTCGTGCCCCGGCCCGAGACCGAGTCGGTCGTGGACTGGGCCATACAGGCCGTCCGGGCGATGGACGTCGTCGAGCCGCTGATCGTGGACCTGTGCACGGGCTCCGGGGCCATCGCCCTGGCCATGGCCCAGGAGGTGCCGCGCTCGCGCGTGCACGCCGTGGAGCTGTCCGAGGACGCCCTGCGGTGGACCCGCAAGAACGCCGAGGGCTCCCGGGTCACCGTCCACCAGGGCGACGCGCTCAGCGCGCTGCCCGAGCTGGACGGGCAGGTCGACCTGGTCATCTCCAACCCGCCCTACATCCCGCTCACCGAGTGGGAGTACGTCGCCCCCGAGGCCCGGGACCACGATCCCGAGATGGCGCTGTTCTCCGGGGAGGACGGCCTCGACACCATCCGCGGCATCGAGCGCACCGCCCACCGGCTGCTGCGACCGGGCGGGATCGTGGTGATCGAGCACGCCGACACCCAGGGCGGCCAAGTGCCGTGGATCTTCGCCGACGAGCGGGGCTGGGCGGACTCGGCGGACCACCCCGACCTGAACAACCGGCCGCGCTTCGCGACCGCCCGCAAGGCCCTGCCGTGACCCGCACGACCCCCACCCCCGACACCACCCCGCTGCACGAGGAGGCCCGCTGATGGCCCGGCGATACGACTGCAACGACGCGACGGACCGCAAGACGGGCCTGCGCGAAGCCGCATCCGCCGTGCGCCGCGGCGAGCTCGTCGTGCTGCCCACCGACACCCTGTACGGGATCGGTGCGGACGCCTTCAGCGCCGAGGCCGTCGGTGACCTGCTCGCCGCCAAGGGCCGGGGCCGCAACATGCCCACGCCCGTGCTCATCGGCTCCCCGAACACCCTGCACGGTCTGGTCACCGACTTCTCCGAGCAGGCGTGGGAGCTCGTCGACGCCTTCTGGCCGGGCGGGCTGACGCTGGTCGCCAAGCACCAGCCGTCGCTGGCGTGGGACCTCGGCGAGACCCGCGGGACGGTCGCCGTGCGCATGCCGCTGCACCCCGTCGCGATCGAGCTGCTGACCGAGGTCGGCCCGATGGCCGTGTCCTCGGCGAACCTGTCCGGGCACCCGGCGCCCGAGGACTGCGACGCGGCGCGCGCCATGCTCGGTGACTCCGTTTCCGTGTACCTGGACGGCGGGCCGACGCCGAGCACGCTGCCGTCGTCGATCGTCGACGTCACCGGGAAGGTTCCCGTCCTGCTGCGCGAGGGGGCGCTGACCGCCGAGCAGCTGCGGGAGGTCGTACCCGATCTTGAGGTGGCCCCGTGAGCCCTCAGGGGCGTGGCATAGCAAGCGGGCCCTTTCCGGCGGCGGCTTCGGGCTCGGCCTTCCGCATACTCCACGTCAGCACGGGCAACGTGTGTCGCTCGCCCATCACCGAGCGGCTGACGCGGCACGCCCTGTCGCACCGACTGGGGGGGATCCCGGCCGGTGACCTCATCGTGGAGAGCGCCGGTACGTGGGGCCACGAGGGCGCGCCGATGGAGGCCAACGCCGCCGCCGTCCTCGCGGACTTCGGCGCGGACGCCTCCGGCTTCACCGGGCGCGAACTGCTGGACGAGCACGTCATCCGCGCGGACCTGGTGCTGACCGCCACCCGGGACCACCGGGCCCAGGTCATCTCCATGGGCCATTCCGCGGGGCTGCGGACCTTCACGCTGAAGGAGTTCACCCGGCTGGTGCGCGCCATAGACCCGGCGACGCTGCCCCCGCTGGACGACGGCATGGCGGAGCGTGCGCGCGCCCTGGTACGGGCGGCCGCCGCGCTGCGCGGCTGGCTGCTGGCGCCCTCCCCCGACGCGGACGAGGTCTACGACCCGTACGGCGCCCCGATCACCTTCTTCCGCTCGATCGGCGACGAGATCAACCAGGCGCTGGACCCGGTGGTCACGGCCCTGACGGGCGTCACCGCCTCGCGCTGAGCGCGTCGAGAGCGGGCCCCGACCGGGCGCCGGCTCCCGCGGTCACGGCCCTGACGGGCGTCACCACCCCGCGCCGACGGCGCGTGCGCGTGGCTCGGGACGGGCGGTGCCCGGGGGCGTGACCGTGCGAGGGGCGAGGTCGGCCGGGCGCGCCTACAGTGGCTGTACCCCGGTACCCCTGGAGTTCTGCCATGAGCGTCATCACGCAGCCGACGGACCTGCTCCGGCAGCAGGACCCGCAGATGGCCGACGTACTCGCGGGGGAGGCCCGGCGCCAGGCCGAGACGCTCCAGCTGAGCGCCGCCGAGAACTACACCTCCGGCGCCGTGCTCGCCGCCCTCGGCTCCGCGCTCGCCAACAAGTACGCCGAGGGCTACCCCGGCGCCCGCCACCACGGCGGCTGCGAGTACGCGGACATGGCGGAACGGATCGCGGTGGACCGGGTCAAGGCACTGTTCGGCGTCGAGCACGCGAACGTCCAACCGCATTCCGGTTCCTCCGCCGTCCTGGCCGCCTACGCCGCGCTGCTGCGGCCCGGCGACACGGTCCTGGCGATGGGGCTGGCGTACGGCGGGCACCTGACGCACGGCTCGCCGGCCAACTTCTCCGGCCGCTGGTTCGACTTCGTCGGGTACGGGGTGGACCCGGAGACCGGGCTGATCGACTACGAGCAGGTGCAGGAGCTGGCCCGGACCCACCGGCCCAAGGCCATCGTGTGCGGCTCGATCTCCTACCCCCGCCACCCCGAGTACTCGGCCTTCCGCGAGATCGCCGACGAGGTGGGCGCGTTCCTCATCGCCGACGCCGCGCATCCGATCGGGCTCGTCGCGGGAGGCGCGGCGCCCAGCCCCGTCCCGTACGCCGACATCGTCTGCGCGACCACGCACAAGGTGCTCCGCGGTCCGCGCGGCGGGATGATCCTGTGCGGTGCCGAGTTCGCCGAGCGCGTCGACCGGGCGGTGTTCCCCTTCACCCAGGGCGGCGCCCAGATGCACACCATCGCCGCGAAGGCGGTGGCGTTCGGGGAGGCGGCGGGGCCCGCCTTCGCCGGCTACGCGCACCGGGTCGTCGCCAACGCGCGCACCCTCGCCCGGGCCCTGGAGGACCGCGGCTTCGCCGTCACGACCGGGGGCACCGACACCCACCTGATCACCGTCGACCCGGCGCCGCTCGGCATCGACGGGCCGACCGCGCGGGGCCGGCTCGCCGCCGCCGGGATCGTCCTCGACACCTGCGCCCTGCCGTACGGGGACCAGCGCGGCATCCGCCTCGGAACCGCGGCGGTCACCACACTGGGCATGGGGGAGCCCGAGATGACCCGGATCGCGGACCTGTTCGCCACCGCGTCGCGCGGGGACGCCGCGGGGATCCGGGCGGAGGCCGCCGACCTGACCCGAGGATTTCCCCCGTACGGGGCGTAACCGGGACAAGCAGGGTGTACCGCAACCGGGGGGCGGTCCTGGTGCGTCCTCATCAGCGGTGACATCGAGGCTAATGTGTGGGGCTGAGATGGCCGGCGATACATCTGGGGCAGCCCGTGCGTGAATATCTGCTGACGCTTTGCGTCACGGTCGCGGTGACCTACCTGCTGACCGGGCCCGTGCGGAAGTTCGCGATCGCGGCCGGGGCCATGCCGGAGATCCGCGCCCGCGACGTGCACCGCGAACCCACGCCCCGCCTGGGCGGGATCGCCATGTTCGGCGGCCTCTGCGCGGGACTGCTGGTCGCCGACCACCTGCGCAACCTCAACGGCGTCTTCGAGTTGTCGAACGAACCACGGGCACTGCTCTCCGGAGCGGCGTTGATTTGGTTGGTCGGCGTACTGGACGACAAGTTCGAGATCGACGCCCTGATCAAGCTCGGCGCGCAGATGATCGCCGCCGGCGTGATGGTCATCCAGGGTCTGACGATCCTGTGGATCCCCGTCCCCGGCATCGGCACGGTCGCGCTCACCCAGTGGCAGGGCAACCTGCTGACGGTCGCCCTCGTCGTGATCACCATCAACGCGGTGAACTTCGTGGACGGCCTCGACGGCCTGGCCGCCGGCATGGTGTGCATCGCCGCCACGGCGTTCTTCCTCTACGGGTACCGCATCTGGTTCGGCTACGGCATCGAGGCGGCCGCCCCGGCGACGCTCTTCGCGGCGATCCTGATGGGGATGTGCATCGGCTTCCTGCCGCACAACATGCATCCGGCCCGGATCTTCATGGGCGACTCCGGCTCGATGCTCATCGGCCTGGTGCTGGCCGCCGCGGCCATCTCCATGACGGGTCAGGTCGACCCGGACGCCATGGCCCTGTTCGCGGGCGGCGAGCGCAACGCGACGCACGCGATGCTCCCGGTCTTCATGCCGCTGCTGCTGCCGCTCACGATCATCGCGATCCCGATGGCGGACCTGATCCTGGCCATCGTCCGGCGCACCTGGAACGGCCAGTCCCCGTTCGCCGCCGACCGCGGACACCTGCACCACCGGCTGCTGGAACTCGGGCATTCCCACAGTCGCGCCGTACTCATCATGTACTTCTGGTCGGGCCTGATCGCATTCGGGGCGGTGGCCTACTCGGTGCACTCGACCTCGATGTGGATCGTCCTCGCCATCGCCGCGCTGAGCGCCCTGGGCCTCGTACTGCTTTTGCTGCCGCGCTTCACGCCGCGGGCCCCGCGTTGGGCGGAGGGCCTCGTCCCGCCCCGCTACCGGCACGCGGCGCGGGCCGCCGAGGCCGCGGCGGAGGCCGCCGTACGGGAGGACGAGGGAGCGGAGCCCCAGGCACCGCGGCCCGTCGCCGTGGGGGTCTCGGGCGTCAACGGGGCGACTGCCGTAGGCCCCCGTTCGCGCCTTCCCGACCGGCGTAAGGCCGGATCCGCGCGCTGACCGGTCGGGCACATGTCCGACATGGAACCCCTTTACCAGACAACCCGTCACCCTGTCCTGCACACACGCGCAGGGTCACTCTCATGTGTGACAGTCAGCACACCGGACAGGTAAAGCTCTCATCAAATAGTTTGTGATACCGTTCACTAAACCCGGCGACAGAGCCGAAGGACCGTAGTGCGACGGTCCATCGGCCCGAGGCTCTCACTCGGCCCGGGCTTACGCTCGTCCCGTACGAGTCCCGTTACCCCCACCATCACGCGGAGCCATGCGCCATGCTGTCCGATGACGCCCGATCCCTTCTGCAAACCGTTGTGCCCACCGCTGCCGTCGGCGTCATCGCCGCAGTTGTCAGTGGCGTGGTCGCGGGCGGCAAGGGGGCGATCGGCGCGATCGCGGCCACGATCGTCGTGATTTTGTTCATGGGTATCGGATTCGTCATCCTGCAGCGGACGGCACGATCGCTGCCGCATCTCTTCCAGATGATGGGTCTGGCGCTCTACACGACCCAGATCCTGCTGCTCTTCGTCTTCGTCGCCGTGTTCCAGAACACGACGCTGTTCAATCCCAGGGCATTCGCGATCACCATCGTCGCGGCGACCCTTGCTTGGATCGCCGCGCAGACGCGCGCGCACATGAAGGCCAAGATCCTTTACGTCGAGCCCGAGTCCGCGAAGCGTGACAAGGGTGAGAAGCCCAAGAACACGGGGTCCTCGTCGTGAACGGTAGGGGCGGAATAAGTGCGCGTTCGAGATGCTGCTATCGTCCGGTGCCAACTGCGGCATCGCGGGCGCAGGCAGCTGAGCTGACGCCTGCTCAATCGCGAGGCTCACTGCCTGCAAGCCGCCCCCACATCCGTAAGACCAGTCCCGTGCCGAACCGCGGCTGTGCGCCGCGCCGACACAACGAGGTTGCCGTACCTATGCGCCACGCTGAAGGAGCCCGCGGTGAGTGCTGACCCGACGCAGGTGCTCGCCTTCGAGACCGATTGCCACATCTTCGACGGCTGTGGCTTCCCGGCTCCTGGCCTGCACTCGTTCCTGTTCGAGCCGATCTTCGGCGACATGGACGGAGCCGTCTACTTCAACAAGACGATGCTCCTGGCCCTGCTCGGAACCGTCATCATCGTCGGCTTCTTCTGGGCCGCCTTCGCCAAGCCGAAGGTCGTTCCCGGGAAGCTCCAGATGGTCGCCGAAGCCGGCTACGACTTCGTGCGCCGCGGCATCGTCTACGAAACGATGGGCAAGAAGGAGGGCGAGAAGTACGTCCCCTTCATGGTCGCGACGTTCTTCTTCGTCTGGATCCTGAACCTCTGGTCGATCATTCCGCTCGCCCAGTTCCCGGTGACCTCGGTCATCGCGTACCCGGCCGGTCTGGCCCTGGTCATCTACGTCATGTGGATGTCGGTCACCTTCAAGCGCCACGGCTTCGTCGGCGGTCTGAAGAACCTCACGGGCTACGACAAGTCGCTCGGCGGGATCCTGCCGCTGGTCATGCTGATCGAGTTCTTCTCGAACGTGATCGTCCGGCCGTTCACGCACGCGGTCCGTCTCTTCGCGAACATGTTCGCGGGTCACACCCTGCTGCTGCTCTTCACGATCGCCAGCTGGTACCTGCTGAACGGCATCGGCATCGCCTACGCCGGCGTGTCCTTCGTGATGGTCATCGTGATGACCGCGTTCGAGCTCTTCATCCAGGCTGTCCAGGCCTACGTCTTCGTGCTGCTGGCCTGCAGCTTCCTCCAGGGCGCCGTCGCCGAGCACCACTGACCGCCCCACCCCCAAACCACCAGTCGTCCGGTGGCCAACCCCCACCGGTCCATGAAAGAGAAGGAAGAACCGGCATGTCCGCTCTCCAGACCCTCGCTGCTGGCGTCGAAATCAAGGGCAACCTCGGCTCCATCGGCTACGGCCTCGCGGCCATCGGCCCCGGCGTCGGCGTCGGCATCATCTTCGGTAACGGCACGCAGGCCCTGGCCCGCCAGCCCGAGGCCGCCGGCCTGATCCGCGCCAACCAGATCCTCGGCTTCGCCTTCTGTGAGGCGCTCGCCCTCATCGGTCTGGTCATGCCGTTCGTCTACCCGACCTCCTGATCCCGGTAGCGAACAGACCCTTTAGACGGAAGGCACTGATGTGAACCCTCTGGTTCAGCTCGCGGCCACTGAGGCGGAAAACCCCCTCATCCCGCCGATCCCCGAGCTTGTCATCGGCCTGATCGCCTTTGTCATCGTCTTCGGTTTCCTCGCGAAGAAGCTGCTCCCGAACATCAACAAGGTTCTGGACGAGCGTCGCGAGGCCATCGAGGGTGGCATCGAGACGGCCGAAGCGCTTCAGGCCGAGGCTCAGAGCGCGCTGGAGCAGTACAAGGCCCAGCTCGCCGAAGCCCGGCACGAGGCCGCGCGCCTGCGCCAGGACGCGCTGGAGCAGGGCACTGCGCTCAAGGAAGAACTGCGCGCAGAGGGCCAGCGGCAGCGTGAGGAGATCATCGCTGCCGGTCACGCCCAGATCGCGGCGGACCGCAAGGCCGCTTCGCAGGCGCTGCGTCAGGACGTGGGCAAGCTCGCCACCGACCTGGCCGGCAAGCTCGTCGGCGAGTCCCTTGAGGACCACGCCCGGCAGAGCCGCACCATCGACCGTTTCCTCAGCGAGCTTGAGGAGAAGGCGGCGTCGACTGGGGCTGCCCGATGAACGGAGCGAGCCGCGAGGCACTGGCCTCCGCGCGCGAGCGTCTCGACGCGCTGACGGACAACACGTCCGTCGACGCGACGAAGCTCGCCGGTGAGCTGGCTGCCGTCACCGCGCTGCTCGACCGTGAGGTCTCGCTGCGTCGGGTCATCACGGACCCGGCGCAGTCCGGCGAGGCCAAGGCCGAGCTGGTCGGGCGTCTGCTGGCCGGCCAGGTGGGCGGGGAAACCCTCGACCTGGTGTCCGGTATGGCGCGGTCGCGCTGGTCGCAGTCCCGTGACCTGGTGGACGCGCTGGAGGGGCTGGCGGCTTCCGCCGACCTCACCGCGGCCCAGCAGGGCGGCGCGCTCGACAACGTCGAGGACGAGATCTTCCGCTTCGGCCGGATCGTCTCCTCGAACACCGAGCTGCGTGCGGCGCTGACCGACCGTGCGGCCTCCGCCTCCGCCAAGGGCGAGCTGCTGCGCAGCCTGCTCGGCGGCAAGGCGAACGCCGTCACCGAGCGTCTGGTCGCCCGTCTTGTCACGCACCCGCGTGGACGTAGCCTGGAAGCGGGACTCGAATCCCTTTCCACGCTCGCCGCCGAGCGCCGTAGCCGCATGGTCGCCACCGTGACCAGCGCGGTTCCGCTCAGCGACGCGCAGAAGCAGCGTCTCGGCGCGGTGCTGGCGAAGCTGTACGGCCGCCAGATGCACCTGAACCTCGACGTGGACCCCACGGTCCTCGGCGGGATCACGGTGCGGGTGGGCGACGAGGTGATCGACGGAACCATCGCGGACCGTCTCGCCGAGGCGTCCCGCCGCATGGCCGGCTGATCAGCCACCAATAGAACAACGCATTCCTAGCGGCCCGGTTGGGCCGTGCAGAACTTGCAGAAGATTCCTGGGGGTCGCCCCCAGACCCCTAAGAAGCTTCAGGCCCAACAAGGAGAGCAGGGAACCCAGATGGCGGAGCTCACGATCCGGCCGGAGGAGATCCGGGACGCACTGGAGAACTTTGTCCAGTCGTACCAGCCGGACGCGGCCTCGCGCGAGGAGGTCGGAACGGTCAGCGTTGCCGGCGACGGCATCGCGAAGGTGGAGGGCCTGCCCTCCGCCATGGCGAACGAGCTGCTGAAGTTCGAGGACGGCACCCTCGGTCTCGCCCTCAACCTCGACGAGCGCGAGATCGGCGCCGTCGTCCTCGGCGAGTTCAGCGGTATCGAAGAGGGCCAGCCGGTGCAGCGCACCGGTGAGGTGCTCTCCGTCGGCGTCGGCGAGGGCTACCTCGGCCGCGTCGTCGACCCGCTCGGCAACCCGATCGACGGTCTCGGCGAGATCGCGACCGAAGGCCGTCGCGCCCTGGAGCTGCAGGCCCCGGGCGTCATGATCCGTAAGTCGGTCCACGAGCCGATGCAGACCGGCTACAAGGCGATCGACGCCATGGTGCCGGTCGGCCGTGGTCAGCGTCAGCTGATCATCGGTGACCGTCAGACCGGCAAGACCGCTCTTGCCGTCGACACGATCATCAACCAGCGCGACAACTGGCGCTCGGGCGACGTGAACAAGCAGGTTCGCTGCATCTACGTCGCCATCGGCCAGAAGGGCTCGACCATCGCGTCCGTTCGCGGCGCCCTGGAAGACGCCGGTGCGCTCGAGTACACGACGATCGTCGCCGCCCCGGCGTCCGACCCGGCCGGCTTCAAGTACCTGGCGCCGTACACCGGTTCGGCCATCGGCCAGCACTGGATGTACGCCGGCAAGCACGTCCTGATCATCTTCGACGACCTGTCGAAGCAGGCCGACGCCTACCGCGCCGTGTCGCTGCTGCTGCGCCGCCCGCCGGGCCGTGAGGCCTACCCGGGTGACGTCTTCTACTTGCACTCCCGTCTGCTGGAGCGCTGCGCGAAGCTCTCCGACGACATGGGTGCCGGTTCGATGACCGGTCTTCCGATCGTCGAGACCAAGGCGAACGACGTGTCGGCGTTCATCCCGACCAACGTCATCTCCATCACCGACGGCCAGTGCTTCCTTGAGTCCGACCTGTTCAACGCGGGCCAGCGCCCGGCGCTGAACGTCGGTATCTCGGTCTCCCGCGTCGGTGGCTCGGCCCAGCACAAGGCCATGAAGCAGGTTTCCGGCCGTCTGCGCCTGGACCTCGCCCAGTACCGCGAGCTGGAGGCGTTCGCCGCCTTCGGTTCCGACCTGGACGCCGCGTCGAAGGCCTCGCTGGAGCGCGGCAAGCGTCTGGTCGAGCTGCTGAAGCAGGGCCAGTACCAGCCGATGCCCGTCGAGGAGCAGGTCGTCTCCGTCTGGGCCGGCACCACCGGCAAGATGGACGACGTCCCGGTCAACGACATCCGTCGCTTCGAGTCGGAGCTGCTGGAGCACCTGCGCCGCGAGCGCAAGGACCTCCTCACCTCCATCGCCGACGGCGGCAAGATGTCGGACGACACCCTGACGTCGATCGCCGACGCCATCGCCGGCTTCAAGCAGCAGTTCGAGACCTCGGACGGCAAGCTCCTGGGCGAGGACGCGCCGGCCGTCAACGTCTCCAAGTGACGACGGAAGGGACCTGACTCATGGGAGCGCAGCTCCGGGTCTACAAGCGTCGCATCCGTGCCGTCACGGCGACCAAGAAGATCACCAAGGCGATGGAAATGATCGCCGCCTCGCGCATCGTCAAGGCGCAGCGCAAGGTGGCGGCATCGATGCCGTACGCGACCGAGCTCACCCGTGCGGTGACCGCGGTGGCCACCGGCTCGAACACCAAGCACGCCCTGACCACCGAGGTCGAGGCGCCGGCCCGTGCCGCGGTCCTGCTCATCACGAGCGACCGCGGTCTGGCCGGCGGCTACTCCTCCAACGCCATCAAGCAGGCGGAGCGGCTCACCGAGCGGCTGCGCGGCGAGGGCAAGGAGGTCGACACGTACATCGTCGGCCGTAAGGGTCTGGCCTACTTCGGCTTCCGCGAGCGCAAGGTCGCGGAGTCGTGGACCGGCTTCACCGACAGCCCGGCCTACGCCGACGCCAAGCGCGTCGCGGGGCCGCTGATCGAGGCCATCCAGAAGGACACGGCCGAGGGCGGCGTCGACGAGCTGCACATCGTCTACACGGAATTCGTGTCGATGATGACGCAGAACGCGGTCGACGGCCGGATGCTGCCGCTCAGCCTCGACAAGGTCGAAGAAGAGTCCGGTGCGAAGGGCGAGATCCTTCCGCTGTTCGACTTCGAGCCGTCGGCGGAGGACGTCCTCGACGCCCTTCTGCCGCGCTACGTCGAGAGCCGCATCTACAACGCACTGCTGCAGTCGGCCGCTTCCGAGCACGCCGCCCGCCGCCGCGCGATGAAGTCGGCGACCGACAACGCCGGGGATCTCATCAAGAGCCTCTCCCGGCTTGCCAACGCGGCCCGCCAGGCCGAAATCACCCAGGAAATCAGCGAGATCGTCGGTGGCGCCAGCGCCATGGCCGACGCGACCGCGGGGAGTGACAAGTAATGACGACCTCTGTTGAGACGGCCGCCGCCACGGGCCGCGTCGCCCGGGTCATCGGCCCGGTCGTCGACGTGGAGTTCCCCGTCGACGCGATGCCCGAGATCTACAACGCGCTGAAGGTCCAGGTTGCCGACCCGGCCCAGGACGGCGAGCTCAAGACGCTGACCCTCGAAGTCGCCCAGCACCTGGGTGACGGCGTGGTCCGCACCATCTCCATGCAGCCCACCGACGGTCTGGTCCGCCAGGCCCCGGTGACCGACACGGGCGAGGGCATCACCGTCCCCGTCGGTGACTTCACCAAGGGCAAGGTGTTCAACACCCTCGGTGAGGTGCTGAACTACCCGGAGGAGAACGCCAACGTCACCGAGCGCTGGCCGATCCACCGCAAGGCCCCCCGCTTCGACGAGCTCGAGTCGAAGACCGAGATGTTCGAGACCGGCGTCAAGGTCATCGACCTTCTCACCCCGTACGTCAAGGGTGGAAAGATCGGTCTGTTCGGTGGTGCCGGTGTCGGCAAGACCGTTCTGATCCAGGAAATGATCTACCGCGTCGCCAACAACCACGACGGTGTGTCGGTGTTCGCGGGCGTCGGTGAGCGTACCCGTGAGGGCAACGACCTCATCGAGGAGATGGCCGACTCCGGCGTCATCGACAAGACGGCGCTCGTCTTCGGCCAGATGGACGAGCCCCCGGGCACCCGTCTGCGCGTCGCCCTTGCCGGTCTGACCATGGCGGAGTACTTCCGCGATGTGCAGAAGCAGGACGTGCTGTTCTTCATCGACAACATCTTCCGGTACACCCAGGCGGGTTCCGAGGTGTCGACCCTGCTCGGCCGCATGCCCTCCGCGGTGGGTTACCAGCCGAACCTGGCCGACGAGATGGGTCTCCTCCAGGAGCGCATCACCTCGACCCGTGGTCACTCGATCACCTCGATGCAGGCGATCTACGTCCCCGCGGACGACCTGACCGACCCGGCGCCGGCGACCACCTTCGCCCACCTCGACGCGACGACGGTTCTTTCCCGTCCGATCTCCGAGAAGGGCATCTACCCGGCCGTGGACCCGCTGGACTCGACGTCCCGCATCCTCGACCCGCGGTACATCGCGGCGGACCACTACGCCACGGCGATGCGCGTCAAGGGGATCCTCCAGAAGTACAAGGACCTCCAGGACATCATCGCGATCCTCGGTATCGACGAGCTGGGCGAGGAGGACAAGCTCGTTGTCCACCGTGCCCGTCGCGTCGAGCGCTTCCTGTCGCAGAACACCCACGTCGCCAAGCAGTTCACCGGTGTCGACGGTTCGGACGTTCCGCTGGAGGAGTCGATCACCGCGTTCAACGCGATCTGCGACGGTGACTACGACCACTTCCCCGAGCAGGCGTTCTTCCTGTGCGGTGGCATCGAGGACCTGAAGGCCAACGCCAAGGAGCTGGGCGTCTCCTAGTCGGTCCGCGTTCTCCGGAGCGCGAATCGTCGAAGAACGAAGGAGAGGGGCGGGGTACGTCCCGTCCCTCTCCCCACGCCCATTAGAATTTGACCCAACACCCGGCTGACCCGCCGGGTGGTGACCCGAGGAGCCACCTTGGCTGCTGAGCTGCACGTCGAGCTGGTCGCGGCGGACCGCAATGTCTGGTCCGGCGAGGCCACCCTTGTTGTCGCCCGCACCACGTCCGGCGACATCGGCGTCATGCCCGGTCACCAGCCGCTTCTCGGTGTGCTGGAATCGGGCCCTGTGACCATCCGTACCAGCGAGGGCGGCACTGTCGTCGCCGCGGTGCACGGCGGTTTCATCTCGTTCGCGGACAACAAGCTGTCCCTGCTGGCCGAGATCGCCGAGCTCGCGGACGAGATCGACGTCCAGCGGGCGGAGCGGGCACTGGAGCGCGCGAAGTCGGAGGCCGACGCGGCCGCCGAACGTCGCGCCGATGTCCGGCTGCGCGCCGTAACGGGCTGATAGCCCGTCGGAGTTCCAACCGCCGGCCCCGGAGGGTGACCTTCCGGGGCCGGCAGACCTCAGCCGCGGTCCGTTCTGGAATTTTCCAGACCGGGTCGCGGCTGAGGCGATGTACGTCCGTCCTCGGACCTGTCCGGTGATGGGCACGGTCGTGTGCGGTGTTTCGATGAGCGAGGAGGTCGGTGAAGATGCTCCTCGCTCTGCTTGTGAGCGGCCTGGTCGTAGCCCTGGTGGTGATCGGGCTGTTTGTGTTCGGGCTGCGTCGCAGACTGATCCAGCGTTCCGGCGGTACCTTCGACTGCAGCCTGCGCTGGGACGTGGCCGACGAGCCGGACGTCTCCGGCAAGGGTTGGGTGTACGGCGTCGCCCGCTACAGCGGTGACCGGATCGAGTGGTTCCGGGTGTTCTCGTACTCCCCGCGCCCGCGCCGGCTGCTGGAGCGCTCCTCCATCGAGGTGCTCGCCCGGCGCGCGCCCGAGGGCGAGGAGGAGCTGGCCCTGCTCTCCGATGCCGTCGTGCTCGGCTGTTCCCACCGGGGAACCCGCCTGGAGCTGGCGATGAGCGACGACGCGCTGACCGGATTCCTGGCCTGGCTGGAGGCCGCGCCTCCCGGCCAGCGGGTGAACGTGGCTTAGTTCCCTGCCCGTTGGCAGGAGGTCCGCCCTCGGACGGAGTTCGGGGGAGGGCGAATGTGGCCCGAGCCGCGGCCGTGGGCGCGGCCGTGGCCGCGATCGGACGTGGAGAAGCCGGGGAGACGGGGGACGGACCCGTCTCCCCGGCTTCGTCTGTCACCGGGTTCGTTCAGCGGGGGTTACTGGAGCCCGGTGTGGACCGCGTTGGCGAGTTCACCGTTGGCGGTGTCGCCGCTGAACTCCCAGTAGAAGGCGCCCCGGAGGCCCTGCTGCTTGGCCCAGGTCATCTTCGAGGTGACCGTGGCGGGGGTGTCGTAGCTCCACCAGTTGCTGCCGCACTTGGCGTAGGCCGTGCCGGCGATGGTGCCGGTGGAGGGGCAGGTGGCCTTGAGGACCTTGTAGTCCTCGATGCCCGGCTCGTAGGTGCCCTGGGCCGGGCCGGTGGCGGTGCCGCCGGGGGTGGCCTGGGTGACGCCGGTCCAGCCGCGGCCGTAGAAGCCGATGCCCAGGGTGAGCTTGGAGCCGGGGACGCCCTTGCCCTTGAGCTTCGTGATGGCGGCCTCGGAGTTGAAGCCGTCCTGCGGGATGCCCGGGTAGGCGGTGAGCGGGGAGTGCGGGGCCGTCGGGCCCTGCGCCGCCCAGGCGCCGAAGAAGTCGTACGTCATGACGTTGTAGAAGTCGACGTACTGGGCCGCGCCGCCGTAGTCCGCCGCGTCCAGCTTGCCGCCGTTGGAGCCGTCGGCGGAGATGGCCGCGGTGACCAGGTTGTTCGTGCCGAACTTGGCGCGCATGGCCTGCATCATGTTCTTCAGGGAGGCGGCGCCACTGGTGTCGCAGGTGAGGCCGCAGGCGTTCGGGTACTCCCAGTCGAGGTCGATGCCGTCGAAGACGTCGGCCCAGCGCGGGTCCTCGACCAGGTCGTAGCAGGACTGGGCGAAGGCGGCGGGGTTGCCGACGGCCTGGCCGAAGCCGCCGGACCAGGTCCAGCCGCCGAAGGACCACAGGATCTTGATGTGGGGGTACTGGGCCTTCAGCTTGCGGAGCTGGTTGAAGTTGCCGCGCAGCGGCTGGTCCCAGTTGTCGGCCTTGCCGTCGACGCTCTGGTCGGCGGTGTAGGCCTTGTCGTAGTCCGCGTAGGCGTCACCGATGGTGCACTTGCCGCCCTGGACGTTGCCGAAGGCGTAGTTGATGTGGGTGATCTTCGACGCCGTGCCGGAGGTGACCAGGTTCTTCACGTGGTAGTTGCGCCCGTAGACGCCCCAGTTGGTGAAGTAGCCCAGCTTGACCTTGGTTCCGGCGCCCGGGTCCGTGCCGCCGCCGCCCGGGGTGGTGAGCGCGAGCTCGCCGGAGGAGGGGCCGGTCTGGTCCGCGGTGTCGCGGGCGACGACGGAGTACGTGTACGAGGTGCCCTTGGTCAGGCCGGAGTCGCCGTAGGAGGTGCCGGTGACCGTGGTGACCTTGGCGCCGTTGCGGTACACGTCGTAGTTCTTGACGCCCTTGTCGTCGGTGGCCGCGGACCAGGACAGGGTCAGAGCCGTCTCGGTGACGCCGGAGGCCGTGGGGGTGCCGGGGGCCGAGGGCGGGGCGTCGCCGGGCTGGGTGCCGCCGTCACAGGAGCCGCCGTTGATCTTGCAGCCGGAGGGGGCTCCGGTGCCGGTGCCGTTGAACCCGAAGGTGACGCTCTGGCCGGGGGAGAGGGCGCCGTTCCAGCCGACGTTCTTCGCGGTCCAGTGGTTGCCCGAGCTGGTGACGGTGGCGTCCCAGGCGGAGCTGACCCTGGTGCCCGCGGGGTAGTCCCACTCCACGGTCCAGCTGGTCAGCGCGGTGGTGCCGGTGTTCTTGACCGTCCACCTGCCCTCGAAGCCGGAGCCCCAGTCGGAGGCCTTGGTGTAGGTCGCCGTCGCGGAGGTGGCCGCCTGTGCGGGTCCGGCCAGGCCGACGAGGCCGGCGATGGGCAGGGCGAAGACGGCCACCGTGGCGGCCAACCTTCTGAACAGACGGGTACGTAGCGGGGGTGCTGTGCTCAAGGGTGCTCCTCCGTAGGTCCGTGCCGGTCGTGGGGCCGACCGGGCACATGGGGGTGGGACCTGCGCCGCCCGTGAGCACGCCTCGTCATGACGCTCGTCATGGCACGCTCACCACAGTGTTTCGGTGAGACTAGAAAGGTCTGGACCAACCGTCAAGAGGTCCAGACCTTACCTCCAGTGCTCGTCCAGATCCCCCAACTCCTGTGCCAGTACCGCAGCTTGGACCCGACTGCGCAGCCCCAGCTTCCCGAGCAGGCGACTGACGTGCGTCTTCACCGTCGCCTCCGCCATGTCCAGGCGTACGGCGATCTCCGCGTTCGACAACCCCTCGCCCAGCGCGCCGAGCACCTCCCGTTCGCGCCGCGTCAGCGAATCGACGGCCGCAGCCGTCTCCGGCGCCACCGAGGGCCGCTGCGCGCGGGGCGCGGCGAACTCGGCGATCAGGCGCCGGGTGACCGCGGGGGCGATCAGCCCCTCGCCGCGCGCCACCGTGCGGACCGCCTCGATGAGTTCCGCGGCGTCGGCGTCCTTCAGCAGGAACCCGGAGGCTCCGGCGCGCAGCGCGCCGAAGACGTACTCGTCGAGGTCGAAGGTCGTCAGCACGAGGACGTCCGCCAAACCCTCGGCGACGACCTGCCGGGTGGCCGCGACCCCGTCCAGTCGGGGCATCTGCACGTCCATGAGGACCAGATCCGGCCGAAGATCCCGGGCGAGGCGCACGGCCTCCTCCCCGTCGGCGGCCTCGCCCACCACCTCGACGTCGCCCGCGCTGCGCAGGATCATCACCAGGCCCGCGCGCACCGCGCTCTGGTCCTCGGCGACCAGCACCCTGATGTTCCGCTGGTTCATGCCCGTACGGCCCCTTCCTCGGCGGGCAGTGTCGCCCGCACCTGCCACACGGACCCGACGGGGCCCGCGGTGAACGTTCCGCCGAGCAGGTCCGCCCGCTCGCGCATGCCGATCAGCCCCGCCCCGGAGCCGGGTGCCCGAGGGCCGTGCCGGACCTCGTAGGGGGAGTCCACCCCCACCGACAGCAGGCCGTCCTCACAGGTCACCCGGATGGTGACGGTGCCCGGGCCGGCGTGTTTGAGGGCGTTGGTCAGCGACTCCTGCACGATCCGGTACGCCGCCAGCTCCACCGGGGTCGGTACCGCCGGTCCGGCCTGCGGGCGGCCGTCGTGCAGGACGAAGTCCAGCCCGCTGGCGGCGCCGTTGGCCCGGGCCCGACCCAGCAGCGCCTCCAACCCGTCGAGGGTGGGCACCGCGACGGCGTCGCCCCCGGCGCCCGCGTCCCGCAGCAGCCCGATGAGCCGACGCATTTCGGCCAGGCCCTGCACGCTGTTCTCACGGATCACCCCGAGGGCCTCGCGGCTCGTCGCGGGGGAGTCGATGGACAGCGCGGCCGTCGAGTGGATGGCGATCGCCGAGAGGTGGTTGGCCACCATGTCGTGGAGTTCGCGGGCCATCCGGGCCCGCTCGGCGGCGACCGCCTGGGAACGGTCCATTTCGGCCAACAGGGCCGTCTGCTCGGCGCGCAGGCGGGCGGCGATCGCCGCGTCGCGGTGGTTGCGCAGGGTGGCGCCGGTCATGGCCGGGCCGAAGGTGATGATGCCCGCGACCACACCGATCAGCAGGGCCTGCGGGGTGCGCAGCCAGGCCACGGAGCCGATGGTGATGGCGACGGTGGCGAGGCCGGTGCCGACCGGGAGCCGGCGGGCCATGGCGGGTTTCCCGTAGAGGACGGCCGCGTACATCAGGTCCGTGTACATGAGGATCGTGGCCAGATTTCCCACGGTGAACGTGTCGACGACGAGCGCGACCGTCCCCACGGACACGGTCACCGCGGGGTGCGTGCGGCGCAGCAGTTCGAGGGCGCCCATGACGAGCAACGGCGCCAGGGCCGCCCACGCGGGGGCGAAGTGCGGCCGGGTGTTGCTGTGCACCCCGAGGGACCAGAGGAGGAGTCCCGCGAGCACGCTGACCGACGCGATCAGGACATCGTCACGGTGGGGGCGGGGCAGCTTCTCGATCACCTCCCCATCCAACACGGCGGCGCGGCCGAGGACGTCGACACCGGGACGGAACCCGCACTACATCGAAGGATGCAGTGCGCTTTCGTCACCTGAGACGACGAAACGGCCCCCGGCGGGCGGCAGCCTTGAGGAGAACCGGAGAACCCGGAGAACGAGCGGAACGGAGAGAGACCGTGATCGTCGCGCTGATCATCGCGTGTGAGGTCGGCTTCTGGGTGCTGCTGGCGGCCGGGCTGGGCCTGCGCTACCTGGCGAAGATGCCCCGGCTGGGGGCCGCGGTCCTGCTGTGCGAACCGCTGCTGGAACTCGTCCTGCTGGTCGCGACCACCCTCGACCTGAAGAACGGCGCCACCCCCGACTGGAAGCACGGCGTGGCCGCCCTCTACCTCGGCTACACCGTCGCCTACGGCCACTACACGGTGAAGTGGCTCGACGGCCACGCCGCGTACCGGCTGGCCGGCGGGCCGAAGCCGGCCGGCGCCGGCCACGGCACGGCGCGCGCCGTCCACGAGTGGAAGCTGTGGGTCCGCACCGTCGTCGCCGCGGCCGTCGCGATGGGCCTGCTCCAGGCCGCCATCTGGTTCGTCGGCGACGCGGGCGACGTCAGCTCGCTCGCGAGCTACCAGGGCGCGGCCCTGCGCATCGTCGGCATCCACGGCGTCATCGCCGTCTGCTACACGATCTGGCCGAAGAAGGCCCCGGCAGGAGCGGAGCCCGAGCGCGTGGAGGCGGGCCCCCGCGCCTGATGCCCCGCCCGACCGGCCGGACCTCGCGGCCGCGGAGCTAGCGCTCGCCGCCGGGCACCCACAGCACGTCCCCGACCTCCTTGTTGGCCACCCGGGCCAGGATGAACAGGAGGTCGGAGAGGCGGTTCAGGTAGGTGGCGGTCAGCGGGTTCATCACCTCGCCGTGCACCTCCAGCGCCGCCCACGTCGAGCGCTCGGCGCGCCGGACCACCGTGCAGGCCTGGTGCAGCAGGGCCGCGCCGGGAGTGCCGCCGGGGAGGATGAAGCTGCGCAGCTTCTCGACCTGTTCCAGGAAGAGGTCGCAGTCCGCCTCCAGCTTGTCGACGTAGAACTGCTCGACCCGCAGCGGCGGGTACTCCGGCGCCTCGACGACCGGGGTGCACAGGTCCGCGCCCACGTCGAAGAGGTCGTTCTGCACGCGGACCAGGACCTTGACGACCTCTTCGGGGAGCGCGCCCAGCGCGATCGCCGTCCCGATGGCCGCGTTGGCCTCGTTCGCGTCGGCGTACGCCGAGATCCGCAGGTCCGTCTTCTGCGTCCGGCTCATGTCGCCCAGGGCGGTCGTGCCCTTGTCGCCGGTACGGGTGTAGATGCGCGTGAGGTTCACCATGCGGCCAGGGTAGACCGGGCCGGTGGAGCCCGCGGAGAGCTGCTCCCCGGTGGGGGCCGGGTGAACTGGAGGGCTGTGCAGGGGTGCTGGGCCGTACCAGTGTGATGTCCGTCATCTGAGACGTGACGCGTGTTACTTCGCGGTCACACCGCCCTCCACGGACGCTAGTCTCCGCCGAAGAGGCTACGAGACTGGGCCGAGTGAAGAACTAAGGGGTGTGCAGTGGCTGGGAAGCTCGCCGTCATCGGTGCCGGACTGATGGGTTCCGGGATCGCTCAGGTCTCCGCTCAGGCGGGTTGGGACGTCGTCCTGCGGGACGTCACGGACGCCGCGCTGACCCGCGGTACCGACGGGATCAAGGCTTCGTACGACCGGTTCGTCGCCAAGGGCAAGCTGACGGCCGAGGACGCCGAGGCGGCGCTGGGCCGGATCACCACGACCACCGATCTCGGTGCGGTCGCCGACGCCGACATCGTCGTCGAGGCCGTCTTCGAGAAGCTGGAGGTCAAGCACGAGATCTTCCGCGCGCTCGACGAGCTGGTCCGCGACGACGCGGTGCTCGCCTCCAACACCTCCGCCATCCCGATCACCAAGATCGCGGCCGTGACGAAGCGTCCGGAGCGGGTCGTCGGCGCGCACTTCTTCTCGCCCGTCCCGATGATGCAGCTGTGCGAGCTGGTGCGCGGCTACAAGACCAGCGACGAGACCCTCGCCACCACCCGGGCGTTCGCCGAGTCCGTCGGCAAGACCTGCATCGTCGTCAACCGCGACGTCGCCGGCTTCGTGACGACCCGTCTGATCTCCGCGCTCGTCGTCGAGGCCGCCAAGCTCTACGAATCGGGCGTCGCCTCCGCCGAGGACATCGACATCGCCTGCAAGCTGGGCTTCGGGCACGCCATGGGCCCGCTCGCCACCGCGGACCTCACGGGCGTCGACATCCTGCTGCACGCCACCAGCAACATCTACACCGAGTCGCAGGACGAGAAGTTCGCGCCGCCGGAGCTGATGCGCCGGATGGTCGACGCGGGCGACATCGGCCGCAAGAGCGGCCAGGGCTTCTACAAGCACTGAGCACCACCGTTCGAATGGCTTCACCCTCCGGGGTGAATTAGGTATCGGTTCGCTCACGGTCGGCAACTTCCCTGCCCGCGAGGCAGTCAGTTGCAGTGAGAGTTGCCGACCACGGGAGTCGGACCACACGCACGCAGTACAGCCGGGGAGTACACATGCACATCAGGGGCGACCACGCCGAACTCGCGGTCGGGGGTCGCCTCGACGTGCGCAGCGCGGCGGACGCCCGTACGGCCCTGCACAGTGCCCTCGACGACGGCCACGGCGACCTCGTGCTCGACCTGACCGCACTCGACTCCTGGGACGCGACCGGACTCGGCGTGATCATGGGAGCCCACCGGAGGGCCGGCCGGACCGGCCGGCGCCTCGTCCTGCGCGGGGTCCCCGCGCAGATGCAGCGGCTCCTCGTCGCGACCCGGCTGCACCGCATCCTCGCGATCGAGGGCGGACTGGAAGCGGAGTCCCTGCCCCGGGTATGACGGCGTCCGGGGCCCCGCCCCGGACCGACCCGGGGCGCGGCCGGCCCCCACGGGCCGCCGCGGAGAAAAGGGGCTGCGTTCCGCGGCCCCCTTCCGCTTTCATGGCCGCATGGTGTCCACCGACCGAGCGCTGGCCTTCGCGGCCATGTCGTTCCTCCTGATCGTGATCCCCGGGCCCAGCGTGCTCTTCGTCATCGGACGGGCGCTGGCCCAGGGCCGGCGCGCCGCGCTCACCACGGTCCTCGGCAACACGATGGGCGCCTACGTGCTCGTCGTGGCCGTCGCCCTGGGCGTCGGGGCCGTCGTCGAGCGATCGGTGCTCGTCTTCACCGCGCTCAAGCTGATCGGCGCCGGCTACCTCGTGTACCTGGGCGTCAAGGCGTGGCGCCGGCGCGGGGAGCTGCACGCGGCCGTCACCGGCGACGCGCCCCCGGAACGCGGAGGGCTGCGGACCCTGGGGGAGGGCTTCGTCGTCGGCGTCGCCAACCCCAAGACCATGGTGTTCTTCGCCGCCGTCCTGCCCCAGTTCGTGGACCGCTCGGCCGGCAACGTGACCGCGCAGATGCTGTTCCTCGGTCTCGTCTTCAACCTGATCGCGATCGTCCTCGACAGCGCGTGGGGCCTGGTCGCCGCCGGTACCCGGGACTGGTTCGCGGGCTCGCCGCGACGGCTCTCCCTGGTGGGCGGCGCCGGCGGACTCACCATGATCGGCCTCGGCGTCACCGTGGCCGTCACCGGACGCAAGGACTGAGGGACGCGCCGCGACCCCTCCCGGGGGAAACGTAACGGTCCGGTGGTGAAGGCACCCCGGCGGTTCCCGCGCGGCGGACCACGGTCTAGGGTTCGGGCGGAAACCGGACCAGTAGCGACAGCGGCGAGCGAAGGCCGGGCGTAACGACGGCGGCGGCGCGCGCGACGCGATCGGGGGACTTGGTCATGGACCGTACACAGGGGCAGCCCGATCGGGGCGGGCAGGCGCAGGCGCGTCCCGACGGCCCCACCGCGGAACGGACGCAGCACCCCACGCCCCCCGACGGCCCGACCCCCGGCGCGGCCCTCGTACCGGCCGCCGCGCCGCCCGCGCGCGTCGTCACCCTCACCGCGGGAACCTTCTCCCTCACCGTCAACCCCGTCGACGGCAGCGAGATCGAACCCCTGCGCCCCGGCACGGCCGCGCGCCGCCCCGCCAAGCGCGACGCCGCCGCCCGCGCCGCCCGCGACACGGTCGCGCGACCACCCGTCCTGCCGGGACCCCCGCTGCCCGCCCGGCCGCTCCTGGAGCGCGCCGAGGAACGGGAACGCCTCGTCCGACTGCTGGGTCGCGGCCGCTCCGTACGCCTGACCGGACCCGCCGGATCGGGCCGCACCGCGCTCCTCGACTCCGTCGCCACCGCCTGCGCGGGCCTCGCCCCGGACGGGGTCGTGAGGCTCAACGGCCACGGCCACCACCAGCCCGGCGAACTCCTCCAGGCGCTGTACGGGGCCGTCCACGACTCCGGCGACGAACGGCCCGACCGTACGGAACTCCTCGCGCGGGTCGGGGAGATCGGCGCCATCGTGCTCCTCGACGACCTGGAACTGGGCGGCGCCGCGCTCGACGAGCTGCTGCGCGCCACCCCCGAATGCGCCTACCTGCTGGCCGCCACCCCCGACACCAAGGCCGCCTCCGACGACTCGCACCTGGAGGAGGTCCACCTCGGCGGGCTCGGCAAGGCCGACTGCGTCCTGCTGCTGGAGGCCGCCACCGGACGGGCCCTGACGGAGGAGGAGACCGCCTGGGCCGGTGACCTGCGCTTCGCCTCCGAAGGGCTGCCGCTGCGCTTCGTCCAGGCGGCCGGACTGCTGCGCCAGCGCGACGAACTGAACCGGGCCGCCTCGGAGGACGACGACGAGGAACCCGGCGTCTTCGAGGAACGCCCCCGGGACCCCGCCCACGTGCCGCTGCCCACCCTCGCCGAGGCCGCCGCACCCGCCGAACTGCTGGCCTCCCGGGTCAGCGAGTCCGCCCGGGCCGCCCTGCGGATGGCCTGCGCGCTCGGCGGCGAGCTGCCGCACCACGCCCACCTCCCCGCCCTGGTCGGGGACACGCACGCGGACTCCGCCGTCGCCGAACTCCTCGGCTGCGGGCTGATCACCCCGGTCGGGCCGCGCTACCGGCTCGCCGAGGGCGTCGCCCGGCAGCTGGAGGAGGCCGGGTACGGGGACACCGCCACCGAGGAGGCCCGGACCGCCGCCCGCCACTACGCCTGGTGGACCGGCCACGCCTCGGTGACCCCGACGCGCGTCGCCGCGGAGGCCGACGCGGTGCTGGCCGCCCTGGCCGGCGCCGACGTGGTGGCCGCCGTACTCCTGGCCCGTACGGCCG
Organism: Streptomyces sp. NPDC057939; assembly: GCF_042887545.1. Classification (NCBI taxonomy): domain Bacteria; kingdom Bacillati; phylum Actinomycetota; class Actinomycetes; order Kitasatosporales; family Streptomycetaceae; genus Streptomyces; species Streptomyces sp. NPDC057939. The sequence continues at coordinate 63,279 of NZ_JBHVPG010000020.1, forward strand.
CCCCAGCCCTCGCCGCCTCGCTGCACTGGGAGGCCTGGGAGCGGGCGCTGCGCGCGGGCGCGGAGGCCGCCCGCAAGGCGGGGGAGGTCGCCGAGCAGGCGTACTTCCACCACGAGCTGGGCGTGCTCGCGCTGTGCGAGGGCCGCCTCGACCGGGCGCGCGCCGAACTGGAGGCCTCCATCGGGCTGCGCGGAGCGCTGGCGGACAAGCGCGGAACGGTCGCCGGACGCCGGGCGCTGGCCCTCGTCACCGACCGGGAGGCGGCCCGGGCGCAGGCCTCGCCGCCGCTACGGCTGGAGCCGCCGACGGCCGCGCCGCCGAGCGCCGCCACCGTCGCCCTGCCCGGGACCGCTCCGGCCGCGACGCCGAGCCCGTTCGCCGCCCCGACGCCGAAGGCGGTGCCCGCCGCGGCCCAAAGACCGGCCCTGACCTCCGGAACCTCCGGAGCGGCGGCCGCGATGCCCGCCGCGGCCGCGCTGCCGGTGGCGGCGCCCCGGGGCGAGGCCGTCACGCAGGTCACCCCGGTCGTCCGCGGCGCGGCCCCGGCCACCGGTACCGCGCCGGCGACCCTGACCGAGGTCTTCGAGGACGCGTTCCCGCCGCTGACCAAGCCCGCCCCCGCCGCCGTACCCGCGCCCGCCCCGGCCCCGGGGGCCGAGCCGGGATCCCGTCGCAGGACCGTGCTGCTCGCCGCCGCCGGGGTGCTCACGGTGGCCGCTCTCGGCACGGTGATCGGCCTGGCCCTGACCTCGGGGGAGGAGGAGGCACCCAGCAAGCCGGCGGTGTCCTCGACCCCGACGCCCGTGGCCCCGGAGCCGCCGTCCGTGCCGGGAAACAGCGGAACCGACCCCGCGCCCGAGCCCGGTACGACGCCCCCGCCCGCGCAGTCGCCCGGCCCCGAGGAGGCCCCCGGCGAGGCCGGGGACGGAGCACCGGACGGCGGCCCGACGCCCCGCACGACCCCGCCGCGACGCCCCGGCGTCCCCCCGGTCACGCCGCGGCCCCCGGGGAAGCCGACGCCCACCCCGACGCCCACGCCCCCGGGCCCCGACCCGGACCCGAAGCCCGACCCGGGCACCCCGGAGCCCAGCGTCACCCCGACGCCCCCCGAGACGCCGCCCGCGACCGCCACGCCCCCGGCGACCACCCCCGCGAGCGTCAGCGCCTCGGCGGTCGAGGTCTCCCCGACCGCCAAGGCGACGTAGCGTCCGCACCCCGGACATGACGAAGGCCCCCGAAGCCGTCTCGGGGGCCTTCACCGTGTCCGGGGTGCGGACCCGCGTCGAAAGGAGCGGTCAGAACAGGCGGAGCTTGTCGTCCTCGATGCCGCGCATGGCGTTGTAGTCGAGCACCACGCAGTCCATGCCGCGGTCGTTCGCGAGCACGCGCGCCTGCGGCTTGATCTCCTGCGCGGCGAACACGCCGCGGACCGGGGCCAGATGCGGGTCGCGGTTCAGCAGTTCCAGGTAGCGGGTGAGCTGTTCGACGCCGTCGATCTCGCCGCGTCGCTTGATCTCCACCGCGACGGTCGCACCGGAGGCGTCCCGGCACAGGATGTCGACGGGGCCGATGGCCGTCATGTACTCGCGCCTGATCAGCGTGTAGCCCTCGCCCAGCGTGTCGATCCGGTCGGCGAGCAGCTCCTGGAGGTGCGCCTCGACACCGTCCTTGATGAGACCGGGGTCGGTGCCCAGCTCGTGGGAGGAGTCGTGGAGGACTTCCTCCATGGTGATGATGAGCTTCTCGCCCGCCTTGTTGACGACGGTCCAGACGCCGGCGTCGTCACCGCTCCCCTCCTTGAGGGTGCACGGGGGCGACATCCAGTTGAGCGGTTTGTACGCCCGGTCGTCCGCGTGGATCGAGACACTGCCGTCGGCCTTCACGAGGATCAGACGGGGTGCCGAGGGCAGATGGGCGGTGAGCCGGCCCGCGTAGTCGACGGAGCAGCGGGCAATGACGAGACGCATGGTCGGCAACGCTACTCGACGGATGTGCCTCCACGCGATTCGCCCCTGAAAGCCCCGTTCGCCGATGGCGCGTTGTATGCGCATTCTCCTGGTGCGGTACCCGGTGGGCGCCTACCGTGGTGAGCGGGAGGTCGTCGAGCGTGCACGCTGCGTCGCGATCTCCTTCCCTGCCCGTAAGACTCCGGCAACCCAACGGCCGGAGTCACGAGAGGAGAACCCATGTCGCTCGACGTCTCACCGGCCCTACTCGAACAGGCCGAGCGAGGCGAGGTCGACGAAGCAGCCTTCGTCGACTGCGTCCGGACCTCCCTGCCCTACGCATGGGAGATGATCAGCTCGTTGACGGCCCAGCTGGAGGTTGAGGGCGGAGAGTTCGCCGACAACCAGACGCCGCCGCCGGACGAGCAGGCGCGCGGGCAGCTGCTGCGCGCGCTCGCGAGTGACGCGATACGTGGTGCGCTTCAACGGCACTTCGGGGTGCGCCTGGCTTTCCAGAACTGCCACCGCGTGGCGGTCTTCCCGCTGGATTCCTCGTCGGATGAGAGGCACGCCCGGTTCACCTCGATCCGTGGCCAGCTGCTCAACCAGTCGCCGGAGATGCGGGACTGCTAGCAGGACCGGTACTTCGCTGCCGCTCCGTGTCGCGGGAGGTGCGACTGACACCGGAGCGGCAGCCCAGGCCGGGTCCACCGAAGCTCAGGCCCCGGCCGCCTCCAGCCGCGGCAGCACCTCGGCGCCGAGGCGCCGTACGTTCTCCTCGGTCGCGGCGAGGTCCCCGGAGCCTTCCGTCAGCAGGGCGAAGCGCGTGATCCCGGTGCGTTCCGAGGTCGCCGCGAGCCGGTCCGCCGCCAACCTCGGGGTGCCGACCGGATGCAGGGCGCACAGCAGTTCCGTGTAGGCGACGGGATCGCGCATCGCGCGCTGCCGGCCGTCGACCGTGACGTGCGCGTCCAGGCCCTGACGGAACCATCCCGGCATCGCCTTGACCAGGGTCTCGCGGGCGTCCGCCGTCCGGTCCGCCAGTTGGCAGACGCCCGCCGAGACGTGTCCGGCCGCCCGTACGGCATCGGGGTCGTGGCCCGCCGCCAGCGCGGTCCGGCGCCACATCGCGACCATCGCGGCCTTGTCCTCGTCACCGCAGTGCATGCCCAGCAGCATCGGCAGTCCGCGCTCCGCGGCCGCGCGCACCGACGCCGGGGAGGTGCAGGCGACGATCACTTCCGGCCCACTCCCGTCCCCGTCCAGCGCCTCGTCCGGTCGCGGTACGACGGCCACCTCGCGGAACGCGTACCGGTCGCCGGTGGCCCCCACGCGCGGCTCGGTCAGCCAGCGCCGCAACAGGTCGAGGTCCTCGCGGAAGCCGCTCTCGTACGCCTCCAGGCCGCCCCCGAACACCTCCAGGTCCACCCAGGGCCCGCCCCGGCCCACCCCGAGGGTGAACCGGCCCCCCGAAGTGACGTGCAGCAGGGCCGCCTGCTCCCCGAGGGCCACCGGGTGCGTGCTCGGCAGCACGCTCACCGCGGTCCCCACCCGCAGCCGCCGGGTCCGCCCCAGCAGCAGCGCCGCCAGGGTCACCGCCGACGGGCAGACCCCGTACGGCACGAAGTGGTGCTCGGCCAGCCAGACGGAGTCCAGCCCGGCCTCCTCGGCGACCTCGGCGGTCCGCACCGCCCGGTGCAGTGCCTCCCCCTGTCCCTGGCCCGGAAACTGGGCCGCCAGTACAAACGCTCCTACGCGCATCGCCCTTATCCTCCTCGCGGCTGACGCGGCCTCCCCCAGGCGGACCGACTCGCTGATGGCATCAACGTCTGATGGCAACAACGTCTGACACGTGCCAAAGGCACGGCCTCACCGGAAAGTTATTGAGATTGTCGGGCCGGTCGGTCGAAGTGCTCCGGCCTTCTCCGGCCACCCTGCGGGTACCCCGGCTCGCTGCGCGTAGTCTGGGAGAAAGTCACTGCCCGCTGCCCATTCGTGAGGTATACGTGTCACCGCGCCACAACCGCCCCAGGGGCGGCGAGACCCCGGACGAACGACCCGCAACCGGCCTCGACCGGTTCGGGCTGGAGCGGACCGAGGAGTACCAGGGCGAGGAGTGGAAGGTCCGGCACGTGGCGGGCGCCGCCGCGGCGGGCAAGCGCTACCGATGCCCCGGCTGCGACCAGGAGATCCCCTCGGGCACCCCGCACCTCGTGGCCTGGCCCGAGTACGGCGGCGTGGACGACCGGCGGCACTGGCACAAGGCCTGCTGGAACGCGAAGGACCGCCGCACCTCGAAGGTGCAGCGGTCCCGGAACGCGCCCAGGTACTGACGGGGCCGGCGCGGCCTCAGACGTCCCGGCGCCGCACCACGACGTACGAGGCGGCGACCATGGCCCCCGTCACGGTGAGGAGCAGCAGCAACTGGGCCCCGTTCCCGGGGGTCGGCGAGCCCTCTATCGTCGCGTTCTCCTGGACCCCGAAGAACTGGACGAGCGCGACCGGCGCGTTGTAGCGCATGACGGCGGCCCCGATCGCCGCCGTCGAGGGCCAGGCGGTCAGGATGGAGCCGAGCACGGGGGGCAGGGTCACCACGCCCAGCATGACGGCGATGCCGCCCGCGGAATGCCGTACGAGCGCGCCGACGGCCAGGGCGAGGACCCCGAGCAGGGTGACGTAGAAACAGCCGCCCACCGCGTTCGCCCACGCCGAGACCCAGCGGGATCCGTCGGGCGACGCCCGGTGCACCAGGGCGGCGGACAGGCCGACGACCGCCACCGAGCCCACGATGACGGCGAAGGAGACGGCGCCGAAGACGAGGTACTTGGCGGTGAGGACCCGCATCCGCTCGGGGGCCGCGGTGAAGGTGGTGCGGATCAGCCCGGTGCCGTACTCGGAGCAGATCGTCAGCACGCCGAGGACGATCACGGCGATCTGGCCGACCATGAGGCCGAACAGGGCCGGCCCCGTGTACGGCGTCTTCATGTAGTCCGCGCCGCGGGTCTGGACGATGGCCAGCAGGCCGACGCCGACGACCAGGGCCACCAGGGAGCCGAGCGTCCACAGGGTGGAGCGCACCGAGGTCAGCTTGGTCCACTCCGAGGCCAGCGCGTGGCCCAGGTGCGGCCGCGGGGTGGGCAAGGGCGAGGTGTAGCCCGTGGTCGGTTCGGGGCGGCCGGTCATCTGTGGTCCTCGGAGGTGCTCTGGGCGTTCTCGGGCGTGCGGGCCGGGTCGCCCTGCCGTACGGCGGGGGCGAGGTCGGCGGCGCTGCCGGGCATCAGGAAGGGCCGTCCACCCGCCGTGGGGGGTGGGGGAGCGAAGAAGCTCGCCGCGGTCTCCGTCGGGACCTCCGTGGCCGCCGCCTCCTCCTCCCAGTCGGGAACGGTCAGCGGTTCGGGTTCCCACAGCTCGGCGCGGGGGTCCTCGGTGGAGGTGTACTCCAGGGAGGACTGCGTCATCCGCATGTAGGCCTCCTCCAGCGAGGCCCGGTGCGGGGACAGCTCCCACAGCCGCACCCCGGCCCCGTGGGCGACGTCGCTGATGCGGGGGAGCTCCAGCCCGGTGACCCGCAGGGCCCCGTCGGTCTCCTGGAGGACGCGGGCGCCCGCCTTGACGAGCGCCGCGCCGAGGACGACGCGGCCGTCGGTCCCGTCCGCGGCGGGACGGACCCGCGCGAATCCGGCCGAGTTGTGCGTGATGAAGTCCTGGGTGGTCATGTCGGCGAGCAGCCGGCCCCGGCCGATGACGATCAGGTGGTCGGCTGTCAGCGCCATCTCGCTCATGAGGTGCGAGGAGACGAAGACGGTGCGGCCCTCGGACGCCAGCCTTCGCATCAGGTTCCGGACCCAGAGGATGCCCTCGGGGTCGAGGCCGTTGACCGGCTCGTCGAAGAGGAGCACCTGGGGGTCCCCGAGGAGGGCGGTCGCGATGCCGAGGCGCTGGCCCATGCCGAGGGAGAAGCCCTTGGTGCGCTGCCGGGCGGCGTCCTGGAGGCCGACCACGCCCAGCACCTCGTCCACCCGCTTCTCGGGGATGCCGGAGAGCTGGGCGATGGACAGCAGGTGGGTGCGGGCCTTGCGGCCGCCGTGCATGGCCTTGGCGTCGAGGAGGGCGCCGACGTGCCGCTGCGCGTTCGGCAGCTCCCGGAACGGGGAGCCGTTGATCGTGACATGACCGGCAGTGGGCCGGTCCAGGCCGACGATCATGCGCATCGTGGTGGATTTGCCGGAGCCGTTGGGCCCAAGGAAACCGGTCACGTGACCCGGCCTGACCTGGAACGACAGCTGCTCGACGGCGGTCTTCGCGCCGAAGCGCTTGGTCAGGCCGACTGCCTCGATCATCGTGCTGCCCCTTGCCAGGCCCGGAAGGCTCTCGTCCGTATGAGCCTTAAGAGGGTATCGAGCCTACGTCGGTTCCCGCCCGGACCGAATCCCTGAGCTGCCCCTGAGATCCGGCTCCGGGATGTCCCGTAGTACCTGGGGGGGTCCGTCCTGCGACGGACCCCCCAGGGTTGCTCCTGGGTCAGGCGTCGCGCTTCTTCAGGACGACGTAGCCCCCGAGTACCGCGGCGAGCGTCCACAGCACCATGATCCCGAGGCCGCCCCACGGCCCGTACGGGGTCTCACCGCTGTCCATCGCGCCGGGCACCACCTGCATGATCTTGGAGCCGGCCTGGTCCGGGAAGTACTGCGCCACCTTCCGGGTCGTCTCGACGGCTCCGAGGATGGTCGAGACCAGGAAGAAGAACGGCATCAGGATGCCGAGCGCCAGCATCTGGCTGCGCAGGATGGCCGTCACGCCCATCGAGAACAGCGAGATCAGCGCCATGTAGAGGCCGGCGCCGATCACCGCCCGCAGGACGTTGTCCTCGCCGATCCCGATGCTGCGATCCCCCAGGATCGCCTGGCCCAGGAAGAACGAGATGAAGCTGGTCAGCAGGCCCACGACGAGGGCGAGCGCCGTCGCCACGGTGAGCTTGCCGAAGAGGAAGCCCGCTCTGCCCGGCACGGCGGCCAGCGAGGTGCGGATCATGCCCGAGTTGTACTCGCTGCCGACCACCAGGACACCGAAGACGATCATCGCGAGCTGCCCGAGGGTCATGCCCGCGAAGCTCGCGAGGGTGGGGTCGAAGGTGATCTGCTGTTCCTTCGGCATGTCGTCGAAGGTGGAGTTGAACAGTGCGCACAGCGCGGCGCTGATGCCGACGGTGACGACGAGCGCGGAAGCCAGGGTCCACGTGGTGGAGGCGACCGTGCGGATCTTGGTCCACTCGGAGCGGAGGACTGCGGAGAAGGCCATGATCACTCGCCGTCCTTGCGCGTCGCGTCGAAACCGGCGCCCCAGGCGGCGGCGTCGACCGGACCCGGAACCGGGCCCGCGGGCGTGCCCGGCGCGTGGGCGTGGTACTCGACGGAGTCAGCCGTCATGCGCATGAACGCTTCCTCCAGTGAAGCCCGTTGCGGGCTGAGTTCGTGCAGCACGATCTGGTGCTGGGCGGCCAGCTCGCCGAGCCGCTCCGACCCCACACCGTCGATCTCCAGCGCACCGGTGGCCGGCACGCCGACGGCGGTGATCCCGGCCTCGTGCAGGACGTCCTTGAGCCGTTCCTGCTGCGGCGAGCGCAGCCGGACGAAACTCCGCGAGTTCTGCTGGATGAAATCGGCCATCGACAAGTCGGCGAGGAGCTTCCCCTGTCCGATCACCACCAAATGGTCGGCGGTCAGCGCCATTTCGCTCATCAAGTGGGACGACACGAAGATCGTCCGACCTTCCGAGGCCAGGCCCTTCATGAGATTGCGGATCCAGAGAATTCCCTCCGGGTCCAGACCATTGACGGGTTCGTCGAACATGAGGATCTCCGGATCCCCGAGCAGCGCGGCGGCGATTCCCAGCCGCTGCCCCATCCCGAGCGAAAATCCTTTCGACTTCTTCTTCGCCACGGCCGTCAACCCGACCAGGTCCAGCACCTCGGACACCCGGCTCTCCGGGATCCGGTTCGACTGGGCGAGACAGAGAAGGTTGTTGTACGCGCTGCGCGCGCCGTTCATGGCTTTCGCGTCGAGCAGCGCTCCGATGTACTTCAAAGGCTCCGGCAGGTCCCGGTAGTGCTTGCCGTCGATCCTGACCGTCCCGCTGGTCGGGTTGTCGAGGTCGAGCATCATGCGCATGGTCGTGGACTTCCCGGCCCCGTTGGGGCCGAGGAAGCCGGTGACCACCCCCGGTTTGACCTGGAAGCTGAGGTGGTCCACGGCGGTCTTCGCGCCGAATCGTTTGGTAAGGCCCTCAAGCTCGATCATGCCGACACGCTAGAACGCCGAAGGGCCGTACGCCACCTCGAATGGGTGACATACGGCCCACGGACCCACTGTTTCGCTACCAGCGCGTAGCAACGGCCTTCGGGAGGAAGCCCTAGCGGCTCTGCTGCGCCGGCACACCACGGGTCACCGGCTCGTCGTCGATCGGGGTGCCCGCGGCCGCCACGGCCGCGCCCGTCAGCGTCGCCAGCATCTCGCGGACGTTGGTCAGCTGCGCGTTGATGGAGTCGCGACGGTTGGTGAGCGCCGCCAGCTCGCGCTCGGACTCGCTGCGGATCCGGTCGGCCTTGGCGTTGGCGTCGGCGACGATGTCCTCGGCCTGGCGCTGCGCGGTCTCCACGGTCTGGCGGGCGCGGCGCTCGGCGTCCGTACGGAGCTTCTCGGCCTCCAGGCGGAGCTGCTCGGCGCGGTGCTCGATCTCGGCGAGGCGCTTCTCGGCCTTCTGCTGACGCGAGGCCAGGTCGCGCTCGGACTGCTCGCGCCGCTTGGCCAGGTTGGTCTCGAAGTCCGCGGCGGCCTGGGCGGCCTTGGCGCGGGTCTCCTCGAACAGCGCGTCGGCCTCCTCGCGCTTGGAGGCCGCGTCCTTCTGCGCCTCCGCACGCAGGGTCGACGCGTCACCCTTGGCCTTCTCGACGATGCGGACGCCCTCGTCCTCCGCCTTCGACTTGCGGTCCGACGCGAACGACTCGGCGTCGTTGCGCACCTGCTGGGCCGCCGACTCGGCCAGCTCCCGGTGCTGCTCGGCAGCGCGACGGGCCTCCTCGCGCAGGTCCTTCGCCTCCTCCTCGGCCAGCCGCAGGATCTTCTCGACCCGGGCGCCGAGGCCGGCGTACGACGGCTCGGCATCGCTTACCTGGGCCTGGGCGTTCTGCGTTTCGAGGTGCAGCTCCTCGATCCGCTTTTCCAGAGAGTTGATACGTCCTAGGGCGCTGTCGCGGTCGGAGACCAGCTTGGTAATGCGGTCGTCCACCTGACCGCGGTCGTAACCACGCCGCACGAGCTCGAAGCCGAAGGGGGAGTGAGAGTCGCTCATGGGGTTCCTGTCGAATGAGACCAATGAGGTGCTACGTGAGGTGTTAAGGGGAATCCTAGGCGCCCGGGCGGCGTGTCATCGAGTCAATCCGTGTTTGCCCTGGACAATGACACCCCTTTTGAGTGGCAAGGCGACGGATTGCTGGTCACTCGTCCGCCTGAACCTTCATCAGGAGCACACATCGGCAGCACACATCATGAGTTCCGACTACCCCTCGGATGTCTTGCCACCCGAACGAGTGGAACCCGCTGTTGCGCCGGCCTTCACGCCCCCCGTGCCCTGACCGCCCAACAGGGGCTTTCCGCCACCCGAAGGTGCCTCGAATGATTCCAACGCCTCAAGAACGTCCTGGACACGGGAGATCTCCGCCTGAATGTCCTCGCGCCTGCGCACCAGGACCTCCAACTCCCGCCGGCCCTCGTCGACCAGGCGCTCGGCCTCCGCGCGGGCCTCGGACAGCGCCGCCTCGGCGATCCGGACCAGTTCGGCCTTCTTCGTCTCGGCCTCCTTGAGCAGCGCCTCCGCCTTGCGCACCGCCGCGATCCGGACCTTGCCGGCCTCGCTGCTCGCGTCCGACACCAGGGCCTTGGCCTTCGTCTCGGCCTCGACGCTCTGCTCGGTCGCCGCCCGCACCAGCTTGTCCACGCGCTCGCCGGCGGACTTCATCTGCTCCGACGACTCCCGACGGGCCCGCTCGTGCAGCTCCTCGACCTCGGACTCGACCCGGGAACGCAGCTCCTCCGCCCGCTCCCTTATGGCGGCCGCGTCCGTACGCGCCCCGACCAGCAGCTCGTCCGCGTCCGTACGGGCCTTCTCCACCGTGGAGTTGCCCTCCACGGTCGCCTCCGCCGTGATCCGCTCGGCCTCCTTGCGCGCCGCGTCGACCATCGCGTCGGCCTGTTCCTCGGCCGCCGTGGTGGCGGCCAGGGCCTGCCGGCCGGCGTCGGCGGTGAGCTTGTCCGCCTCCGCCGAGGCCTCCGTGATGAGCCGGTCGACCTGCTCCGCGGCCTCGCTGCGCCGCTTGTTGGACGCCTCCCGGGCCTCGTCCAGCAGCCGCTCGGACTCCGTACGGGCCTGCGCACGCGTGCGCTCGGCCTCGGACGCCGCCTGCGCCTTGACCCGCTCGGCCTCCGACCGGGTCCGGGTCGCGTGCTCCTGCGCCGAGGACAGCGACTCCGCCGCCTCCGCGCGCAACCGCTCGGCCTCGTCGCGGGCCTCGCCGACCGTGCGCTCGTTGTCCTTGCGGGTCTGCTCGGTGAGCTTCTCCGACTCGGAGACGGCCTCGGTGATGAGCCGGTCCGCCTGCTCGGCGGCGTCGGTGCGCAGCCGGCCGGCTTCCGTGCGGGCCTCGTCGAGCGTCTGCTCGGCGTCCCGCTCGGCCGCTGCCAGCGTCTCGTTCGCCGCGACCGTGACGCGGTCGGCCTCCGCGGTGGCCTCGCCGATGATCCGGCCGCCCTCGGTGCGGGCCTCGTCCAGGGTGTTCGCCGCCTCGGCGAGCAACCGCTCCGCCTCCGCGGCGGCCTCGCCGACGGTGGCCTCGTTCGCCGCGCGGGTCTCCTCGACCAGCCGGTCGCCCTCGGTGCGTGCGTCGACCAGGATCCGCGTCGAGTCCCGCTCGGCCGAGGCGAGCGTCTCCGCCGCCTGCGCGGTGAGCCGTTCCGCCTTCGCGGTGGCCTCGCCGACGGTGGCCTCGTTGGCCGCGCGGGTCTCCTCCGTGAGGCGCTCGGCCTCGGCCGCCGCCCCGGACACCAGCCGGTCCGCCTGCTCGGCGGCCTCGGTGCGCAGCCGGCCTGCCTCCGTACGGGCCTCGTCCAGCGTGCCCGCCGCCTCGGCGCGGGTCGCGTCCGCGGCCGCCAGCGCCTGCGCGGTCAGCCGCTCGGCCTCCGCCGTGGCCTCGCCGACCGCGAGGGCGTTCGCCGCCGCGGTCTCCGCGGTGACGCGTTCGGCCTCCGCCGTCGCCTCGGCGACGATCAGGCCGCCCTCGGTGCGCGACGTCTCCAGGGCCTCCGCCGCCTCGCCGCGGATCCGGTTCGCGTCGTCCCGGGCGTCCGCCCGGGTCCGCGCCGCGTCGCGCTCCGACGCCGCCAGCGCGTCCGTCGCCTCGGTGCGCAGCCGCTGCGCGTACTCCGCCGTGTCGACGCGCAGTTGCTCGGACTCGGCGATCGCGTCTCCGACCGTGCGCTCCGCCAGGGCCTTCGCCGCGTCCGTCTCGACCCGGGCCGCGTCGCGGACGCGGGCCGCGTCCTCGGCCGCGCGCTCACGCTCCGCGCGGGCGTCGGCGCGGACCCGGTCCGACTCCTCCTCCGCCTCGGTGCGCGTACGGTCCGCCGCGTGCTCGGCGGCGCTGCGCAGTCCGGCGATCTCCTCCTCGGCCTGCTCGTGCAGCCCGGCGACGGCGTCGCGCACCTGCTGGGCGGTGGCCTCGGCCGCCGCGACCACCTCGGACGCGCGCCGCTCGGCCTCCTCGGTCAGCCAGACCGCCTCGGCGGTGGCCTCCTCGGAGCGCTTGCGGGCCTGCGCGAGGAGCTCCTCGCTCTGCTCGCGGGCCTGCGCCCGCTCGTTGCCGGCGTCCGTCCGGGCCGCCGACAGGGTCTCCTCGGCCTCCCGGCGCCGCCGCGCGGCCTCCTCCTGGGCGGCCGACAGGGCCTCGGCGGCCTCCGCGGCGACCCGCTCGGCAGCGGCCTTGGCCTCGGCGCGCAGCCGGTCCGCGGTCTCCTGCGCCTCGGTGCGCAGCCGCTCCGCCTCCACCTCGGCCTCGCCGCGCAGCCGTACGGAGACCTGCTCGGCCTCCGCGCGGACCCGCCCGGCGTCCTCCGCCGCGTCGGTGCGCAGCTGGTCGGCCTCCGTCTGGGACTGGGCCTGGAGGGTACGGATCCGCTCCGCCGACTCGGCGCGCAGCCGGTCGTTCTCCTCGGTGGTCTCCTTGCGGACGGCCTCCGCCGCCGCGCGGGCGTCGCGCAGCGTCTGCTCGGCCGTAGTGAGGCGGGTCTCGGCGTCCGTGTGGAGCCGGACCAGCTCCGCGTCGGCCTCCTCGCGCTTCGCGGCGAGGGCCTGCTCGGTCTCCTCGCGCCGGGCACGGGCCGCCGCGTCCGCCTCGGCGGCCACGGCCTGCGCCTGCTCCTCGGCCTCGGCGCGCAGCCGCTCGGCCTCGGCGCGGGTGCGCTCCAGGGTCTCCTCGGCCTGCCGGCGCAGGGTGGTGGCCCGCTCCACGGCCTCGGCGCGGACCCGCTCGCTCTCGGCGGTGGCCCCGCCGCGCAGTTCGTCCGCGTCGGCCTTCGCCTTGCCGAGGAGCTCCTCGGCGGTACGGGCAGCCTCCTCGATCTGCTGGACCGCCTCGCGGCGGGCCTCCCCGCGGATCCGCTCGCCCTCGGCGACGGCCTCCGCGCGCAGCTGTTCGGCCTCGCCGCGCAGCCGGCGGGCCTCCTCCTGGAGCTCGACCGTGCGGGCCCGGTACTCCTCGGTGTCGTCCTTGGCGGCGCCCTTGAGCTCGTCGGCCGTGGTCGCCGCCTGGGCGCGCAGCCGCTCCGCCTCGGACTCCGCCTCGCGGCGGATCCGTTCGGCCTCCTCGGACGCGGCGCGGGTGGTGGCCCGGGCGTCCTCGGAGGCCTTGTTCAGTACGTCCTCCGCCGTGCGCGCGGCCTTCGCCAGCTGCGCCGCGGTGTCCTCGGCGGCGGCCGTACGGGCCTGCTCGCCGGCCTCGGTGCGCAGTCGCTCCGCTTCCGCGCGGACGTCGGCCAGGGCCTGCTCGGCCTCCGCCTTGAGGGCCTCGGCCTCCTTGGTGGCCTCGCCGACCAGCCGGGCGACCTGCTCCTTGGCGGTCCGGGTGCGCTGCTCGTTGACGGACTCGACCGAGGCGAGCTGCCGGGCGGCGCTCTCCTTGGCGTCCGCGAGCAGGGTCTCGGCCTCGGCGCGGGCCGTGCGCAGCGTTCCGTCGGCCTCCTGGACGCGGGCCTCGGCGACCCGGCCGAGGTCCATGGTCTGCTGCCGGGTCTGCTCGGCCTCGGCGCTGGTGCTGCTCCGCAGCCGCTCCGCGTGCTCGGTGGCCTCCTGGGCCTGGGCGGAGGCGGCGGCCAGCAGCCGCTCGGCCTCCTTGCGGGCGCGCAGCAGCGTGGACTCGGCCTCGCCGCGGGCGGTCTCGGTGTCGGCGGCGAGCCGGCGGCGGGCCTCCTCGACGGTCCGGGCGGCCTCGGCGCGGGCGGCGTTCAGCGCCTGCTCGGCCTCGGCGCGGGACTCGTCCATGAGGCGGCGGGCCTGGGACTCCGTACGGGCGCGCAGCTGCTCGGCCCAGGCGACGTTCTCGTTGACGTGCGCCTCGACGGTCTGGCGGCGCTCGTTGAGTTCCTGGTCCAGCCGCTGACGACGGTTGACGGCCTCCGAGTGCAGCTCGGCCTGCAGGCGCGCCTGGTGCTCGGCGTGCTCCTGGAGGATCCGCTGCGTCTGCGCCCGGGCGTCGCGCAGCTCGCGCTCGGCGTCGGAGCGCATCTGGTCGGCCTGGATCTGGGCGTTGCGGAGCAGTTGCTCCGCCTGATAGCCCATGTCCGCGCCGTCGTAGGCAGGGCGGGACGCGAGATTACGGCGTACCTCGTGGAGCTTGGCGCGCAGCACCTCGACCTGGTAGCCCAGGTCTTCCGCGTGCTGGACGGCCTTCCCGCGCTCCTTCTTCAGCCGCTCCATCTCGGCCTCGAAGCGCGAGAGGTGGTCGGCCTCGGCCTGGTGGCTCTCCTGGCTTTCGTAGCCCCGCACAGCGCGGTCCCATCCGTCCCCTGGTCGCAAGCTCATTTCCAAATGAGCATCGCTCGCCCGCTGAACGACGCCCCCGGGGGAATGGTGTCAGATACCGGGGCAGGGGTCACAGGCCCCGACCCCGTCTCCGCACCGAACCCCGGCCGAGCCATGGCCACTCTACCGGCCGGGGAATCGGGACATCAGTGCGCTCTCGATGAGGCGCCCGCCCCCGGGCGCCGGATGGAATCCCGCGGGCGGCACCGAATGCGAGGTTCGCGGTGTTCGTCCAGCTCTTCGGGTCAGTGGGAGGCGGTCGGGTCCTCGGGCTTGGAGGTGACGAGTTCGGTGAGGACGCCGTGGCAGTCCTTCGGGTGCAGGAAGGTGATCCGGGAGCCCATGGAGCCGATGCGGGGCTCGTCGTACAGGACGCGGACGCCCTTGCCGCGGATGGCCTCGGCGTCGCCGTCGACGTCGGCGGTGCCGAAGGCGATGTGGTGGACGCCCTCGCCGTTCTTGGCGAGCCACTTGCCGACGGCCGAGTCCTCGCGGGTCGGCTCCAGCAGCTGGAGGTAGGAGGCGCCGCCGTCGGACGTCTCGTTGATCTTGAGCATGGCCTCGCGGACGCCCTGTTCCTCGTTGACCTCGGAGTGGAACACCTCGAAGCCGTACGTGGCACGGTAGAACTCGACGGTCTTGTCCAGGTCGAAGCAGGCGATCCCGATGTGGTCGATTCTTGTCAGCATGGGAACACTTCACCGCCGAGGAGGGTGGTCACGCAACGTGCCAGCGATCACACCGACTGCCCGGTGACTGCGCGGGTACCGCTCAGTACATTCAGGTAAACCCTCGTTCACTCCTCAGCTTCCCTTGTTGAAAGGGGATCCGCCTCATGTCCGGATCGAACAGCACCACTTCCGTGATCGTCGCCGGGGCCCGCACGCCCATGGGACGCCTGCTCGGCTCGCTGAAGTCCTTCTCGGGAGCCGACCTCGGCGGTTTCGCCATCAAGTCCGCGCTGGAACGGGCCGGCATCTCCGGCGACCAGGTCCAGTACGTGATCATGGGCCAGGTGCTCCAGGCCGGCGCGGGCCAGATCCCCGCCCGCCAGGCCGCCGTCAAGGCGGGCATTCCGATGAACGTCCCGGCGCTCACCATCAACAAGGTCTGCCTCTCGGGCCTGGACGCCATCGCGCTCGCGGACCAGCTCATCCGCGCCGGTGAGTTCGACGTCGTGGTCGCGGGCGGCCAGGAGTCGATGACCAACGCCCCGCACCTGCTGCCGAAGTCCCGCGAGGGCTTCAAGTACGGCGCCATCGAGATGCTCGACGCGATGGCCCACGACGGCCTCACCGACGCCTTCGAGAACATCGCGATGGGCGAGTCCACCGAGAAGCACAACACCCGCCTGGGCATCGAGCGCGCCCCGCAGGACGAGTTCGCCGTCGCCTCGCACCAGCGGGCCGCCGCCGCGCAGAAGAACGGGATCTTCGAGGCCGAGATCACCCCGGTCGAGATCCCGCAGCGCAAGGGCGACCCGGTGCTGTTCGCCGCCGACGAGGGCATCCGCCCCGAGACCACGGCGGAGTCCCTCGGCAAGCTGCGCCCGGCCTTCGCGAAGGACGGCACCATCACCGCCGGCACCTCCTCGCAGATCAGCGACGGCGCCGCCGCCGTGGTCGTGATGAGCAAGGCGAAGGCGGAGGAGCTCGGCCTGGAGTGGATCGCCGAGATCGGCGCCCACGGCAACGTGGCCGGCCCGGACAACTCGCTCCAGTCGCAGCCGTCGAACGCGATCGCGCACGCCCTGAAGAAGGAGGGCCTGGAGGTCGCCGACCTGGACCTGATCGAGATCAACGAGGCCTTCGCGGCGGTCGCCGTGCAGTCAATGAAGGACCTCGGCGTGACCCCGGAAAAGGTGAACGTCAACGGTGGCGCCATCGCCCTGGGCCACCCGATCGGCATGTCCGGCGCCCGCGTCGTGCTGCACCTGGCCCTGGAGCTCAAGCGCCGAGGCGGCGGCGTGGGCGCGGCCGCGCTCTGCGGCGGCGGCGGTCAGGGCGACGCCCTCGTGATCCGCGTTCCGAAGGCGTAGGTGGCCGTATGACGACGGTGGACGTCCCCGCGCTGGTCGCGCAGGCCCGCGAGGGCCGACCACGGGCGGTGGCCCGGCTGATCTCACTGGTCGAGGGGGCGTCGCCGCACCTGCGCGAGGTGATGGCCGCCCTGGCCCCGTTGACCGGCGGAGCGTACGTGATCGGCCTCACCGGTTCGCCCGGCGTCGGCAAGTCGACGTCGACCTCGGCCCTCGTGTCGGCCTACCGCAAGGCCGGCAAGCGGGTCGGGGTGCTCGCCGTGGACCCGTCCTCGCCCTTCTCGGGCGGGGCGCTCCTCGGCGACCGGGTCCGGATGTCGGACCACGCCGGCGACCCGGGCGTGTACATCCGCTCCATGGCCACCCGGGGACACCTGGGCGGCCTGGCCTGGGCGGCCCCGCAGGCGATCCGGGTGCTCGACGCGGCCGGCTGCGAGGTGATCCTGGTCGAGACGGTCGGGGTCGGGCAGTCGGAGGTGGAGATCGCCTCGCAGGCCGACACCTCCGTGGTGCTGCTGGCGCCCGGAATGGGCGACGGGATCCAGGCCGCCAAGGCCGGGATCCTGGAGATCGGCGACGTGTACGTGGTGAACAAGGCCGACCGGGACGGCGCGGACGCGACGGCCCGGGAGCTGAACCACATGCTGGGCCTGGGCGAGGCCCGCGGCCGGGAGGACTGGCGGCCGCCGATCGTCAAGACGGTCGCGGCCCGCGGCCAGGGCATCGACGAACTGGTCGAGGCGCTGGAGAAGCACCGCGCGTGGATGGACGAGCGGGGCGTGCTGGCCGAGCGCCGGGCCGCCCGCGCCGCCCGGGAGGTCGAGACGATCGCGATCACCGCACTGCGGGCCCGCCTCGCCGACCTGCGCGGCGACGCCCGCCTCGACGCGCTCGCGCGACGGGTGGCGCAGGGCGAGCTGGACCCGTACGCGGCCGCCGACGCGCTGCTCGACGGCCTGACGGAGGTCTGAAAGCCGGTCGGGGCGGCCCGGGACGCATCGCGCGCCCGGGGCCGCCCCGCCGTCACGTACGGGCCGCGGGGGCCCCGCGTGCGGACCTCAGTTGTTGTCGTTGTCGTCGCTGTTGTCGTCACCGTCGTCCGAGGACACGGTGACCTTGCCGTCCGTGGCGCCCACGTCGTAGTTCGACGTCTTGCCGTCGGCCGCCCTGACCTCGACGTTCCAGTGCGGCGCGGAGCCGTTGTCGTCATCGTCGTCCCAGTCGACCGAAACGACCGTGCCCGGGTGCGCGGCGAGGGCCGCCTTCATCGCCGCCGCGGCGGTGATCTTCGCTCCGACCAGACGGGCGTTCTCCGCCGCGTTGTCGTCCCGGTCCTTGTTGCGTTCGGTGACCGCGCCGGCCGTGGAGACCTCCAGCTCGGAGTTGGTGACGCCGTCCTTGCCGATCACGTTGACGTGCCAGATGGCACCGTCCTTGTCGAGGGACTCGACGACACCGGGGGAGTGCTTGAGGGCTGCCGCCGCAGCTCCGCCCGCGTCCACGTCCACCCGCGCGACGGCGGACGCGGGAGCGGTTCTCGATGTCGTCGGCGTCTCGGCGGTCGCCGCCGAGGCGGCTGCCACCGGACCTCCGGCCATCAGGACGACGGACGCGGCCGCGGAAACGTACAGGTTGCGCTTCATGGGCTGGACCTCCTCGGGCCGGCCGGGCGCTTACGGTCGCTCGGCGGACGGCCGGCTGTGAGCGATTACCGCCCATTGTCCGGCCGCCCGTCGGGTACGGCGCGTCGGAGGTCTTCGCGGCTCAGATCTTGCCGCGGTTGCCCCGGAGGTGTTCCGCCACCGGGCCCAGGGAGTCGCGCAGGGCCGTCAGCGAGGTCGGGGACAGCAGGTCGATGAAGTGCTCCCGCACGGACGCCACGTGGTGCGGGGCGACCTTGCGCATGGTCTCCAGGCCCTCGTCCGTCAGGACCGCGTACAGGCCGCGACGGTCGGACTCGCAGTTCTCCCGGCGGACCAGACCGGCCGCCTCCATTCGGGTGATCTGGTGGGACAGCCGGCTCTTGGACTGCAGGGTCGCGGTGGCGAGGTCGCTCATCCGCATCCGGTGGTTCTCCGACTCCGAGAGGTTCACGAGGATCTCGTAGTCGTTGTTGGTGAGTCCGAAGGGCTGGAGATCCTTTTCCAACTGGTGCATCAGTAGTCGACTGACGTCCAGGTGGGTGCGCCAGGCGCACTGTTCGGCATCGGTAAGCCAGCGGGTGGCCGTATCGGTCTCCATGGTCTCCATGAATGAACTCTACCTAAGAAGTTGAATTACGTACAAAAATCGGAAGATCTGCGGATGGCCGGAGATCCGTGGAAGGTCACAGGCCGAAGCGCCGTTGCAGATCACCCAGCTGTCCCGGCATCCGGGGCACGCCGACCTGTCCCAGTGGTCCCTGGCCCGCGCCCGGAACGCCCTGCGCGTTGCCGCCGGCCGCGCCGGCGCCGACCGCGCCGACCGCCTGCTCGGCCATCAGCATCTCCGAGGACTGCAACAGCACCGTCCCCGCCCCCACGAACTCGAACTGGTGCTCCTCGCCCGACGCGCCTCCGATGCCCGTCAGCGAGCGGAGCCCGCCCATCACGCCCGACATGTAGCCGTGGTCGTAGTGGTGGCACGGGGAGGGGCAGTCGGCCCAGCCCACCAGTGCCTGCGGGTCCACACGCAGCGGCGGCTCCATGAACACCACCGGTCCGTTGGACGCCGCCACGAACTTCCCGGTTCCGATCAGCGTCAGGAAACCCGGGACGATCGACTGCTTCAGCGCGAGGGTGGGCTGGTAGGCCAGCAGGTTCCCCGAACGGATCGTGAGGTTGCCGTTGTCCAGGTCGAACGAGTTCACGTCGAAGGCCCGGTCGGCGAGCAGCATCTTGCCCTGCCCCTCGGCCACCACCCAGTCGCTCGCGTGCAGCGGCGAGTGGAAGCTCGTGCGCAGCAGCCGGTCGAAACGACCGTGGCCGATGCCGTTGAACTCGATGTTCCCGTAGTACGAGATCATCTTTCCCTTCTGCAGGAACCACTGGCTCCCCTTGAGCTCCACGCAGAAGGTGTACGGGTTCACGTTGTCGTCGGAGGGCAGGGTGTACGGGTCGAAGACCGTCGGCCCGCCGGGCCCACCGGTCACGGGACCAAAGTTCACAGCTTCTCCTCCGAGGCCTGTACGTACACCGCGCCCTGGCCGGACAGCTCCAGCTGGAACGCCTCGCCCGAGCCGCGCCCCACCATGTCGCGCCAGCCCAGCGCGGTGGAGAGCTTGTTCCTGACGTCCCCGTGGTGGGCCACGTACGCCTGCGGGTCGACGTGGATCGGACGGTTCGGGGTGATGGGGAGCTCGATGACCCCGCCGTGGGCCATCACGGCGACCGAGCCGTGGCCCTTGAGGGTGGTGGTGAACAGGCCCTGGCCGGTCACCTGGCCGCGCACCATGCCCATGACCCCGCCCTGCGAGCCCATGAACATGGTGCCCTGCTGGAGCGTGCCGTCGAAGGCGAGCAGTCGGTCGGCCTCCACGTGGAGGGTCTCGCCGGACAGGTTGATCACCTGGATGTGGTGGCCGCCGTGGCCGAACATCACGGTGCCGCTGCCCTCGACCTCCATCAACGGGGTCTGCTCGTTCGCCACGCGGCGGCCGATCATGCCCATGACGCCGCCCTGACCACCGGTCAGGCTGGGGGTGAAGGAGACTTCGCCGCGGTAGGCGAGCATCGCGCCGCGCTGGCTGTACATCTTCTGGCCCGGGACCACCTGGGCCTCGACCATCTTCGAGTTGACCTCACGGAACGGCATCAGACGTCGCCCCCGACGGTGTTGCGCTCGCTGGGCTGCACGTAGACCAGGCCCTCGCCCTCGAAGCGGATCTGGAACGCCTCGCCCGAGCCCTCGCCGATCAGGGTGCGGAAGTTCACCCCGGACTGGAAGGACTGCCGGAGGTCGCCGGTGTGCGCGACGTACGCGCCCGGGTCCACGGAGAGCGGGTACTGGGCGCTGACGCGCAGCACCACCGCCGGGCCGTCGGACATGATCGCCGCCCGGCCCGAGCCCTCGACGGTCGTGGTGAAGAGTCCGTTGCCCGTCGACGCGCCCCGCAGCCCGGTGAACGAGGTGCCGGTGCGCAGGCCCGCGTCGGCGCACAGCAGGTTGCTGGACTCCACGTAGAGCTTCTCGCCGCGCAGCTCCACCAGGTTGATCTCGCTCGCGCGGTCGGCGAAGAAGCAGGTGCCGTGCCCCTGCACCTCCATCACCGTCATCTGTTCGCCGGTCAACCGGCGGGTCACCATGCCGCGGAGGCCTTCGCCACCGCCGGTCATCTTCTTGAAGGACATCTGGCCGTCGTACGCGACCATGGCGCCGTTCTTCGCTTTCACGGCGTCACCGGTCAGGTCGACGGCGAGCACCTTGCTGCCTTGGAGTCGGAACTGAGCCACGGAAAAGAAGGTATCCGCAGCGGGCGGGGCGGAACAGGGCCCTGTGGCCGATATGCGCCACACTCGGCGCCGCCCGGGACCCGGGGGAAGATCTTCGGGAGCGGCTGAGACACTGGGACGGACCCCCGGCCGTCACCCCCGAAGGTTCCACGTGGACATCAAGACCGCTTCCGCCCTGCACCGACTGCGCCTCATCTCCGTCCCGGAGGCACTGTCGTTCCCGGCCCTGCTGATCTTCGGCTCGCTGCTGAGCCGGGTCTCGGACATCGACTTCCTGATGATGCCGCTCGGCATCCTGCACGGCATCCTGTTCGTGATCTACGCGGTGTTCCTGCTCGATGTCTGGAACAAGGCGAAGTGGCCGGTGAAGAAGGTCGCCCTGTTCTTCGTGCTCTCGCTGCTGCCCTTCGGCGGTCTGTACGGCGACAAGCTGCTCAAGCGCGACGAGGCCGACAGCGTCGTAGCCGCCCGCGTCGCCCGTGAGGCGGCGCAGGCATGATCATCGCGTTTTCGGTGACCCCGCTGGGCGTCGGCGAGGAGGTCGGGGAGTACGTCGCCGACGCGGTCCGCGTCGTGCGCGAGTCCGGGCTGCCGAACCGCACCGACGCGATGTTCACGACGGTGGAGGGCGAGTGGGACCAGGTCATGGACGTGGTCAAGCGCGCGGTGGCCGCCGTGGAGGCGCGGGCGCCCCGGGTCTCCTTCATCCTCAAGGCCGACATCAGGCCCGGGGTCGGCGACGGCATGACCTCCAAGGTGGAGACCGTGGAACGGCACCTCGCGGAGGGCTGAGCGCGTCCGTCGGTCAGTGAACGGCGAAGTGCCCCCCGGTCGCGGCCGGGGGGCACCTCCGTGTCGGGCGCGGGTTCGCGGCGGGTTCAGTCCCGGGCGCGGCGGGCCAGGCCGAGCGCGTAGTCGGCCCACCACGCGCCGGCCCGCGGGCCGCCGCGGCAGGTGCCGTCCGACTCGCCCGGCCGCTTGACCCACAGGTACGCGTCCACGAGCGGGTGGCCCGTCCGGTCGCTCGGCGGTGTGCCCAGGGCCCGGCCGGGCGGGTTGCACCAGGCCTGGTTCCGGTCCCCGGGCAGGGGCCCCGCGCCGTTGCGGCCGGTGTCGATGACGAAGTGCTTGCCGCCGGTGGCCTTGGAGAGCCTGGCCCCGTACGTGCGGCTCGGGGCGTCGGGCTGGAAGCCGGAGACGTTCAGGGCGAAGCCGTCGGCGCGGCCGATGCCCGCCTTCTTCAGGGGCTCGACGAGGTCCGCCGGGTGCGGGATCCACGCCGGGTTCCCGGCGTCCAGGTAGACCTTGGTGTTCTTGTTGCGCTTGAGCCGGTCGACGGCCTCGGCGAGCAGCGCGTAGCGCTCGTCCCGGTGTTCGGCGGGGGTGCAGCCGACGACCAGGTGCGGGACGGCCTCCGGCTCCAGGACGACGAGCGCCTTCTCCTCCCCGACGGCGTCGGCGAGGGCGCCGGTCCAGGCGCGGTAGGCGCGGGCGTCCGCGGCGCCGCCCGTCGCGGAGGGGCCGCAGCCGCGGTGCGGGATGTTGTGCGCGACGAGGACCAGGGTCCGCCCCGTCGCCTTCGCGCCCGCGCGGGCCCGGCGGACCTCCGGGGCCGGGTTCCCGGCCGGTACCCACAGGGCCAGCGGCCGGTCGGAGATCCTGCGCAGGACCTGGGCGTCGCTGTTGCGCCCCCGCGCCTCCCAGTCGGCGACCTGCCGGGCGGCGGCGCTCCGCGGATCGACCCAGAACGGGGACTCCGCGGTCGCGCCCGCGGCGCCGGGCAGCCCCTCGGCGGGCGCGGACCCGGAGGCGCAACCGGCGGCGGCCGCGAGGAGCAGGGCGAGCCCGAGGGCGGTGGCGGGGCGACGTCGGACGGCGACGGACATCCGGCTCCTCGGGGGGAAGGGGCGGCAGGGGCGCGGGTGCCTCGACGGACCGGCGCCCCGGCGGACCGGGACATCGTGACATAAGGGACATCCGTCCCTCCCGTACGACACCGCGCACCCGATCCGGGTCGGCGGGCGGGGCGACCGCGGGCAGGGAGCCGTGGCCGTGGCCGTGGCGGTTACGCGGCGGTGGCGCCCCCGGCCAGGGCTATGGCCAGGGGGGTGCGTTCGTAGAGCACCTGGTGGCCGTGGCGGGAGGGGATCAGCAGACCCGCCGCCCGGAGTGCCTTGAGGTGCGCCGACACCGTCGAGGGGGCCAGCCCGAGCCGCCGCGCGAGGGTGGTCGTCGAGGCGGGCTCGTGCAACGCGCACAGCACGTCCGCGCGGCCCCGCCCCAACAGCCCGGCCAGCGCCTGCGGGGTCGGACCGTCCGAGGCCGTCCACAGCGCGCCGATGCCGCGCGCCGGGTACACCAGCGTCGGCTGCCAGGGCGGGTCGTAGCCGCCGACCACGTCCGGCCACACGAACGCGCTCGGCATCAGCAGCAGCCCCTGACCGCCGGCGGCGCGGTCGTGGTGACCTGGGCGCTCGATGGTCAGGGTGGAACTCCCGCCGTCCCACCGCAGGTCGGGGTGCAGGCCGTCGAACAGGGCCTCCAGCCCGCCCGCCGCCAGCCGCCGGGAGTGGAAGAGGATGTCCGCCTCCAGCAGGGCCCGCAACCGCGGCCAGTGCGGGGCGACCAGGGCGCGCCAGGCCGCCTCCGTCAGATCGGCCAGTTCCCGCACGGCCCGCGCGGGATCGGCCAGCATCCGCCGGCCGATGTCGCTCTCCGGCGCGCCCGGGGTGCAGGCCAGCGACCGGCGCAGGTCCTCCCGCGCCGCCTCCGGGTCGGCCGCCCGCACCCGGGCCATCTCCTCCTCGAAGGTCACCGACGGGCCCAGCGGCGGCGGGCTCAGCAGGTCCGGGTGGTGCCCGGCGCGCGGCATCAGCAGCCACAGCGGCCGCAGGTCCAGCCCGGCCGCGGCGTCCCGGATCCGGCTCAACCACGGCAGGTGGTACGCCTGGCGGCCCGGCCTCAGCAGGACCCGCACCGCCTCCTGGGTCTCCCAGCGAGGCGAGATCGCGAACCGGCAGCGGAGCAGGTCGGCCGCCCCGAAGCGGTAGTGGAACCCCATGGCCGTGCCTTTCCCGAACGCCGACCCCGACCCGTGGATTCGGCCGGGGACGAATCCCTGGGTCGCAGCGTAGGTTCCGGCCAGGGTGGCCGTCATGTCATCCACGTCCCTCGAACAGGGCGGCGCCGGCTCCCCGGGCCCTCCCGCACCGGAGGGCGCGGGCTATCGCGAGGTCTTCCGGATCCGGGAGTTCCGCACGGTCTTCGCCGCGCACCTGCTGTCCCTGCTCGGCGTCGTCGTCGCCGAGATCGCCCTCACCGTCCTCGTCTACCGCGCCACCGGCTCACCCCTGATGAGCGCCCTCACCTTCGCCCTCGGCTTCCTGCCGTACGCCCTCGGCGGCACCCTCCTCGCCGGCCTCGCCGACCGGCTGCCCGCCCGCCGACTGCTCGTCACCTGCGACCTGCTGTGCGCCGCCTGCGCGGCCGCCATGGTCTGGCCGGGAACGCCCGTCGCCGGGCTGCTCGTCCTGCGCTGCGCCATGGCCTTCGTCGCACCGCTCTTCCAGGGCGCGCGCAGCGCCTCCCTCGCCGACATCCTCGGCTCCGGCGAGGCCTTCGTCCTCGGCCGGTCCCTGCTGCGCATGGTCTCCCAGAGCGCCCAACTCGTCGGGTTCGGCCTCGGCGGACTGCTGCTCACCGTCCTCGCGCCGCGCGGGGCCATCGCCCTGACCGCCGCCGGGTTCCTGGCCTCCGCCCTGCTGCTGCGCCTCGGCACGCGGGCCAGGCCCGCCCGCGCCCCCGGCGCGCGGGCCGCCCCGACCGGCGGACTGCGGGTGCTGCTCGGGGACCGGCGGCTGCGCGCGCTCACCCTGCTGTTCTGGCTGCCGCCCACCTTCGTCGTCGTACCCGAGGCGCTCCTGACCGCCTACGCCGACGCGATCGGCGTAGGCACCGTCACCCTCGGGATCCTCATGTGCGCCCTGCCCGTCGGCACCGTCGCCGGGGAGGTCTGGGCGGGCTCCGCCCTCACCGCCCGAACGCGTTCGCGGATCGTGGCGCCGCTGGCCGCCCTCGCCCCGCTGCCGCTCCTCGTCCACGCCGTGCGGCCCGGCGCGCCCGTCGTACTCGGGGCGCTGCTCCTGGCCGGACTGGCCCACGCCTACACCCTGGGCCTCGACCGGATGTTCGTCGACGCCGTTCCCGAGGAGGTGCGCGGCCGCGCGATGACGCTGCTCGGGACCGGCATGATGACCTTCCAGGGCGTCGGCATGGCCCTGGCCGGTCTGGCGGCCGAGTTCTTCCCGGTGCACGCGGTCGTCACCGGCGCGGCGCTCCTCGGGGTGGCCGTCGTCCTCCCGCTCCTCGTCGAGCTGAGGGCGACCGGGCGGCCGAGGGGTGAGACGGGGCGGGCCGCCAAATGACCG
Organism: Streptomyces sp. NPDC057939; assembly: GCF_042887545.1. Classification (NCBI taxonomy): domain Bacteria; kingdom Bacillati; phylum Actinomycetota; class Actinomycetes; order Kitasatosporales; family Streptomycetaceae; genus Streptomyces; species Streptomyces sp. NPDC057939. The sequence continues at coordinate 88,246 of NZ_JBHVPG010000020.1, forward strand.
CCCGGTAGGGTCTGGTGGATGCCGAAGCCGCTCAGTCTCCCCTTCGACCCCATCGCCCGCGCCGACGAACTCTGGCAGCAGCGCTGGGGGCCGGTGCCGTCGATGGCCGCGATCACCTCCATCATGCGCGCGCACCAGATCCTGCTCGGTGAGGTCGACGCGGTGGTGAAGCCGTACGGACTGACCTTCGCCCGCTACGAGGCGCTCGTGCTCCTCACCTTCTCCCAGGCCGGCGAGCTGACGATGTCGAAGATCGGCGAGCGGCTGATGGTCCATCCGACCTCGGTGACGAACACCGTGGACCGGCTGATGGCGGCCGGGCTGGTCGCCAAGCGCCCCAACCCGCACGACGGTCGCGGCACGCTCGCCTCCATCACGGAGAAGGGTCGCGAGGTCGTCGAGGCGGCGACGAAGGACCTGATGGAGATCGAGTTCGGGCTCGGCGCCTACGACGCGGAGGAGTGCGCGGAGATCTTCGCGCTGCTCCGGCCGCTGCGGGTGGCCGCCGCCGACTTCGACGAGGCGTAGCCGCCCCGGGCCCGGTCCGCACCGGGCTCCGGACCGTTCCTCCCGGAGCCGGGGCCCGCGTCAAGATCGAGCAAAACGGACGGTTAGGCTCGTCGGCATGAAACGAAGCGTGCTGACCCGCTACCGCGTCATGGCCTACGTGACCGCGGTCATGCTCCTGATCCTCTGCGCCTGCATGGTGGCCAAGTACGGCTTCGACACCGGTGCCGACCTGACCTTCGCGGTCTCCCAGGCACACGGCGTGCTCTTCATGATCTACCTGGTCTTCGCCTTCGACCTGGGCTCCAAGGCGCGGTGGCCGTTCGGCAAGCTGCTGTGGGTGCTGGTGAGCGGCACGATTCCGCTCGTCGCGTTCTTCGTCGAACGCAAGGTTCGCGCAGAGGTCGAGCCCCTGCTCATCGACGCTCCCGCCACCGCGAAGGCCTAGTACGCGGCCCGGTCGGGCTCGGAGGAATCCAACCCCCGGGGGACTCCCCGGGGGTTTCCCATCGACATTTACTAGGACGTCCTAGTAAATTCATGGGTATGGACGCTGACGTCATCGAGGAGGGCCGCCGTCGCTGGCAGGCCCGGTACGACAAGGCCCGCAAGCGCGAGGCCGATTTCACGACGCTCTCCGGAGATGACGTCGACCCCGTCTACGGTCCCCGTCCCGGTGACTCGTACGAGGGGTTCGAGCGCATCGGCTGGCCGGGGGAGTACCCCTTCACCCGCGGTCTGCACGCCACCGGCTACCGCGGCCGGACCTGGACCATCCGGCAGTTCGCCGGATTCGGCAACGCCGAGCAGACCAACGAGCGCTACAAGATGATCCTGGCCGCCGGCGGCGGCGGGCTCTCCGTCGCCTTCGACATGCCCACCCTCATGGGTCGGGACTCGGACGACCCCCGGGCCCTGGGCGAGGTCGGGCACTGCGGCGTCGCCATCGACTCCGCCGCCGACATGGAGGTCCTGTTCAAGGACATCCCCCTCGGCGACGTCACCACCTCGATGACCATCAGCGGGCCGGCCGTCCCGGCCTTCTGCATGTACCTCGTCGCCGCCGAGCGGCAGGGCGTCGACCCGGCCGTGCTCAACGGCACCCTGCAGACCGACATCTTCAAGGAGTACATCGCCCAGAAGGAGTGGCTCTTCGAACCCGAGCCGCACCTGCGCCTCATCGGCGACCTCATGGAGTACTGCGCGAACGGCATCCCGGCCTACAAGCCGCTGTCCGTCTCCGGCTACCACATCCGCGAGGCCGGGGCGACGGCCGCCCAGGAGCTCGCCTACACCCTGGCCGACGGCTTCGGGTACGTGGAGCTCGGGCTCTCCCGCGGTCTGGACGTCGACCACTTCGCCTCGGGCCTGTCCTTCTTCTTCGACGCGCACCTCGACTTCTTCGAGGAGATCGCCAAGTTCCGCGCCGCCCGCCGCATCTGGGCCCGCTGGATGAAGGAGGTCTACGGGGCCAAGTCCGACAAGACCATGTGGCTGCGCTTCCACACCCAGACCGCCGGCGTCTCCCTCACCGCGCAGCAGCCGTACAACAACGTCGTGCGCACCGCGGTCGAGGCCCTCGCGGCCGTGCTCGGAGGCACCAACTCCCTGCACACCAACGCCCTCGACGAGACCCTCGCGCTGCCGAGCGAGCAGGCCGCGGAGATCGCCCTGCGCACGCAGCAGGTGCTGATGGAGGAGACGGGCGTGGCCAACGTGGCCGACCCGCTGGGCGGTTCCTGGTACGTCGAGCAGCTCACCGACCGCATCGAGGCGGACGCCGAGAAGATCTTCGAGCAGATCAAGGAGCGCGGCCTGCGCGCCCACCCGGACGGGCAGCACCCCATCGGGCCGATCACCTCGGGCATCCTGCGCGGCATCGAGGACGGCTGGTTCACCGGGGAGATCGCCGAATCGGCCTTCCAGTACCAGCGGTCCCTGGAGAAGGGCGACAAGCGGGTCGTCGGCGTCAACGTGCACCACGGTTCGGTCACCGGCGACCTGGAGATCCTCCGCGTCAGCCACGAGGTGGAGACCGTCCAGGTGCGCGAGCTGGCCGAGCGCAAGGCCCGCCGCGACGACGCCAAGGTGACGGCCTCGCTGAACGCGATGCTGGAGGCCGCCCGCGACGGCTCGAACATGATCCCGGCCATGCTGGACGCGGTGCGCGCCGAGGCGACGATGGGCGAGATCTGCAACGTGCTCCGTGACGAGTGGGGCACCTACACCGAGCCGCCCGGCTTCTGATCCCGGCTCCCGGGCCGGTCGTGGCGCCCTCGTGGCGCCGCGGCCGGCCCTTCCGTTTCCGGGGCCGTTTCCGGGGTCGGGCCGTGTGCCGCGAGGGGAAGGACCCCGCGGGCCGTGCCGGGACGGACCGACGCCGGCTCAGGGCCGGTCAGGCCTTCTACGCGCCCTGGAGGCCGTGCATCAGCAGGGCGGTGAAGGTGGACACCCACACCTCGTCGACCGGTTCGGCGCTCACCAGTGCCCGGTGGACCACCGTGCCCGCGATCACGTCGAAGATCAGGTCCGTGCTGTGGGCGGCGACGGACTCGTCCTCCTCGTGGGGGAGTTCCCCGCGGGCCTGCGCCCGTTCGCGACCCAGTACGACGAGACGTTTCTGCCGGTCCACGATCGCCGAGCGGATCCGGTCGCGCAGGGCCTCGTCCCGGGTGGACTCGGCCACGACCGCCATCAGCGCGGTACGGGCCTCGGGCCGGCGCAGCAGCTGCGCGAACTGGAGCACCACGTGCTCGATGTCGGCTTCGAGGGAACCGCGGTCGGGGAGTTCCAGCGCGTCGAAGAGCTCCGCGACCGCGTCCACGACCAGCTCGTTCTTGCCCGCCCAGCGCCGGTACAAGGTGGTCTTGGCGACGCCCGCGCGCGCCGACACGTCGCCCATCGTCAACTTCGACCAACCCAGGTCGACCAGCGCGTCCCGCGTCGCCGCGAGGATCGCGGCGTCCGCAGCGGCGCTGCGGGGCCGGCCGGTGCGGCCGTGCGGGGAGCTGGAGCCGGGGCAGGGGTTGCGCATGGCCGAGACCATACCCGCCAGTAGGGGAACCGTCGGGGGGCCGTTCGCTGTGGTTCAGATCACGGGGCGCCGCGGGCTCCGGCGAGTTACGCTACGGCTCGTAGCGTAAGAGCGACAACCACGCGAAGAGCTACTGGTGCCGGGTGGGGACCCGGCGCCGCCCAGCAGATCGGTACGACGGTTCGGCACGGCGGTCGGTGACGACGGCCGCGCGCGGCGACGCGTACCGCGGTTCGACCGCATTTCACGACGATCTTTCGGGATCTTTTTCGTCGGCGCGCGCACTCGGGGGAGGATGTACGCATGCAGCCCAGAAACATGTCCATGAGCGGCGTCGTCGACCTCGCCGCGGTGAAGGCGGCCGGCGAAGCCAAGGCGAAGGCCGAGCAGGCGCGCGCGGACGCGGCCCGGCAGGGCGGCGGCGCGGGCAGCGCCCCCGGCGGCGCCGTACCGTCGTCCGCCCTCGTCCTCGACGTCACCGAGGCCGGCTTCGAGAGCGATGTCATCCAGCTGTCCAACGAGGTCCCGGTCGTCCTCGACTTCTGGGCCGAGTGGTGCGAGCCGTGCAAGCAGCTCAGCCCGCTCCTGGAGCGGCTGACCGTCGAGGCGAACGGCCGTCTCGTCCTGGCCAAGGTCGACGTCGAGGCCAACCAGACGTTGATGCAGCAGTTCGGCATCCAGGGCATCCCGGCCGTCTTCGCCGTGGTCGCGGGCCAGGTGCTGCCGCTGTTCCAGGGCCTCGCCCCCGAGCAGCAGATCCGCGAGACCCTGGCCCAGCTGGTCCAGGTCGCCGAGGAGCGCTTCGGTCTCATCGGCCTCCAGGTCGACCCCGACGCGGACGGCGCCCCGGCCGCGGCCGAGGCCCCCGCGCCGGTCGGCCCGTACGACGCGCTGCTGGAGGCGGCCGTCGGCGCGCTGGACGCCGGTGACTTCGACGGCGCGGTGCGGGCGTACCAGGACGTGCTCGCGCAGGACCCGTCCAACACCGAGGCGAAGCTGGGTCTGGCCCAGGCCGCGTTGCTGACCCGCGTCGGGGGCATGGACCCGCAGGCGGTGCGCGCCGCGGCGGCCGAGAACCCGAAGGACCCGGCCGCGCAGATGGACGCCGCCGACCTGGACCTGGCGGGCGGCCACGTGGGCGACGCCTTCGGCCGTCTCGTGGATACCGTCAGGGTGACGTTCGGTGACGACCGGGACGCCGTCCGCGTCCGGCTCCTGGAGCTCTTCGAGGTGATCGGGGCGGACGACCCCCGGGTGTCGGCGGCCCGCACCGCGCTCGCGCGAGTGCTCTTCTAGGCCCGTACGGGCCAGGCCGGAGGACGCCCCGGGGCACCCGGGGGCCGACGGCGATTTGTTGACACGTAGATAAACAGCGGCCGCGCTTTGCCAAAACTTGGTAATCGCGGCCGCTGTTACTCGTAGTAAGTCGAACCCCGTGAACTGTCCGGTTGGTTCGCTATTCCGCCGATCTGTCGTGGCCCTGGGTGACACCCTGTGTGCCCGCCCGACAGCGCCGGGCCTCACTCCGGTTATCCACCCGTTACCCGCCAGTAACGAACCCCCTTGTGCCCCGGCCGGGAATGCACCACGATCGGCGACGCTCGGTCCTTCCCGCAGCGCCGCTCACCCGGAGCCGCGGTGGAGGGTCCCCACCGAGCCGACCGGTGACCGTGTCACCGGCCGTGGACAGGGGGGTCCCTGCCGCACCGGCAGGGCCTGTCCTCCAGGTTGCGCGAACGCGTGGCCCAGTGGTTGTCGCTCGGGGGTGAACGCCGGTGTATCGGACGCGGCTGCGCCGCGGCTCGGCCGCCTGCGCTTCTTCCCGAGGACGTAGCACTTCTCCCATCCCAGGACGGGCACGGCCCGGACCGGAGATGTACGTCCGAGAAGGAGGAACGAAATGAATTCTCAGGTTCGTGGCGGGACCAGATGGAAGCGCTTCGCGCTCGTCATGGTGCCGAGCATCGCGGCCACGGCCGCGGTCGGTGTGGGTCTGGCGCAGGGTGCCCTCGCGGCGTCCTTCAGCGTCTCCGGCCAGGACTTCAAGGTCTCGGCCGACAAGCTCGACGGTGACAACCTCATCCAGTACGGCGGCATCGCCGAGGGTCACGACCTCAAGGGCAACCCGCAGAAGCACCCGGTCACCATCTCGGGCTTCAGTCACGCCGAGATCACCAACATGTGCCAGTCCCTGGTCACCCCGACGCCGCTGGGCAACGTCACCCTGCAGCTGAGGACCGGCCACAAGGGCAAGCCGGCCGTCGCCGAGAACATCTACCTCGATGTGGCGGAGCTCGACACCGACGCCGAGTTCAAGAACCTTGACATCGGTGTCGCGGTCGGTGACCCGAGCCACAAGACGAAGCCTCAGGCCGGTACGGTCACCAGCCCGTACGCGTTCTCCCAGCGTGCGGACAAGGCCGTCCTGTCGAACGTCCGGCAGAAGGCGTGGGCGACCACGGCGGGCACCTTCAAGCTGCCCGACCTGAAGCTGCGTCTGCTCGGCGGCGACCAGCCGTGCTACCAGGACGAGAAGTAATCGGTCCCGGTGCGTGACCGCGGGGGCGGACGGCGGCAGCCGTCGCCGTCCGCCCCCGCGGGCTCCACATAGTTCTCCGTACCACCGTTTCCAGGGAGCTGTTGTCCATGAACCCCCAGGCCCCGGTTCGCGCCGCAGACGACGCTTGGCTCACCGTGGTGTACTACCAATTCCGCGCCTGGAGAGGCCGACGTCCCTTCTGGGCGGGCCTGTTCACGCTCCTCGGCGGTGTACCGATCGCCTACTTCCCGTACGCGGACCTGAGGCTGGGCAACGTCACCCTCGCGATGGCCACGACGGGCGGGGCCGGCGCGCTGATCATCGGGGTCCTGCTGATCACGCTCGGGCTGGCCCTCTGGTTCCAGCAGACCATCCGCGTCTTCGCGGGTGTAGCCGCGATCCTGCTGGCCCTGGTGTCGATCCCGGTCTCCAACCTCGGTGGCTTCTTCATGGGCTTCCTGTCCTCCATGATCGGCGGCGCCCTCGCACTGTCCTGGGCTCCCGGCGAACCGGTGGACGAGGAGGCGGAAGCGGCGGAGGCCGAGGCTGAGGCTGAGGCGGCCGCCCAGGCGGAGGCCAAGGCACAGGTGCCGGCGGGCAACCCGTACGGCATCCCGGCTCCCCGCGACACGGAAACGGCGCACGTGACCGAGACGACTGCCCACGCCGATGGCGGGAGGAACAGTGCGGGGTGACGAGACGCAGCGGGGCGTGGCCCCAGGCGCAGAGTCCCGTGAGAGAAAGGGCCCGCGGCACGCGGCGCCCAGGAAGTCGCTGCTGAACAAGCTCCAGATACCCGTCGGCAAGACGATGGCGCTGGCGGCGATGCCGACGGCGGTGTTCGTCGGGATGGGCATGGCCCCGAAGATGGCACTGGCCGACGAGAAGGACATCCCCTTCGCGCCGGGACCGTGCGTGACGCGCTCCGACGAACCCGCGGAGTCGGAGTCGGCCTCGCCGTCACCGAGCGGTTCCCCGTCGAAGACCCCGTCACCGAGTACGTCGCCCAGCGCCGGCCCCTCGCCGAGCGCGACCGGCGCACCGAAGCCGGGGGCGACCCCCTCGGCGTCGAAGACCCCCTCCGTCGCCAAGCCCTCCGGGGCCGCGACGACCGGGAAGCAGAGCCCCACGGCGGCGCCCTCCACGAGCACCGCCCCGTCCCCCGCGGCGTCGAAGACGCCCAATCCGCTGGACCCGCTGGGTGTCGGGGATGCCGTCAAGGGCTTCTTCGACGAACTCGGCAAGCCCCTCCAGGACGCGAAGAAGCCGGTCACCCCGACGCCCGCGCCCACCCCGAGCGCCGCGCAGACCCCGGACCCGGCCGCGGACGCGATCCGCGACGCGGCGAAGAAGGCCGGCGTGCCGGTCAAGGAGCTGCCGCAGGACGTCAAGGACACCGCCAAGTCCCCCAAGGACGAGACGGGCAAGACGCCCGTCAAGGACCCGAAGGACGCCGACGCCGACGACGCCGACAAGGACAAGGCCGACAAGGACGACGCCGACAAGGACAAGGACAAGGACAAGGACGACGCCGAGGCCACGAAGGACCCGGACGGGAAGGAACCCTTCCCCTGCCCGACCTACGACGCCAAGGCGCTGGCCGACGCCAAGTTGGAGCAGGGCGTACCGCTCCTGCCCGACGAGCCCTGGTACCTCGACAGCTCGCTGCTGACCCTCTACGGCCTCGACTACGAGGGCATCGTCGAGGTGAAGACGGCGGGCGGCAAGACCAAGAAGGTCCTGAAGTTCACGGCGGACTCGCTCGACATCAAGGACCTGTACCAAACGGTCGGGACGGGCGCGAACACCGCTCAGCTGAAGTCCCGACCGGGTTCCACGTCCACCATCCGCGGCGGCAAGGTGACGATGTACACCGAGAGCCTCAAGGGGAACCTGTTCGGGCTCATCCCGATCGAGTTCACCCCGAACAGCCCGCCGCCGCTGAACGTCCCGTTCGCGTTCTTCACGAACGTCAAGGTCGTCCAGGCCGGCCAGTTCGGCGGCAACCTCACCGTCCCGGGCCTCAAGAACTACATCGGCCCGAAGTAGCCGGACGGCGCGGCACGCGCACCGAGGGCGGCACCCCGATGATCCGGGGTGCCGCCCTCGGTCTCTGTGCGGCAGAGTCGGTTCGGCCCTGGAGCCGGCGGGATCAGTCGCGGGTGGATCCGCCGACGTGGTGGACGCGCACCATGTTGGTGGTGCCCGGGACGCCGGGGGGCGAGCCGGCCGTGATGACCATGGTGTCGCCCTCGTTGTAGCGGGCCAGCTTGTGCAGCTCGCCGTCCACGAGGTCGACCATCGCGTCCGTGTTGTCCACGTGCGGGACGACGTAGGACTCGACGCCCCAGCTCAGCGTGAGCTGGTTGCGGGTGTTGACGTCCGTGGTGAAAGCCAGGATCGGCTGGGTCGCGCGGTAGCGCGAGAGCCGGCGGGCCGTGTCCCCGGACTGGGTGAAGGCGATGAGCGCCTTGCCGTCGAGGAAGTCCGCGATCTCGCAGGCCGCGCGGGCGACGGAGCCGCCCTGGGTACGGGGCTTCTTGCCCGGGACCAGCGGCTGGAGGCCCTTGGACAGGAGCTCCTCCTCGGCCGCCGTGACGATCTTCGACATCGTCTTGACGGTCTCGATCGGGTAGGCACCGACCGAGGACTCGGCGGACAGCATGACCGCGTCCGCGCCGTCGAGGATGGCGTTGGCGACGTCGGAGGCCTCGGCGCGCGTCGGGCGTGAGTTGGTGATCATCGACTCCATCATCTGGGTCGCGACGATCACCGGCTTGGCGTTGCGGCGGCACATCTCGATGAGCCGCTTCTGGACCATCGGGACCTTTTCGAGCGGGTACTCGACGGCCAGGTCGCCACGGGCCACCATGACCGCGTCGAAGGCGTCCACCACGGCGGCCATGTTCTCGACGGCCTGCGGCTTCTCGACCTTGGCGATGACGGGGACCCGGCGGCCCTCCTCGTCCATGACCTTGTGGACGTCCTTGACGTCGTTGGCGTCCCGGACGAAGGACAGGGCGACCATGTCGCAGCCCATCCGCAGGGCGAACCGCAGGTCGTCGACGTCCTTCTCCGACAGGGCGGGGACGTTCACGGCGGCACCCGGCAGGTTGATGCCCTTGTGGTCCGAGATGACACCGCCCTCGATGACGATGGTCTTGACCCGGGGGCCCTCGACCTCGGTCACGCGGAGCTCGACGTTGCCGTCGTTGATCAGGACCTGGTCACCCTTGGACACGTCGCCCGGGAGACCCTTGTAGGTGGTGCCGCAGATGGACTTGTCACCGGGGACGTCCTCGATGGTGATGGTGAACTCGTCACCGCGCACCAGCTCGACGGGACCCTCGGCGAAGGTTTCCAGGCGGATCTTCGGACCCTGGAGGTCGGCGAGGACGCCGACCGCACGGCCGGTGTCCTCGGAGACCTTCCGGACGCGGTCGTACCGCTCCTGGTGTTCTGCCTGGGATCCGTGGCTGAAGTTGAATCGGGCCACGTTCATACCTGCCTCGATGAGCGCTTTCAGCTGCTCATACGAGTCGACGGCGGGGCCCAGCGTGCAGACGATTTTGGAACGGCGCATGAAGCGGATCCTATCCGTTTGTTTCGTAGCGGAATATTCCGTCTGGTGGAAAGTCCAAGTGACTAGTGGGTAACCAGCGCGTGCACCTGGGTGGCGATCTCCAGTTCCTCATCGGTGGGGATCACGGCCACCGCCACCCGGGCGTACTCCGCCGACACCAGTCGGGGCTCCGAGGACCTCGCCGCGTTGGCCTCCAGGTCCAGCGCCAGGCCGAGCTCCTCCAGCCCCCGCACCGCTGCTGCCCGGATTTGCGCGGCGTTCTCGCCGACGCCCGCGGTGAACACCACCGCGTCCACCCGGCCCAGCACCGCCGTGTAGGCGCCGATGTACTTCTTCAGCCGGTGCGCGTACGCGTCCAGGGCCAGCCGGGCGGCAGTGTCGCCCCCGTCGGCCCGCCGCTGCACCTCGCGCATGTCGTTGTCGCCGCACAGACCCAGCAGACCGCTCTTCTTGTTGAGCAGCGAGTCGATCTCGTCGATGGACAGGCCGCCCACCCGCGCCAGGTGGAAGATCACCGCCGGGTCCAGGTCGCCCGAACGGGTCCCCATGACCAGACCCTCCAGCGGGGTCAGCCCCATGGACGTCTCCACGCAGACCCCGCCCCGCACGGCCGACGCGGACGCACCGTTGCCCAGGTGCAGCACGATCACGTTCACGTCCTCCACCGGCCTGCCCAGCAGCGCGGCGGCCGCCCGGGAGACGTAGGCGTGGGAGGTGCCGTGGAAGCCGTACCGCCGGATGGCGTACTTGTCGGCCGTGGCCGCGTCGATCGCGTACCGCGCGACGTGCTCCGGCATCGTCGAGTGGAACGCGGTGTCGAAGACCGCGACCTGCGGGAGGTCCGGGCGCAGCGCGCGCGCCACCTCGATGCCGGTGACGTTCGCCGGGTTGTGCAGCGGGGCGAGCGGGATCAGGCTGCGGATCTCCGCCAGGACCTCGTCGTCGATGACCGTCGGCTCGGTGAAGCGGGTCCCGCCGTGCACCACGCGGTGGCCCACGGCGAGCAGCTCGGGGGAGTCCAGCCCCATCCCGTCGGCGGCCAGTTCCGCCGCGACCGCCTTGAGCGCGGCCCCGTGGTCGGCGATCGGACCGAGCCGCTCGCGCTTGCCTCCCGCGGCGCCGGGCCCGGTCAGCGGCTCGTGGGTGAGCCGCGAGGTGTCCTCGCCGATGCGCTCCACCAGGCCGGCTGCCGGCCGGGACCGGTCCGCCATGTCGAGGAGCTGGTACTTCAGCGACGAGGAGCCGGAGTTGAGGACGAGTACGCGCGATGCGGTCACGATGTGGGTCTTTCCTTGTCGCGGTCGGTGGGGGGGTGCGGACGGGGCCGGTGCGGGGCGCGGGCGGGGGGCCGGGCGCCGCCCGTCAGGCGCCGGGGGTGGCCGGTGAGGGGGCGTCCTGGGGTAGAGCGCCCTGGCTCTGCGCCTGGATCGCGGTGATCGCCACGGTGGTGACGATGTCCTGCACCAGCGCTCCCCGCGAGAGGTCGTTGACCGGCTTGCGCAGACCCTGGAGGACCGGGCCGACGGCGACGGCGCCGGCCGAACGCTGCACGGCCTTGTAGGTGTTGTTGCCCGTGTTGAGGTCGGGGAAGATCAGCACGGTCGCCCGCCCGGCCACCTCGGACCCGGGCAGCTTGGTCGCGGCGACCGAGGGCTCGACGGCGGCGTCGTACTGGATCGGCCCCTCGATCAACAGGTCGGGCCGCTGCGAGCGGACGATCTCGGTGGCCTTGCGCACCTTGTCCACGTCCGCCCCGGAACCCGAGGTGCCGGTGGAGTACGAGAGCATCGCGATCCGCGGCTCGACGCCGAACGCGGCGGCGGTGGCGGAGGCCTGCACGGCGATGTCCGCGAGCTGTTCGGCGTTGGGGTCCGGATTGACCGCGCAGTCACCGTAGACGAGGACCTTGTCGGCCAGGCACATGAAGAAGACCGAGGAGACGATCGCCGCCTCGGGCTTGGTCTTGATGATCTCGAAGGCGGGCCGGATGGTGGCCGCGGTGGAGTGCACCGAGCCGGAAACCATGCCGTCGGCGAGCCCCTCCTGAACCATCAGGGTGCCGAAGTAATTGACGTCGGTGACCACGTCGTTGGCCAGCTCGACGGTCATCCCCTTGTGCGCGCGGGCCTTCGCGTAGTACTCGGCGAACCGTTCCCGCAGCGGCGAGGTCGCGGGGTCGATCAGCTGCGCGCCCGAGATGTCGATGCCCAGGTCGGCCGCCTTCTTCAGGATGGCCGGCTCCTCGCCCAGCAGGGTCAGGTCGCAGACCCCGCGGCGCAGCACCACGTCCGCGGCGCGCAGCACCCGCTCCTCGGTGCCTTCGGGCAGCACCACGCGGCGCCGCTCGGAGCGGGCCCGCTCCAGCAGCTCGTGCTCGAACATCATCGGGGTGACGCGCTCCGAGCGGGCCACCGACAGCAGTCCGCGCAGCTCGGTGGTGTCGACGTGCCGCTCGAAGAGGCCGAGCGCGGTCTCCAGCTTGCGCGGCGTCGCCGAGTTCAGCCGGCTCTGCAGCGAGAACAGCTCGGCGGCGGTCGGGAAGCTGTTGCCGGCCACCGAGACGACGGGTGTGCCGGGCGCCAGCTTCGAGGCCAGCGTCAGGATGTCCTGGCCCGGCCGCTCGTTCAGGGTCAGCAGTACGCCGGCGATCGGCGGGGTCCCGGAGGTGTGCGCGGCGAGCGCGCCGATGACCAGGTCCGAGCGGTCCCCGGGGGTGACGACCAGGCAGCCGGGGGTCAGGGCGTTCAGGAAGTTCGGCAGCATCGCACCGCCGAAGACGAAGTCGACGGCGTCGCGCGCCAGCCCGGCGTCGTCGCCCAGGAGCACCTCGCCGCCGAGCGCGCGGGTGATCTGCGCGACGGTCGGGGCGGACAGGGACTTGTCGTCCGGCAGCACGTAGCAGGGGACGGGGAGCCGGGCCGCCAGCCGTTCGGCTATGACGTCCCGGTCCTCGGCGGCCACCCGGTTCACGACCATCGCGACGACGTGGCAGCCCAGGCTCTCGTAGGCGCGGTACGCGTTGCGGGTCTCGGCGCGCACGGCCTCGGCCGGGTGCTTGGTGCCGCCCACGACGGGGACCACGACCGCGCCCAGCTCGTTGGCGAGGCGGGCGTTCAGCGCCAGCTCGTCGGGGAGGTTCGTGTCGGCGTAGTCGGTGCCGAGGACCAGCATGACCTCGTAGTCGCGGGCCACCCGGTGGAAGCGGTCGACCAGTCGGGAGACCAGCTCGTCGGTGCCCTTCTCGGCCAGGATGGCGGAGGCCTCGTGGTACTCCATGCCGTAGGCGGTGGCCGCGTCCTGCTCGATCCGGTAGCGGGCCTTGAGCAGGTCGAAGAGCCGGTCCGGGGCGTCGTGGAGCAGGGGGCGGTACACGCCCACCCGGCCCGTCTGCCGGGTCAGGAGCTCCATGATCCCCAGCTCGACGACCTGACGGCCGTCACCCCGTTCGATACCGGTCACGTACACGCTGCGCGTCACGCGTGCTCTCCGTCCGTGGTCTGTGATGGTCGTGGCGCCCCACCGTGCGGCGGGCCGATCCGTGCGTCGCTCATCCCGAATGGGTTGGGCTCGACCCCTTGACAATACCTCCGCCAATGGATAGGGCGCCCGCCGGAACAAAGGCCCTGGAAGGGGGTCGAAAGGCCCGGTGGGCGGAGTGGCGCGAAGAGCGCTGCCCCCCGGGCACGTGGAACAATCGGACAGGCGCCATCAATACGCCCTTCATATGTACGGCTGTCCGCCCGCACGCGTACGGCCGGGTACGACCAGGAGCAGGAGACACAGGACGATGCGTATCGGAGTTCTCACCGCAGGCGGCGACTGCCCTGGCCTGAACGCTGTCATCCGGTCGGTCGTACACCGTGCCGTCGTCGGCCACGGGGACGAGGTCATCGGCTTCGAGGACGGGTTCAAGGGCCTCCTCGACGGCCATGTCCGCCCCCTCGACATCAACGCCGTCAGCGGCATCCTCGCCCGCGGCGGCACGATCCTCGGTTCGGCCCGAATGGAGCGCGCCCGCCTCCACGAAGCCGCCGAGAACGCGGCCGAGTTGGCCAGGCGGTACGAGATCGACGCGCTGATCCCGATCGGCGGCGAGGGCACCCTGACCGCCGCGCGCATGCTGTCGGACGCCGGGATGCCCGTCGTCGGCGTTCCGAAGACCATCGACAACGACATCTCCTCCACGGACCGCACCTTCGGTTTCGACACCGCCGTCATGGTGGCCACCGAGGCCATCGACCGGCTGAAGACCACCGCCGAATCGCACCAGCGCGTGATGGTCGTCGAGGTCATGGGCCGGCACGCCGGCTGGATCGCCCTGGAGTCCGGCATGGCCGGCGGCGCCCACGGAATCTGCCTGCCCGAGCGCCCCTTCGAGGTGGACGCCCTGGTCAAGATGGTCGAGGAACGCTTCGCGCGGGGCAAGAAGTTCGCCGTCGTCTGCGTGGCGGAGGGCGCGCACCCGGCCGAGGGCTCCATGCCGTACGAGAAGGGCGCCATCGACCAGTACGGACACGAGCGCTTCGCCGGCATCGGCAACCGGCTCGCCGTCGAGCTGGAACACCGGCTCGGCAAGGAGGCCCGTCCGGTCATCCTCGGCCACGTCCAGCGCGGCGGCACCCCCACCGCCTACGACCGCGTCCTCGCGACCCGCTTCGGCTGGCACGCGGTGGAGGCCGTCCACCGCGGCGAGTTCGGCAACATGACCGCGCTGCGCGGCACCGACATCGTGATGGCCCCGCTGGCCCACGCCGTCACCGAGCTGAAGACCGTCCCCGAGGACCGGATGTACGAGGCCGAGTCGGTCTTCTGACCGGCCCGGGCCGCCGGGACCTCCGGCCCCTCTTCACCCGCCGAACGACCCCGGTGCGCCTCCCCCGCGGAGCGCCCGGGGTCGTTCGCCGTTCCGGTCGGCGGGGCCGCGGTGTGTCCTATCACGCACCGCCGACCAGCGCCCAGAACCGGTCGGTGATCTCCGCGAGGAACTCCCGGCCCGAGGTGCCGGCCGAGGCGCCGCCCTCGGCGCCGCCCCAGCTCAGGGTGGCCACCATCCGGGCCTGGTAGTCGCCGTGCAGGAGCTCCAGGGCCCGCTCCAGGTTGGCCTTGGGCACCGGGAGCAGCTTGGCGAGCGGTTTCACGTACGCCTGCCAGCGGGTGGTCACCGCGCTGCGCAGCAGGTCGGTGAGCTCGTCGTGCTTGCCGGTCGCCGTGATGAACTGGGCCAGTGTCAGGCCGAGCACCGAGGCCAGGGCGGCGGACTGCCGCTCGTTGCCCTTCCAGCGTCCGGTGTCCTCCATCTTCTGGTAGGCGTTCGCGTCGAGGCCGACCCGCCGGGCCAGGTCGTCGGGGTCGAAGCCGCGGGCGACGCGGTGTTCCCGCAGGGTGACCGGCTCGGCGAGCAGTTCCGCCGGGGAACACCAGAGCACGCCGGCGAGGGCCGTGAGCTCGGTCGAGCTCGGCGACAGTTCGCCGCGCTCCCAGGCCATCACGGTCTCGGGCGCGACGAGCAGTCCGTACTGGGCCCGCAGGCCATAGGCGACATGACCGGGAGCCATGCCCAGGGCCGCGCGCAGACGACGCGCGGCGGGGGCATTGAAAGGTGGGCTGGAGTGCACAGGGCACACGGTAGAAGTGGCCAAGGCTTGGCGACTACCAACCGTTCAAACAAGCTCATAACTCGTAGGAAAGTCCTATTGGGATAAGCCCTTTGGCCGGGTTTCCCTGCGACTGTCCGGTAACCGGATCAAGAGAAGATCCATTCACAGCGTACGGATTTAGCCACTCCATTTCAGGTGCCCGGCCATACCCGGCAAGTGATCCCCGTCACAAGGCCTGAACCCGCCGTCCGCCCCGTACGTGATCCATATCGGGGGCCCTCGCATACGGGGGTGGCGAGGGCCCCGCCGCACCACCGACCGCACCCTTGCCTTGACGTCGGCGTCAAGCCCTACGGTCGGACCATGCGAATCGGAGAACTGGCCGGACGGGCCGGGACCAGCACGCGGACGCTGCGCTACTACGAGAGCCGCGGCCTCCTCACCGCGCGGCGCGCCGACAACGGCCACCGCACCTACGACGAGGACGACCTGCGCCTGCTGCGCCAGATCCGGATGCTCCAGGACTTCGGCTTCGAGCTGGAGGAGACCCGCCCGTTCGTCGACTGCCTGCGGGCCGGCCACCCGGCCGGCGACTCCTGCCCGGCCTCCCTCGCCGTCTACCGCCGCAAGCTCGCGGAGCTCGACGAACTCATCGGCCGACTGGCCGACGTACGGGAACAGGTCGCCCATCAGCTGGCCGGCGCCGAGGAGGCCGCCGGAGCGACGGCCGCGCCGCGCTGCGAGATGACCGGCTGACCGGCCGGCACCCCACCGAACACCGCCCACGAGGAGAGGGAACACCATGGCCCACACCGGGACGACCGACCGCAGGTCCGCCGTCATCGAGGTGACCGACGCCGACTTCGACGCCGAGGTCCTGCGGGAACGGCGCCGCACCGTACTGGTGGAGTTCACCGCCGCCTGGTGCGGACCCTGCCGCCAACTCGCACCCGTCCTGGCGGCCGTCGCCGAGGAGGAGGCCGACCGCCTCAAGGTCGTCGTGATCGACGCGGACGGCAACCCCGACACCGTCACGCGGTACGGGGTGCTGTCCATGCCGACCCTGCTCGTCTTCCGCGACGGCGAACCCGTCCGGCAGATGGTCGGGGCCCGACCCAAGCGCAAGCTCCTCCTGGAACTGCGGGAGCAGCTCGCTACGGCCTGAGCCAGACCGTAGCCATCGGCGGGAGCGTCAGCCGCAGGCTGGTCGCCCGCCCCTGCGCCGGAACCGGTTCCGGCAGCAGCGGCCGGGCGTGGTGGATGCCGCTCCCGCCGTACGCCTCCAGGTCGGTGTTGAGGACCTCCCGCCACGCGGGCACCTCCTCGGGCACCCCGATCCGGTACGCGTGCCGGACCACCGGGGAGAAGTTCGAGACGCACAGCAGCTGCGAACCGTCCTGCGCGAACCGCAGGAACGCCAGCACGTTGTCCTCGGCGGCGTCCCCCGCCACCCAGGCGAAGCCCTCCGGCACGGTGTCCCGCTCCCACAGCGCGGGCGTCGCGCCGTACGTACGGTTCAGGTCCCGGACGAGGTCGCGCACGCCCCGGTGGTCGCCGGCCGCGGAGTAGGAGGAGTCCAGCAGCCACCAGTCCGGCCCGTGCGACTCCGACCACTCCGAACCCTGCGCGAACTCCTGCCCCATGAAGAGCAGTTGCTTGCCGGGGTGGGCCCACATGAATCCCAGGTACGCCCGGTGCGTGGCCCGCTGCTGCCACCAGTCGCCCGGCATCTTCGACACCAGCGACCGCTTGCCGTGCACCACCTCGTCGTGCGAGATCGGCAGCACGTAGTTCTCGCTGAACGCGTACACCATCCCGAACGTCATGTCGTTGTGGTGGTACTTGCGGTGCACCGGCTCCTTCGACACGTACCGCAAGGTGTCGTGCATCCAGCCCATGTTCCACTTCAGGCCGAAGCCGAGCCCGCCCGAGTCCGTCGGCCGGGTCACCCCGTCCCACGCCGTGGACTCCTCCGCGACCGTCACCACTCCCGGGCAGCGCCGGTAGACCGTCGCGTTCATCTCCTGCAGGAAGGCCACCGCGTCCAGGTTCTCCCGGCCGCCGTGCTCGTTCGGCGACCACTGGCCGTCCTCGCGCGAGTAGTCCAGGTACAGCATCGAGGCCACCGCGTCCACGCGCAGGCCGTCCACGTGGAACTCCTGGCACCAGTACACGGCGTTGGCGACGAGGAAGTTGCGGACCTCCTTGCGGCCGTAGTCGAACTCCAGCGTCCCCCAGTCCGGGTGCGCGGCCCGTTGCGGGTCGCCGTGCTCGTACAGCGGCCGACCGTCGAACTCGGCGAGCGCCCACTCGTCGCGCGGGAAGTGCGCGGGCACCCAGTCCACGATCACCCCGATGCCCGCCCGGTGCAGCGAGTCCACCAGGAACCGGAAGTCGTCCGGGGTGCCCATCCGCGAGGTCGGCGCGTAGAAGCCGGTGACCTGGTAGCCCCAGGAGCCGCCGAAGGGGTGCTCGGCGACCGGCATCAGCTCCACGTGCGTGAAGCCCAGCTCCTTGACGTACGCGGGCAACTGCTCGGCGAGCTGCCGGTAGCCTAGCCCCGGCCGCCAGGAGGCCAGGTGCAGTTCGTACACCGAGAACGGCGCCTGGTGCGGGGGGCGCTCGCCGCGCGTCAGCATCCAGTCGGCGTCCTGCCACTCGTACCGGGAGGCGGTCACCACCGACGCGGTGGCCGGGGGGACCTCCGCGTACCGGGCCATCGGGTCGGCGCGCAGGGTGTGGCTGCCGTCCGGGCGCGTGATGTCGTACTTGTACAGGGTCCCCTCGCCCACCCCCGGCAGGAACAGCTCCCACACGCCGGTCGAGCCGAGCGAGCGCATCGGGAAGGCGACCGAGTCCCAGTACGAGAAGTCACCGGTGACCCGGACGCCCTGGGCGTTCGGCGCCCACACGGTGAACCGGGTGCCCGTCACGCCCTGGTGTTCCATGGGCTCCGAGCCGAGCGCCGTCCACAGCTCCTCGTGCCGGCCCTCGCCGATCAGGTGCAGGTCCAGCTCACCGAGGGCGGGCAGGAACCGGTACGGGTCGTGGAGCTCCACCTCGTCGCTGTCGTACGTCACCAGCAGCCGGTAGTCCGGGACGCCGGTCAGCGGCAGCAGCCCCGAGAACAGCCCGTCCCCGTCGTCGAAGAGCTCGGCCCGCAGCCCCTTCGCCACGATCGTGACGGACTTCGCGTACGGACGCAGCACCCGGAAGGCCACCCCGCCGCGCTGGGCACGCGCGCCCAGCACCCCGTGCGGGTCGTGGTGGCGGCCCTCCAGCAGCCGGGCGCGTTCCTCGCCGGCGAGGGCCGGGGCGGGTCGCACGCCGTGCTGCGGGGTTGCCCGCCGGGCCCGCGGGGTCCGCGGCTTCTTCCCGGCCTCGGGTGCGGTCTCGTCGCGGACGGTCGGTGACGGCTGTCGTGCGGCGCTCACGCGAGCGGCCTCCTCGGGGGCTTCGGATGGGGGTGGGGGGAGACGGAACCGGTGGCGGGCGGGTTCGGCGGCACGCGGTGGGCGGGCCGCTGCGGTTCCGACAGGCGGCGGATCGCCGCCATGGGGACGTGCAGCCAGTCGGGGCGGTGCCGGGACTCGTAGCGGGCCTCGTACACCGCCTTGTCGGTCTCGTACGCGCGCAACAGGACGGGGTCCTCGCGCGGATCGCGGCCGGTGGTGCGGGCGTAGCCCTCGCAGAACGCGGCCCGGCAGGCGTCCGCCCAGGCGGGGGCGAACGGCCGGTGCGAGCGGGCGGCGTAGTCGAAGGAACGCAGTATCCCGGCGATGTCGCGCACGGCCGGTTCGGGTCGGCGCCGGTCGGCCAACGAGCGGGCCGGTTCGCCCTCGAAGTCGATCAGCGCCCAGGTGCCGTCGGCGGTGCGCAGGGTCTGGCCCAGGTGCAGGTCGCCGTGGATGCGCTGGGCGGGCACCCCGGCGCCCCGGGAGGCGGCCAGCGCGTCGAAGGCGCCGCGCAGGCCGGCCTCGTAGGGCTGGAGCGCGGGGACCTCGCGCGCCGTCGCGGCGAGCCGGGCCGTCATCCCGGCGGCGAGCCGGGCGGTCTGCTCGGGCCCGAGCGCGATGGTGGGCAGGGCGGAGGCGAGGGCGCTGTGCACCTCGGCGGTGGCCCGGCCCAGCGCGTGCGCCTCCGCGGTGAAGTCGGCGCCGGCGCCCAGCCGGCGCAGGGCCAGCTGCCAACCGTCGTGGGAGCCGCGCAGGTACGGCTGGAGCACGCCCAGGGTCAACGGTTCTGCCCCGGGCAGCTCGGCCTCGTACCAGGCGACGGGCGCGGGCACCCGGGAGCAGCCGGCGGCGGCCAGCGCTCTGGGCAGCTCCAGGTCCGGGTTGACGCCCGGTCCGACCCTGCGGAACACCTTGAGGATGAACGAATCTCCGTAGATGAGGGAGGAGTTGGTCTGCTCCCCCGAGAGCGGCCGGGGCTGCAGCCCGGCCGGTACCGGGGCCTGCGGGTCCCGGTCGAAGCGGAGCGGGCCGAGGGTGCCGGGGGAGCGCAGTCGCTCCAACAGCATGGCGGCGAGCCGGGGGTCGCCCAGCGCCTCGTAGACCGCCCTGCCCGCGTACGGGCCGTCCTCGGCGGTCCCGATCAGTGCGGGCGCGAGGGCGGGCGGGAGCGGGGACGGGCGGATGCCCAGCAGCAGCTGGTAGCAGTCCCCGTCCACGTCGAGGAGCAGGTGGAGCAGGCCGGGAACGGATCCCGGCGGCAGCAGTTCGGCCGCCGAAACGGCCCTCAACCTGCTGATGGTGCGGCCCTTGCCCGCGAACCAGCGCTGTGCGGGCAACCAGGCCCTCAGCATCGGTTCCAGCGGGCCGATCCCGGCGGCCCGGTCGGCCGTCAGCCGGCTCCGGGCGGATGCAGCCTCCGACATGGCGTCGCGTCCTTTCCCCGGGCCGTCACAGAATGCGCAGAGTGTCCCGGATGTGCGGCAGTTGCTTCTCCGGTATGTGCGAGTGTCGGGTCAGGATGATCCGTACAGGGGCGGGCGATTGACCCAAAGGAGTGCCCGCCCCCCTGCTCGGTCCGTCAGTCGGCGCGCTGGTCGCTCCGCAGGCGGAACCAGTAGAAGCCGTGGCCCGCCAGGGTCAGCAGGTACGGCCACTCACCGATCGGCGGGAAGCGCACGTCACCCGTGAGCTCCACCGGGACCCGCCCGTTGAACGACCGGAGATCCAGCTCCGTGGGCTGCGCGAAGCGCGAGAAGTTGTGCACGCACAGCACCAGGTCGTCGCCGAACTCGCGGAGGAACGCGAGTACCGCCGGGTTGGACGAGGGCAGTTCCGTGTACGAGCCGAGTCCGAAGGCGGGGTTCGCCTTGCGGATCTCGATCAGTCGCCGGGTCCAGTGCAACAGCGACGAGGGCGATGCCATGGCCGCCTCGACGTTGGTGACCTGGTACCCGTAGACCGGGTCCATGATGACCGGCAGGTTCAGCCTGCCCGGATCGCACGAGGAGAAACCGGCGTTGCGGTCCGGGGTCCACTGCATCGGCGTGCGGACGCCGTCGCGGTCGCCGAGCCAGATGTTGTCGCCCATGCCGATCTCGTCGCCGTAGTAGAGGATCGGCGAGCCGGGCAGGGACAGCAGCAGGGCGGTGAACAGCTCGATCTGGTTGCGGTCGTTGTCCAGGAGCGGGGCGAGCCGGCGCCGGATGCCGATGTTGGCCCGCATCCGCGGGTCCTTGGCGTACTCGGCGTACATGTAGTCGCGCTCTTCGTCCGTGACCATTTCGAGGGTCAGCTCGTCGTGGTTGCGCAGGAAGATGCCCCACTGGCAGCGGTCCGGGATCGCCGGGGTCTTCGCCAGGATCTCCGAGACGGGGTAGCGGGACTCTCTTCGCACGGCCATGAAGATGCGCGGCATGACGGGGAAGTGGAACGCCATGTGGCACTCGTCCCCGCCCTTCGCGTAGTCCCCGAAGTAGTCGACGACGTCCTCGGGCCACTGGTTGGCCTCGGCGAGCAGCACGGTGTCCGGGTAGTGCGCGTCGATCTCCGCCCGGACCCGCTTGAGGAGGGTGTGGGTGCGCGGGAGGTTCTCGCAGTTGGTGCCCTCCTCGGCGTACAGGTAGGGCACGGCGTCGAGGCGGAAGCCGTCGATGCCGAGGTCCAGCCAGAAGCGCAGGGCGGACACGATCTCCTCGACGACGGCCGGGTTCTCGTAGTTGAGGTCCGGCTGGTGCGAGAAGAAGCGGTGCCAGTAGTACTGCTTGCGTACGGGGTCGTACGTCCAGTTCGAGCTCTCGGTGTCGACGAAGATGATGCGGGCGTCCTGGTACTGCTTGTCGTTGTCGGCCCACATGTAGTAGTCGCCGTAGGGCCCGTCGGGGTCCTTGCGCGACTGCTGGAACCACTCGTGCTGATCGCTCGTGTGGTTCATGACGAAGTCGATGATCACCCGCATGCCGCGGGTGTGCGCGGCGTCCACGAACTCCACGAAGTCGGCGAGGTCACCGAACTCGGGCAGCACGGACGTGTAGTCGGAGACGTCGTAGCCCCCGTCGCGCAGGGGTGAGGCGAAGAACGGCGGCAGCCACAGGCAGTCGACGCCGAGCCACTGGAGGTAGTCCAGCTTGGCGGTGAGCCCCTTGAGGTCACCCACGCCGTCGCCGTTGCTGTCGTGGAAGGAGCGGACGAGGACCTCGTAGAAGACCGCCCGCTTGAACCAGTCGGGGTCGCGGTCCTTGGCGGGGGTGTCCTCGAAGGTGTCGTGGACGGGATCGTTGATCATCATGTGGTGGGTGACCCTCCGGTGGGCGGGGACGGTCGCAGAGCGGCCAGTACGTGTGCGGGCGTGCGGCCCGGCTCCAGGCGTACGTAGTTCGCCCTGCCCCAGTGATAGGTATCGCCGGTGAGCTCGTCGCGCACCGCGAGGGACCCGTGCCAGTCGAGGCCGAGTACCGGCATGTCCAACGAGACCGTCGCCTCCTGGGTGTGGTGCGGATCGAGGTTGACGACCACCAGTACGGAATTGGCGCCCGCGTGCTTCGAATAGGCGATCACCTGTTCGTTGTCGGTCGAGTGGAAGTGGATGTCCCGCAACTGCTGGAGGGCGGGATTGCGCCGGCGCACCTGGTTCAGGGTGGTGATGAGCGGGGCGATGGTGCGGCCCTCGCGGTCGGCGGCGGCCCAGTCGCGTGGCCGGAACTCGTACTTCTCGGAGTCCAGGTACTCCTCGCTGCCCTCCTTGGCCGGGGCGTTCTCGCACAGCTCGTAGCCCGCGTAGACCCCCCAGGTGGGGGAGAGGGTGGCCGCGAGGACCGCGCGGACCTCGAAGGCGGGGCGGCCTCCGTGCTGGAGGTACTCGTGCAGGATGTCGGGTGTGTTGACGAAGAAGTTCGGCCGCATGACCGAGGCCGAACGGTCGTCCGCCAGTTCGCTCACGTACTCGGTCAGCTCGGCCTTCGTGTTGCGCCAGGTGAAGTACGTGTACGACTGCTGGAACCCGACGGCGGCCAGCGCCCGCATCATGGCCGGCCGGGTGAAGGCCTCGGCCAGGAAGATCACGTCCGGGTCGGACTTGTTGATGTCCGCGATCACCTTCTGCCAGAAGACCACCGGCTTGGTGTGCGGGTTGTCCACCCGGAAGATCCGGACGCCGTGCTCCATCCAGTACCGCAGGATCCGGCAGGTCTCCTCGACGATGCCGGCCATGTCGGTGTCGAAGTGGACCGGGTAGATGTCCTGGTACTTCTTCGGCGGGTTCTCGGCGTAGGCGATCGTCCCGTCGGCCCGGTGGCGGAACCAGTCGGGGTGCTTCTCCACCCACGGGTGGTCGGGGGAGCACTGGAGCGCGAAGTCGAGCGCGATCTCCAGGTGCAGCTCGCGGGCCGCGGCCACGAAGGCGTCGAAGTCCTCGATGGTGCCGAGCTCGGGGTGGACCGCGTCGTGACCGCCCTCGGTGGAACCGATGGCCCACGGCACACCCGGGTCCCAACTCCCGGCGGAAAGCGTGTTGTTGGGACCCTTGCGGTAGGTGGAGCCGATGGGGTGGATGGGCGGCAGGTACACCACGTCGAAGCCCATGTCCGCGATCGCGGGCAGCCGCTCGGCGGCGGTCCGGAAGGTGCCGCTGACCGGGGCCGAGCCCGGCTCCAGCACCGCTCCCTCGGAACGGGGGAACATCTCGTACCAGGAACCGAAGAGGGCCCGCTTGCGTTCGACCAGCAGCGGGAGCGGTTTGGCGGCGCTGACCAGTTCCCGGTACGGGCGCCTGGTGAGTGCGGCGTCCACCTCGGGCGCCAGCGCGGCCGTGTACCGCTCGGCGACGGGCCGGTCCTCGTCGCGCATGATCGCGGCGGCGCCGAGCACCGCCGCGCGGCCGTCCCGCTTGGGAATCTTGGCGCCGGCCCGTTCGTAGAGCTCCGCTCCTTCGAGCAGTACGAGACCGGTGTCGATGTCCGCCGGGATCTTGATCGCGGCATGGGACCGCCAAGTGGCGACGGGATCGCTCCACGCCTCGACGGTGTACGTCCACCTCCCCTCGGTCTCGGCGGAGATCCGGGCCCCCCACCGGTCGGTGCCGGGGGCGAGCTCGCGGAGGGGGATCGGCGGGCGCAGTCGCCCGCTCGGATCCCGCAGTACGACATGGGCGGCCACGGCGTCGTGGCCCTCGCGGAACACGGTGGCGGAGATCTCGAAGACTTCGTCCGCGACCGCCTTGGCGGGTCTGGCGCCGCAATCGACGGCAGGGCGGACGTCCAGCACGGGAATGCGACCGATCATGATGGGATCACCTGGGGGCAGTTCGCAGGGCTCGGTGACAACAGGCCAGCCGGTATCACGGCTGGTAGTGCACGCTCTGTTCGCTCTGTTTCTAGCCGCTCGGAAGACGGCTGGGCTGCGGGCATGGCCGCTCCTGTCCGCGTTCACTCGGGTGGCGGGGAAAGGGGGTGGGCGGGTGCGCCGTGCGTGTACCGCGCGTACCCGCAGAGCCCTGCCCCACGCACACCCCGTCCAATCCGCGCCGTTGGTTAACTACTCGTACGTAGTGGCACGTGGCGCACAAAGGACCGGATGCCCGGCTGTTGATGCTCCGTCAAGTCAAGGAGGAACAAGCGATGTACGGCGAAACGGTGCCTGTCCCATCCGTCCCACCCGCCCCTGGGGTGGCGCCGTCGCGAGGCGGGGAGGTGGCGCCGCAACCGGTGTTCGCGCTGCCGTGCGGCATGGTGCTGCGCCCCTGGCGGGACACGGACGCGCAGGTCCTGGCGTCGGCGTACGAGGATCCCGACATCCGGCACTGGAACCGGACCGAGCCGATGACACCGACCGGGGCCGTCGAGCGGATCGAGCGGTGGGCGCGGCGGTGGGACGCGGGGGAGGCGGCGGCCTGGGCGGTGGCGCACCCCGACGAGGACGGAGCCGAGGGTGCGGCGGTGGGCCTCGTCGGTTTGGCCGACATCGATCGGTCCGGCGCGAGCGCGGAGTTCCTCTACTGGCTGCTGCCGGCCGGACGCGGTCGGGGCGCGGTGGGGCAGGCCGTGACGGCCGTTTCCCGATGGGCGTTCGAGGAGTGCCGTCTGCACCGGCTGCGGATATGTCACTCGGTCGGCAACCCCGCGTCCTGCGCCGTCGCGGTCAAGGCCGGCTTCCCGCTGGAGGGCACCATGCGCGGCGCCCTCCTGCACGCCGACGGTTGGCACGACGAGCACCTCCACGCCCGGCTCGCCACCGACGCCTGACCGGACGCCTGACCGGAGCCCGGGCCGGACGTCGGGGAGGTCGGACGGGGCGCCGGACCGGACGTCGGACCGGACTCCGTCCGGGCCGTCGCGGCCGGGGCGGACGGACAGATTCCGCCGGCGGGCGCCCGCCCCGTGCCCGGCCGGGCCGCAGGCGCGACAATGCCTGGCATGGGTCCGATGGAGCAGCAGGAATATCCCCTCGTACGGCGCCTGCACGCGCCCGACCCCCGGATGCGCGAGGCCGCCGCGCGGGACGCGGCCGCCACCCTGTGGGGGCCGGAAGCGGAACGGGTCCTGGCCGCCGCGTTGGTGGGCGCCGCCCGCGAGGAGGAGGACCCCGCCGCGCTGGCCGCGCAGCTGGCGGCCCTGCCCTCCGTGGAGACCGGCCTGGACGACACCGACCTGGGCCGACTCGCCGTCATGCCGTCGCCGCCCCCGGTGCTGACCCGGTTGCTCGCCCGCGCGGGCCGGCTCCAGGTGTCCGGACCCGTGGAGCCCCTCGGCGCCGGCACCCGGGCCGTCGTGCGCTGCCTGCGCGGCATACCGCGCACCGGCCTGAGCCTGCGCACCCCCCTCGGGGCCTGGGTGGTGCTGGAGCGCATCGAGTCCTACGGCCGGGCCGCCGACCGGCTGGACACCGGCGCCTCGGCGCGGGTGCTGCTCTCGGGTCCCGGCGCGCGCGCCCTGGGGGAGTGGGACCGGCTCGAAGCCGACCCCCGGGCCAGGGAGTACGTACGCCTGCTGCGGGCGCCCGACTCACGGGTCCGGGAACTGGCCGCCGCCGGGGCCGCCGACTGGCCCGACTCCTGGGACCCCGAGACCGGCGCCCTGCTGTGCGCCGCCCTGGCCCGCGCCGCCGCGCGCGAGCCGGACGCGTCCGCGCTGGAGACCGAACTGGGCGCCCTGCTCCAACTCGCCCGCTTCCTGTCGCCGCCGGCCCGCGCCGCCCTGCGCGCACTGGACCGCACGACCCTGCCCCCGACGCTGCGCCCCGGCCTGGACGCCCTCCTGACATCCGACGGCCCCGCGCACTGACCGCCGCGCGGCCCGCGGCCCGAAGGGCGGGATGGTCCGGGGCGGGGTTCGCCGCTAGCCTTCCGGGGGCGATGCGCGGGTGCACAGCGTGGTGCGGCCGCTCCGATCCGTAATCCCCTGCGAAGGTGGAACACGTGAAGGCTATCCGTCGATTCACCGTGCGCCCCGTCCTCCCCGAACCCCTCGTTCCGCTCGCCGAACTCGCGCGCAACCTGCGCTGGTCCTGGCATACGGAAACCCGCGAACTCTTCCAATCCGTCGACCCCGAAGGCTGGCAGGCCGCCGGCGGCGATCCCGTCCGGCTGCTCGGCGCCGTGCCCGCGGCCCGCCTCGCGGAACTCGCCGCCGACCGGCGGTTCCTGCGCCGGCTCGCCGTCGCCGTGGCCGACCTCGATGACTACCTCCACGGCGGGAGGTGGTACCAGAGCCAGGAGAACGTGGCCGACCTGCCCGCCGGGATCGCCTACTTCTCCCCCGAGTTCGGGATCACCGCCGCCCTCCCCCAGTACTCCGGCGGGCTCGGGATCCTCGCCGGCGACCACCTCAAGGCCGCCAGCGACCTCGGCGTCCCCCTCATCGGTGTCGGACTCCTCTACCGCCACGGGTACTTCCGCCAGTCCCTGTCCCGTGACGGCTGGCAGCAGGAGCACTACCCGGTCCTGGATCCCAACGAACTGCCCGTCTCGCTCCTCCGCGAGGAGGACGGCGCCCCCGCCCGGGTCTCGCTCACCCTGCCCGGCGGCCGCTCCCTGCACGCCCACGTCTGGCAGGCCCGCGTCGGCCGGGTCCCGCTGCTGCTCCTCGACTCCGACGTCGAGGACAACGACGCCGTCGCCCGCGAGGTGACCGACCGCCTCTACGGAGGAGGCAGCGACCACCGGTTGCTCCAGGAGATGCTGCTGGGGATCGGCGGCGTGCGCGCGGTGCGCACGTACTGCCGGATCACCGGGCACCCGGACCCGGAGGTGTTCCACACCAACGAGGGACACGCCGGCTTCCTCGGGCTCGAACGCATAAGGGAACTGGAAGGGGAGCGCGGCCTCGGCTTCGACGCCGCCGTCGAAGCCGTCCGCGCCGGGACGGTGTTCACCACCCACACCCCCGTCCCGGCCGGCATCGACCGCTTCGAGCGGGGCCTGGTCGCCCGGCACTTCGGCGAGGCCGCCGAACTGGCCGGCGTACCGGTCGACCGGATCCTGGAACTCGGCGCGGAGTCGTACCCGGGCGGCGATCCCGGGGTGTTCAACATGGCCGTCATGGGACTGCGCCTCGCCCAGCGGGCCAACGGCGTCTCCACCCTCCACGGGGCGGTCAGCCGGGGCATGTTCGCCGGGCTCTGGCCGGGCTTCGACCCCGTCGACGTACCCATCGCGTCCGTGACCAACGGGGTGCACGCCCCCACCTGGGTCGCCCCCGAGGTCATGCGGCTCGGCGCCCGCCAGATCGGTTCCGGGCGCACCGAGGACGCCCTCGCCGTCGGCGGCTCCGCCCGCTGGGACGCCGTCGCGCAGATCGCCGACCAGGACGTGTGGGACGTGCGCCGGGTGCTGCGCGAACAACTGGTCCAGGAGGTACGGGACCGGCTGCGCGCCTCCTGGAAGCAGCGCGGGGCCGCGGACGCGGAACTGGGCTGGGTGGACTCCGTCCTCGACCCGGACGTGCTGACCATCGGCTTCGCCCGGCGCGTGCCGTCGTACAAGCGGCTCACGCTGATGCTGCGCGACCCCGAGCGGCTGCGCCGGTTGCTGCTGGACCCGGACCGGCCCGTGCAGATCGTCGTCGCGGGCAAGGCGCACCCGGCGGACGACGGCGGGAAGCGGCTCGTCCAGGAGCTGGTGCGGTTCTCGGACGACCCGCGGGTGCGCCACCGCATCGTCTTCCTGCCGGACTACGGCATGGCCATGGCGCAGAAGCTCTACCCGGGCTGCGACGTCTGGCTGAACAACCCGCTGCGTCCGCTGGAGGCCTGCGGGACCAGCGGGATGAAGGCGGCGCTCAACGGCTGCCTCAACCTCTCCGTCCTGGACGGCTGGTGGGACGAGTGGTTCGAGCCCGACTTCGGCTGGGCCATCCCCACCGCCGACGGACTCGGCACGGACGAGGAGCGGCGCGACGACCTGGAGGCCGGCGCGCTCTACGAGCTGATCGAGAACCGGGTCGCCCCCCGGTTCTACGACCGGACCGGGCGTACGGGGCTGCCCGTGCGGTGGATCGAGATGGTCCGGCGCACCCTGGTGTCCCTGGGGCCGAAGGTGCTCGCGGGACGCATGGTCCGTGAGTACGTGGAGCGGCTCTACACCCCGGCCGCCCGTTCGCACCGCGCCCTGACCGCGGACGCGGCACGGGACCTGGCCTGGTGGAAGGGTAGGGTCCGGGCGGCCTGGCCGCGGGTCGCCGTCGAGCACGTGGAGGCCGTCGCGGCGGCGCCCGTCGGGGGCACCGCCGAACTGGGGGCCACCCTCACGCTGCGGGTCCGGGTGGCGCTCGACTCGCTGGCGCCCGAGGACGTGGAGGTGCAGGCCGTCGCGGGCCGGGTCGACGCGCAGGACGTGATCCGGGACGGGCGGAGCTTCCCGCTCAAGCCCGCCGCCGGCCCCGACCTGGAGGGACGGTGGGTCTACGAGGGTCCGCTCGCCCTCGACCGGACGGGCCCCTTCGGTTACACCGTGCGGGTGCTGCCGTCGCATCCGCTGCTGGCCTCCCCGGCCGAGCTCGGGCTGGTGGCGGCCCCGGTGAACACCGAGGTCCCGGGCGGTGTCGTGCTGCGCTGAGGCGCGGTCCCGCTCACCCGTTCCGCCCCGTCCCGCGACCGCGGGGCGGGGCGGTGGGCCGTACGGACGCGGGTCACTCCGGGAGGCGCCCCGGGAGGGTGAACCATCGAACACGTTGCTTATGCGGAATCGTTTCTGCAAAGAGATCCGCTCCTACGTTGTCTCGCGGATGCCGACAGCCAGGCATCCGTGGAACCCCGAGAAACGGATCCCCACATGCGTCTACGCACCACAGCCACCGTGCTGTTCGCGAGCCTCGCGCTCGTGCTTCCCACCGCGGGCCAGGCGATGGCCGGCGACCGGCACGACCGCGACTCCCTCGGCGAACTGCACTACTGGTACGCCGATGAGGAGGGCGACGTACACCGCAGGTCGATCGAACCCGCCGACAACGACACGTGCTACCAACTGCCGGGCACGCGCAACCACCCGGCCTTCAAGGTGGCGAACGACACCGACTCCCTCGCGCTGGTCTTCCCGAACCGCAGCTGCGGGGGTGAGCCCCAGGAGGTGCTGGAGCCGGGCGACACGGCGCGGAACCTGAACGTCCGCTCCGTGTACTTCAAGCCGACCGACGAGCACGGCCACCACGGGGGCCGCCAGGACGGCCGCCACGACAACGACGACGACAACGAGGACTCCGGCCACTACGACGAGGACGACCTCTTCCGGTCGGCCTTCCGCAACTTCGGCTGATCGCCGCGCCTGAGCGCACGCCGTAGCAGCACGAGGGCCCGGCACTCCCGTGGGTGCCGGGCTCCCGCGCGTCCGCCGCCGCGCCGGTCCTACGGTCGCGCCCCCGGCTCCAGCCACCGCACCACGTCCGCCGCCGTATAGGGGGAGGCGTCGGGGGAGAGCCGGGGCAGGAACGACAGGTCCTTGCCGATCGTCACCAGCGGGGGTTCGCTCCGCCCGCCCGGCCGCCGCTGCGCGAGGCCGATGGTGGCGAGCAGACCGTTGCACAGGCACTGCTTGCCCTCGGTGTCCGCCGGGTCCCCGCCCTTGCGGACGTACGCGGCCACCGGCTCGGCCGCGCACCGGTACACGAGCCCGCGCGGACCCCGGACGGGGGTGCGCAGGAATCCCAGGTCGCAGACCCGGCGCCGGGCGGCGGCCACTTCGGGCTCGGAAACGGTGCCGGGCAGTCGGGCCACCTTGAACGGGAACGCGGTGGGGGAGGCCCCCGGGTCGTTGCGGACCGTCAGGGTTCCGTCGTGGGCGCGGCCGAGCAGTTCCTCGCGCAGCCCGCGGGCCATCCCCGACTCCTCGCACAGCGCGAAGGCGCTGCCGATCTGGACACCGGCGGCCCCGGCGGCCCGGGCGGCGGCCACCGCCTCGGGGGAGGCCTGTCCGCCCGCGAGCCAGAACGGCAACCCGAGCGCGGCCATCCTGGCGAGGTCGGGGTCGTCCCGCGGCCCGTAGAGGGGCTCGCCCGCCGCGTCCAGGGTCATCGGCCCGCGCGGCGGGGCGCTGTGCCCGCCGGCCCGACTGGTTTCGATCACGAAGCCGTCGGGGCGGGTGGCCTCGTCCCGGGCCAGGTAGGCGGCGAGCACCGGCAGCGACACGATGGCCAGGACCTCCGGGCGGCGCAGAGGGCCGGGCAGGTGCCCGGCGAGCAGTGCCCGCGGGTCGAAGAGCTGCTCCAGGGGCTCCTCCTGATCCACGACGGAGACGCGGGTCACGCAGGGTTCGCAGCGCGCCAATCGGGTGGCGAGGGTCGGGATCTGACCGGGGACTCCCGCGCCCACGAGCACGTGGTCGACGCCTGCCAGGATCGCGCCGAACATCGCGGGGGCGGTGGCCAGCTGGATCTTCTCCAGGTAGTTGATGCCGATGACACCATCGTGTCCCTCCTTGGCGAGCCAGACCTCGACGAAGTTGCCGAGGACGGTGAGGACCTCCGCCGGGGACCCGCCGGCCGCGCGCAGGCGCGGGGTGGTCCGCATCGGGGTGCGGTCGTCGGGCAGGCCCTCCTCACGGAACCAGCAGTCGAGGGCGGCCTGCGCGAGCTCCGGCAGCGGGAAGGCGGCCAGGGCGCGGCGGGCGTGACCGCCCGGGTCGCCGGTCTGCAGGACGCGGGCCAGTACGACGTCCAGCGCGGTGCCGGACACCACGCCCAGTTGCCCGGTCACGGATACCGCCCGGGCGAGCCGCCACCCGGAGACGCCGACGCCCATGCCGCCCTGGATCAGCCAGGGGCGCTGCGCGGGGGGAGCGTTCGTAGGGCTCTGGGGCATGGCGCACGTCCTCGGAATCACTCGAACCTACGGTTCCGTAGGTTCGCCGGACTCCACTATCCCCCCGCCGTCGTACCGCTCGGCAGCGCCGAAGGTCCCCGGCGTCGGGGGCAGCAGGTCCCGTGCGGAGCGGGTCGGGTGGACGTGGACGACAGGCCGTAGGGTCGGGCGCATGGGGGACGGGATCGACGACATCGACTGGGCCGAACTGGAACACGCCTACGGTCAGGCGGACGACGTGCCCGACCTGCTGCGGGCGGCCGGCTCGGCGGACGCCGGCACGCGGGAGGAGGCGTCGCAGGAGCTGTTCTCCTCGCTCTGCCACCAGGGGAGCGTCTACTCGGCGACGGCCGCGGCCGTGCCCTTCCTCGCGCGCCTCGTCACCGACGGGCCCGGTCACCGGCTGCCGCTGCTGTGGCTGCTGCACGCCGCCGCCGACGGGGCGGGACGCGAGCACCGGCGGGTGCGCCGGGCGGTGGCCACCGCGCTGCCACCCCTGCTGGGCCTGACGGCGGACGAGGACCCGGAGGTCCGGCGCGCGATGGTGTGGATCGTCGCCGCCTGCGAGGAGGCCTCCCTGCCGCTGCTCCCGCTGTTGCGGGCCCGGATGGAGGAGGAACGGGACGCCGGAGTACGGGCCGACCTCGTCACCGCCCTCGGCCTGCTCGACGTCTCGCCCGCCGCCGCGGCCGCACGCAACCGGGCCCTGCTGTCCGCGCCGGAACCCGCGGTGCGCAGGGCGGCGGTGACGGACCTGCTGCGCACGGCCCCGCTGCCGCTGCCGACGGACCTGGTGGAATCCGCGATCGACGCCCACGGCGCGGCGCCCGTCGAGGAGTACGGCCACCCTTGGCCCGACGCCCACCGGCCGCTCGTGGACCGGCTGCTGGACGATCCCGACGCGGCGCTCCGGGCGGTGGAGCGGGGATTGCCGCTGGCCGCGGCGCTCACCGAGCAGTGGCGCGACCGGGAACGGGACGTACTGCCGTGGCTCGCCGCGACGGCGAAGGACGCGGAGGACCTGCGCCGGGTGGCGCGCGTCGCCGCCGCGCTCGACGGAGGCGGGCCCGCGCCGTGGCTGGACCCCCACCTGCGCTCCGAGGACCCCGCCGTGCGGGTGGCGGCGACGCACGCCGCGGTGCGGCTGCGGGTGCCGGGGGCCGTCGCCCTCGTCCTGCGGTTGATGGACGAACTGCCGCGCGAGGCGGCCGAACTCCCGCTCACGCCCCTCGGCGCGCCGGGCACGATCGTGTCCGTCGTGGTGGACGTCTTCGGCCCGGACGCCGAGCCGGTGGCGCGGCGGGTCGCGGACCGGCCCCGCGCCGAGTGGGTGGACGCCCTGCGGGGGTTCCCTGCGCTCGCGGCCGGCCGGGTGGACGAACTCGTACGCCTCCTGCCCGCCTCGGCCGGGGTGCTGGGGGCGCTGGGCGCGGCGGGAGGACCCGCCTCTGCGCGCGCCCTGCGGGCCCGGGCCGAGACCGGCGACCTGGACGCGGCCACGGCGCTGGTCCGCGTCACGGGCGAGGCGGGGCCCGCGGTGGACGCGGTACGGGGCCTGCCGGATGCGGTGGCGCGGCGCCGGGCGGCCGTCCGGGTGGCGGGCGAAATCGGCCCGGCCGCCAAGGCGCTGCTGCCGCTGGTGGAGGAGCGGCTGGGGGCGCCGGAGCGGGAGGGCCGGGCGGACGCGGCCGCCGCCGTCTGGCGCGTCACGGGCCGCAGGCACGACACGGCCCCGGTGATCGCGCGCCAACTCGTCCGCCGGGGCGCCCTGCACGCACCGAGCCCGGAGGCGCTGCGCGCACTGACGGAGATGCGGATGCTGCCGGCGGAGGCCCGGTCCGCGGTGGAGCACATCGCCACCTCGCCGCGCCGCGTCCACCGCGCCCTGCTGTGCGACGGTACGCCGCACCCGGACCTGGAGGTGAGGGCCCTGGCCCGGGTGCTGTTGGCCCTGACCGGCCGCCGGGCGTAGCCGGCCGGCGGCACCGCGCCCGCCACCGGCACGGGTCACCGGCGGGCCGCGGTCCAGCGGTCGACGCGTGCCCGGCCCTCGGCGCCGTCGGGCAATGGAACAGGGCCGCCCGGGGAGGTCTGCTCCCGGGCGGCCCCGTGATCTGACGGTTCAGCTCTGGTTCACGTCCGACCCCGCGGGGGTCAGAAGGTGAGCTTCCAGCTGTCGATCTTGCCGGTGTCGAGGCTCGCGAGGTCCGCGACACGGAGCTTCCAGACACCCTGGGCGACCTCGGAGGAGGCGTTCACGGTGAAGCTCTGGATGATGTTGTCCGCGCTGCCGCCGGTGCGGTTGCGCAGGTTGTAGACGGAACCGTCGGGGGCGACCAGGTCGACCTTCAGGTCACCGACGTAGGTGTGGAGGATGTTGACGTCCACCTTGAGGGCGCTGGACGCGTTCCCCGTGCGGTTCACCGTGATCGGCGACTCGACCGTGGAGTTGTCCGCGATCGCGTAGTCGGTCGTGTTCTCGAACACGCTCGGCTGCGAGGTGCCGACGGTCCAGGTGAAGGCCGCCGTGCCGGTCTTGGCCTGCGAGTCGGTCACCGTGACGGTCACGTTGGACGTGCCCGCCGTGGAGGCCGTGCCCGAGATCAGGCCGGTGGAGGAGTTGATCGACAGGCCGGCCGGCAGGCCGGTCGCCGCGTAGCTCAGCGCACCCGGGTTCGTGCTGTTCGCCTGGATCTGCAGGCTCACCGCGCTGCCCGTGACGGTGTTCTGGTTGCCGGGGTTGGTGACCGTCACGCCGTTGGCGATGCGGGCACCGACGGCGACGCCGGCCCAGGCGTTGGCCACGTTGTTGTACGTGGTCGAGCCCTGGCCGTACAGGTCGGCGGCGGCCTGGAGGGTGGCGGTGCGGGCGGCGGCGTAGTTCGTGTTCGACTTGAAGTAGCCGACCGTCAGCGCGCGGAACCAGATCTTCGAGGCGGCGTCACGGCCGATCGCGGTGACGGGCTGGCCGTCCGCGGTCGGGGAGTCGTAGCTGACCCCGTTGACCACCTTGGCGCCCGAGCCCTCGGAGGCCAGGTAGTACCAGTGGTTGGCCGGACCCGAGGAGTAGTGGACGTCGATGCCGCCCAGACCCGAGTACCAGGAGTCCTTGGACGAGCCGTCCTTGCTCGGCTTGTCCATGTAGCGCAGCGGGGTGCCGTTGCCGCGGATGTCGATCTTCTCGCCGACCAGGTAGTCGCCGACGTCCTGCGGGTTGTTGGCGTAGAACTCGACGGCCGCCGCGAAGATGTCGGAGGTCGCCTCGTTCAGGCCGCCGGGCTCACCGCTGTAGGTCATGTTGCCGGTGACCGAGGTGAGGCCGTGGGTCATCTCGTGCGCCGCGACGTCGGTGGAGGTGAGCGGCTTGGCGTTGCCGTCACCGTCGCCGTACGTCATGCAGAAGCAGGAGTCGTCCCAGAAGGCGTTCACGTAGTTGTTGCCGTAGTGGACCCGGCTGTACGGCGAGACGCCGTCGTTGCGCAGGCCGTTGCGGCCGTGGACGTTCTTGTAGTAGTCCCACGTCACCTGGGCGCCGTAGTGCGCGTCGGCGGCGGCGGTCTCCAGGTTGGAGGCCGCGCCGTTGCCCCAGACGTCATCGGTGCCCGAGAAGAGGGTGCCGGTGCCGGAGGTGCCCCGGTTGAGGTTGTTGGTCTTGTGGTTGCCGCGGGTGGCGTCGGTCAGCGTGTAGTTGCTGCCCGACTGCGAGGTCCCGAGCGTCACCTGGCCGCTGTACATGGTGTTGCCGGTGCCGGTCTCGATGGCCTGCCACTCGGTGATCTTCGCGCCGGTCTTGGCGTTGGTCACCACGTGCAGCTCGTTCGGGGTGCCGTCGTGCTGGAGCCCGCCGACGACGGTCTCGAACGCGAGGACCGGGGCGCCCTCGGCCGCCCAGATCACCTTGCGGGCGCTCTTGGAGGCCTTGGCCTCCTTCGAGCCCTCGGCGTTGGCGGCGGAGACGGCCTGGCTCTCGGCGGCCGCCGGCGTGACCGAGGCGCTGGTGTCCGCGACCTTGATCTCGTGGTTGGTGGCCTTGGTGATGCTCTTGGTGACACCGCCCTTGGCGTGGACGGTGAGGTCACCACCGAGCACGGGCAGGCCGTCGTAGGTCCGCTCGTACGAGGTGTGCGTGGTGCCGTCCGCGTCCTTGACGACGTCGCGGACGACCAGCTTCTCGCCGGAGCCGAGGCCCAGGGCCTTGGCCGCCTGCACGGTGGTGGAGTTGGCCTCGGCAAGGAGCGTCGCACGCTCCGAAGCGCTGAGTTTGAGGTTGGCCGCGCCCGGGTTGGGCTGGGCGGCCGAGCTGGCCTGCGACGCGGTGGCGTCGGCGGTGGCACTGCCGGCCTGTATGCCTACGGCGAGCAGTGCTGCCGCGGCGACGAGCGCTCCGGCCGCGGTGGCACGCCTCTGGGGGGTGGGACTCAACGCAGACTCCTTCTGCAAGGGGGGTTCCGGACGGCTGGGTAGGGCCTCCGGGCAGATCAGGGCTGGTGCGATGAACGGTCGAAGAGTGCCACCTGTGGGCCGTGATGTCAGGGCCGCGTCAAAAGGTTGGCTGGAAACGGTTCGTTGTCCGAAGATACGTATCCGGTATCCGGACCATTCACCTTCGCGTGCGAAGGGGGTGTCCAATATGCGGAGTGGTTGATACCGGTTTCTAACACTTGGGCAACGAGAGCTCTCGTTAACGCAAACGGCATTTACCGTACGGGTGTTTGTCGTACTGTTTCCCGGTGCGACAGTCGCTCGTTGCCAGGGGAAGCCGCGGGCACGCGCCAACGTCATAGACCACGTGCCAGGGGGGCCCATGAGGCATGTCCATTTTCCTGCGCAAAGGGTGGCCAGAGCAGTCTCCGAGTCGGATGGGCCGGCAACCGCCCCGGTACGGCGGCTCGGTGACAAGGCCCGCTGGTACCTGCCCGCCGCAGTCACCGCCGACTTCCTCGGCGCCGCCGTGCCCGTCGGCCTCGTCTTCGAGGCCGCGCAGCAGGCCCGGCCCGTGTACTGCGCCCTCGGCGCCGCCCTGGCGTGGACCGGCGTGCAGGCGCTGAGGCGCCGTTACACCTCCCGCGTGCTCGGAGAATCCCGAGGGGTCCTGCCCGTCCTCCATGACTGGCTGATTCTCATCGGGGTGCTCGCCGTGGCCCGGGTGGTGACGGGCGAGAGCACCCCGCGACTGGCGGCCCTCGGGGCGCTGCTGCCGGCGCTGCTCATCACCGTCGCCTGCCACAAGCTCACCTACCGCCACCTCACGGCGGCCCGCCGCGAGGCGCACGCCGTCAGCCGGGTCCTGGTGGTCGGGGAACCCGAGGCGGCCGAGCACGTCATCGCCCACCTCGCCGCCCGTACCGACCACCCGTACGTCGTCGTCGGCGTGGTGCCCGTCGGCGCCGGCGCCCTGACCAGCGGAACACCCGTCGCCGCGCGGCTCGACGACGGGATGTCCGAGGCGCCGAACGGCGACTCCGCCGCCGTGCTCGGTGCCGTCCGCAGCCACCAGGCCGACCTCGTGCTCGTCGCGCCCGGCGTGCGGATCGCGGGGGAACGGCTGCGCCGCGTGGCGTGGGCCCTGCACGACGAGGGCCTCGAACTGGCGGTGTTCCCGGGACTGGTCGAGATATCCATCAAGCGGCTGGAGACCCTGTCCGCCGGCGGCCTCGCCGTGCTGCGGATCGCGCCGCCCGTGAGCCGCGGCGTGCAGCCCCTGCTCAAGTCGGCACTGGACCGCATCGGCGCGGGAGTCGGCCTGATACTGCTGTCACCGATGTTCCTCGCCGTCGTCCTGGCGATCCGGCTGGGCTCGCGCGGCCCCGCCTTCTACAGCCAGAACCGGATCGGCCGCGACGGCGAGCCCTTCGTCATGTGGAAGTTCCGCACGATGGTGGTGGACGCCGACAAGCTGAAGGCGGAGCTCTCCGGGGCCAACGAGAACGACGGCCTGATGTTCAAGATGCGCCGCGACCCCCGGGTGACCCGGGTGGGCCGGCTGCTGCGCCGCACCTCCATGGACGAACTGCCCCAGCTGCTGAACGTGCTGACCGGCAGCATGTCGCTGGTGGGCCCGCGCCCGCCGCTGCCCGAGGAAGTGGCGGAGTACGACGAGGTCGAGCTGCGCAGGCTCTCGGTGAGGCCCGGCATGACCGGTCTCTGGCAGATCAGCGGACGGTCCGACCTGTCCTGGGACGAAACGATTCAGCTTGATCTCCAGTACGTCGACAACTGGTCCTTCACCAGCGACGTCGACGTGATGGGCCGTACCCTCCGCGCCGTCGTCGACGGTCGCGGAGCGTACTGAGGGCCGTGGTGGAATCAGCTTTGGTCGAGCCACCAGCGGTACGTGGAGGCGATGCCGTCCCGCAGCGGGATGCCGGGCTTCCAACCCAGCGAGGTGAGGCGGCCGACGTCCAGCAGCTTGCGCGGCGTCCCGTCGGGCTTCGAGGTGTCCCAGGCGAGCTCGCCCCGGAAACCGGTCACCTCGGCGACCGTCTCGGCGAGGGCCTTGATGGTCAGGTCCTCGCCGCAGCCGATGTTCACGGGCTCGTCGCCGTCGTAGCGCTCCAACAGCACCGCGCAGGCGGCCGCGAGGTCGTCGACGTGGAGGAACTCGCGGCGCGGGGTGCCCGATCCCCACAGCGTCACCTGCTCGCGCCCCTCGGCCGCGGCCTCGTGGAAGCGGCGGATCAGCGCCGGCAGGACGTGCGAGGACTCCAGGTCGAAGTTGTCGCCCGGACCGTAGAGGTTCGTCGGCATGGCCGAGATGTACGAGGCCCCGTACTGCTTGCGGTACGACTGGACCTGCACGATGCCGGCGATCTTGGCGAGCGCGTACGCCTCGTTGGTGGGCTCCAGCGGACCGGTCAGCAGGGCGTCCTCGCTGATCGGCTGCGGGGCCAGCTTCGGGTAGATGCAGGACGACCCGAGGAACAGCAGGCGCCCGACGCCGGCCGCGTGCGACCCGGCGATGACGCTGAGCTGGATCTTGAGGTTGTCCTCCAGGAACTGCACCGGGTAGGTGCTGTTGGCCATGATGCCGCCGACCTTGGCGGCGGCCAGCACGACCGCGTCCGGGCGTACGTCCCTCAGGTAGGCCCCCGTCGCCGCGGCGTCGCGCAGGTCGAGGTCGGCCCGGCCCCGGGTGAGCACCTCGTGGCCGTCGGCGGTCAGCCGGCGGACGACCGCGGAACCGACGAGGCCGCGGTGGCCGGCGACGAAGACGCGGGCGTGCGGGGGCAGGAGCGGCAGCGAACTTGTCATACCGCCGATGATGCCAGTCCGCCGCCGCGGGTTTCCGCACGGTCCGGATCCGGTACCGCGGGACCTTGCCCCCGGCGCCCGCGGCCCACCTCCGGGAGGGCGGCCTCCGCCCGAGCCGTCGAGGGCGGAATCCGCCGCAAAGCCCGCCGCAACGGACGTGTACGGTACCCATCCAGCCCCGGGCCGCGGCCCGAACGCTCGGTGCGCCCCCCGCCGGGGCCCGACCCGCGCACACCCCGAGGCACAGCCTCACCACGACGAACAGCAACCACCACCAGGGGGACCCCATGGGCAAGACCGCACTGATCACCGGCGTCACCGGGCAGGACGGCTCGTACCTCGCAGAGCTCCTGCTCTCCAAGGGCTACACGGTGCACGGGCTCGTGCGGCGGTCCTCCAGCTTCAACACGGAGCGGATCGACCACATCTACCAGGACCCGCAGACCGCCAACCGGTCCTTCGTCCTGCACCACGCGGACCTCTCCGACGGCGTCGCCCTGGTGAACCTGCTGCGCGACATACGCCCCGACGAGGTCTACAACCTCGGCGCGCAGTCCCACGTCCGCGTCTCCTTCGACGCCCCCCTCTACACCGGCGACGTGACCGGCCTCGGCGCGCTGCGCCTGCTGGAGGCCATCCGGGCCAGCGGCGTCGACACCCGCATCTACCAGGCCTCGTCCTCGGAGATGTACGGCGCGACCCCGCCGCCGCAGAACGAGGGGACCCCGTTCCACCCGCGCAGCCCGTACGGCGCCGCGAAGGTCTTCGCGTACTGGACCACGGTGAACTACCGCGAGGCCTACGACATGTTCGCGGTCAACGGGATCCTCTTCAACCACGAGTCCCCGCGCCGCG
Organism: Streptomyces sp. NPDC057939; assembly: GCF_042887545.1. Lineage (NCBI taxonomy): Bacteria > Bacillati > Actinomycetota > Actinomycetes > Kitasatosporales > Streptomycetaceae > Streptomyces > Streptomyces sp. NPDC057939. The sequence continues at coordinate 127,349 of NZ_JBHVPG010000020.1, forward strand.
GCGAGACCTTCGTGACCCGCAAGATCACCCGCGCGGTCGCCCGCATCAAGGCCGGTCTCCAGGACCACCTCTACCTCGGCAACCTCGACGCCGTCCGTGACTGGGGCTACGCGCCCGAGTACGTCGACGCGATGTGGCGGATGCTCCAGCAGGACGAGCCGACCGACTACGTGGTGGCGACCGGCGTCGCGGCCACCGTCCGTGAGTTCGTGGAGTCCTCCTTCACGCACGCCGGCCTCGACTGGAACGACCACGTGCGCTACGACCCCAAGTACGAGCGCCCCAGCGAGGTCGACGCCCTCATCGGCGACGCCTCCAAGGCCCAGGAGATCCTCGGCTGGAAGCCGTCGGTCCTGGTGCCCGAATTGGCCCGGATCATGGTGGACGCGGACATTCGTCAGGTCGAGGACCAACTGGCGGGCGTGACGGTCCGTATCGACCGCTGAGGGCTTATATTGCCCCTACGCTTTGCCGTGTCCCGGTCATTGCCGCGGTATTTCGTGGCCTGACCGGGGCAAACCTGCCGTATGTCCGAAGTGCACCCTCCTCGTGAACCTTGTTGATTCCAAGTTGGTATGCAATGGGTCAAGTGAGGTGACCGGGCCCTCGCGTGAGCCCTAGTCTGCGCCAGTACATATGGCTGTTCGGATAATTTCAGCCATCAAACCGGGCGATTGCCCTGGGGGGCTCATGCGTAGATCCAGAGGGCTGACTGCTGCCCTCGTCCTGTCACTGGCCGGCACCGGCGCCGGCATAGGCCTGGTGCTGATGCCCGAGGCGTCGGCCATCACGCCGCCGGTGGCATTCACGGCCGACGAACTGCCCACCTGGCAGCCGAACGGCATCGTCTTTGCGATGGACCAGGCGAACGGAACCGTCTTCGCCGGCGGTACCTTCTCGGCGGTCAACCCGCCCGCGGGCGCCGGTAGCGGCACCGAGCAGGAAGCCGTGAACTTCGTGGCGCTCGACGCCGCCACGGGCAACCCGACCTCCTGCAAGCTGGCCTTCACGGTCGGCGAAGGCACCGCCACCGTGCGGGCCCTGGTCGTCTCGAAGGACAAGAAGACCCTGTACGCGGGCGGCTACTTCGGCGCCGTCAACGGGACCCCGGTCTCCAGCGTCGCGGCGATCGACATCGAGAGCTGCACCCCCAAGGCCTCGTTCCACCCGAGCTTCCCCGCCACCGTGCGCGCGCTCGCCGTCACGGACGACACCCTGTACGCGGGCGGCGACTTCAACACCGTCGAGGGCCAGACCCGCGAGCGGTTCGCCGCGGTCGACGCCTCCTCCGGTGCGCTGAAGCCCTTCGTCGCCAACGCCGACGAGCCGGGCCGCGCCATCGAGATCAGCAACGACGGCAAGAACGTCCTGCTCGGCGGTGACTTCTTCTCGGTCAACAACGCGAACTCGCACGCGCTGGCCGTCGTCAACGCCACCACTGGCGCGGTCACCAAGACCTACAACAACATCCCCTCGAACTCGGTCGTGAAGGACATCTCGGCCGACGCGACGGGCTACTACACGGGCAACGAGGGCTCCGGCGGCGGCGTCTTCGACGGCCGCATCGGCCTGAACCCCGACTTCAGCGAGAAGTGGCGCGACCGCTGCCTCGGCGCGACCCAGTACGTCCTGCCGTACGACGGAGTCCTGTACAGCTCCTCGCACGCGCACGACTGCTCCACCGAGCTGGAGTTCCCCGACGGCAAGCGGAACTTCCTGCTGGCCCAGCGGACCGACCACGAAGGCGTCGCCCCCGCGCCCGTGGACGGCTTCGTGCGCGGCCCGCGCAAGCTCGGCTGGCACCCCAACGCCAACGACGGCATCGGCGAGGGCATCGGCCCGCGCGTCATGTCCGTCGCGGAGAAGAACGACGTCAAGTACATGTGGGTCGGCGGTGAGTTCACGCTCATCAACGGCGAGCCGCAGCAGGGCCTGACCCGCTTCGCCTCCACCGGTGACGTCGGCGCGCCGACCACCCCGGTCGCCAGCGCCTCCAGCGTCAAGCCCGGCGAGGCCCAGGTCCGCTGGCGCACCAGCTACGACCAGGACGACAGCAAGCTGACCTACCGGATCTACCGGAACGGCTCGGGCACCCCGATCGCCACGGTCAACGCCGACTCCCTGGAGTTCGAGCGCCCGCAGGCCTCCTGGAACGACACCACGGTCAAGGCCGGACAGGCCTACACCTACCGCGTGACCGCCACCGACGCCGCCGGCAACACCAGCGCCCTGTCGGCGAACGTCTCCGTGACGATCCCGACCTCGGTCCAGGCCTACCCGGACAAGGTCCGCAGCGACGGCGCCCAGCTGTACTGGCGCTACGACGACACCGTCAGCCCGTACGTCGCCGACTCCTCCAACGGCGGCAACACCAGCGGCATCCAGGTCAACGCCCCGACCCTGCGCCAGACCCCCGGCGCCGTCACCGGCTCCAGCACGGCCATGGGCTTCAACGGCACCAGCCAGCAGGTGTACAGCGACCACCGCCAGTCGGTCGGAGCCACCTACACCATCGAGACGTGGTTCAAGACGAACACCACGCGCGGCGGCAAGCTGATCGGCTTCGGCAACAACACGGTCAACAGCAGCGGCTCGTACGACAAGCAGATCTACATGACCAACACCGGTCGTCTGATCTTCGGCGTCTACAACGGCTCGACCCGCACCATCTCCACCGGTCTCTTCGAGACGTACAACGACAACAAGTGGCACCACGTCGTCGGTACGCAGGGCCCCGGCGGCATGACGCTGTACGTGGACGGTCAGAACAAGGGCACCAACAGCGCCACGAACTCCACCCCGTACGCCGGTTACTGGCACGTCGGCGGTGACAACCTCGGAAGCTGGCCGACCCGCCCGACGAGCAACTTCTTCGCCGGTCAGATCGACGAGACGGCCGTCTACCCGACGGTCCTCACCCAGGCACAGGTCAAGGGTCACTTCGACCTCGCCAAGGCGCCCACCGACACGGTCTCCAAGGTCGTCACGTCCGAGGACACCTACATCAACCAGGGCGCCCCGAACGCCGCCTACGGCACGTCCACCTCGCTCGCGGTGCGCGGCACCTCGGCGTACGAGACGTACCTGCGCTTCACCCTCCCGGCCGCACCGTCCGGGCAGGTCCTGAAGGCCGCCTCGCTCCAGTTCAAGACCAGCTCGCAGGCGGGTGCCGGCACCGCCGACACCGTGTCCGTGGTCCCGGTCACCGGCACCTGGAGCGGCGCGGGCACGACGTTCAACACCAAGCCCACCCTCGGCACCACCCCGCTCGGCAGCATCGCGGGCGTGCCGGACGGCTCGGCCATCCAGAGCGTCGAGCTGGACACCGCCGCGGTCTCCTCGCTGCTCGGCACCAGCGCCGGCCTGGGCCTGACGAGCACGGGCACCGACCCGATGTGGATCTGGTCCTCGGAGTCGACGGCCGCGGACGCCGCCCCGCAGCTGATCCTCACCTTCGGCCCGAAGTAACCGCCGAGTGCGGACGGGGCCCGGCCACCGCTGGTGACGCCGGGCCCCGTCCGCCTCTCCACCCCGAGTACCCAGTAAGTACGGGAGCCACCTGATGTACCGACGCTCCGCAGCGGCTGCTGTTCTGCTGGCCGCCGCCCTGACGCTGACCGCCTGCTCCTCCGACGACGGCAAGGCCGACGCCGGGGCCGCGGTCAAGCCGAAGCCGCCGGCCTCCTCCTCGGTCCCCGACCCGGCGGACGCCTCACCGACGCCCTCCGGGCCGGCCGCGTCCGTGGCCCCCGACGCCAAGCCGACGGGCCCCGTCGTGCCGGACCCGAAGCTCACCCCGAAGACGGGCAGCTTCAAGGACAACGAGAAGAAGTACCTCAGCGGCCGGGTCCCCGAGAAGATGGACCCGGCGGCCGTCCTGCAGACCGGCGAGGAAGCCTGCCAGCGGGTGGAGCGCACCGCGAAGCGGGACAAGGACGCGGCGACCGCGGCCATCATCTCCGGTGAGATCAAGGGCGCGAAGGACGCGATCACGCACCTGTGCCCCGAACAGAAGCCGGTGCTGACCGTCGCGGAGAAGGGCTTCGGCGACGGAACCCGCAACGCGCCCGCGGCGGGCACCTACCGGGCGCTGACCCAGGGCACCACCTGCACCTGGGAGGCGAAGGGCAAGGACGGCTCCGTCCTGGCCTCCGGGCCCGAGGCCCCGCCCAAGGCGGGCGACAGGATCACGGCCACCGTCCCGGGCGGCGCCGCCACGTTCAACTCCACGGGCTGCTTCGCCTGGATCCCGGCCTAGTCCGTACCCTCCGAGCTCCCGGCACCACCACGAGAACGCCGCCGAACCCGCAACACCCGGGCCACGGCGGCGTTTTCGTGCCCGCGTTCGGGGTACCCGCGCCGTCACACGACACAGCGGAGGCGAATCCTATGCGGGGCATCGGCGGTTGCATCGCCCTCATCGTGGTGGGGGCCATCCTCACCTTCGCGAGCGACTGGGAGCTGGAGAGCGTCAACCTCGACCTCGTCGGCCTGATCATGATGGCGGCCGGCTGCGTCGGCCTCGCCGTCTACGCGAGCGTCCTCAAACGCCGCCGCGCCACGGCCGCGTTCCCGGTCGTCGAGGAACGCCGGGACGTCATCTAGGGCCTGTCGTCGGACCCCGTCCGCCTCCGGGCGGCAACGGGACTTCGACGACAGGACCCGGGGCGCCGGCCGCACGGGCGGGCCGGCGGCCTCAGCGGCGCAGAGCCCCCTCGTACACCGGCAGGAGGGTGTCCAGTACCGCGTCCATCGAGAAGGAGGCGGCCGCCAGCTCGCGGGCCGCGTGGGACGCCTTGCGGTTGGTGTCGGGGTCGAGGAGGTCCAGGACCGCGTGGGCCACGCCCTCCGGGCCCGGGTCGACGGCGCGGCCGGCGCCCGCCGCCGCGATGTCGCGGGCCAGGCCGTTGGAGTGGGTCACCACGGAGGGCACGCCCACCGCGAGGGCCTCCAGGACCGACATCGGGAACGGCTCCTCGACGGACGGCAGGACGTACACGTGGGCCCGCCGCAGCTCCGCCAGGACCTCGGCGCTCGACAGCGCCCCCGGCACCGTGAACCGCGCGTCCAGGCCGAGCGAGTCGATCCGGGCCCGGACGGCCGCCAGCTCGCCCTCGTCGGGTCCCGCCACCACGAACTGCGCCTCCGGGTGGGCCGCGAGCACCGCCGGGGCGGCGTCGACGAAGTCCACCGGCCGCTTGCGGGCCTGGAGCCGCGCCGAGTACAGGATCCGAGGCGGTCCGTCGAGCGGCGGCCGCTCCTCCTGCGCCGGAGTGCCGTTGACCAGCCGTACGGACCGCTCCAGCGGCGAGCCGACCACCGCGTCCAGCCCCTCCCGCTCGTGCGGGGTCAGGTACAGCACGGCGTCGGCACCGCGCAGCAGACGACGCACCGCCACCGCGTCCAGCACCTTGGCCAGCGCCTTGTCGCTCGGGTCGACCATCCCGTGCGTCTGGAGCACCAGCGGCTTGCCGGCGCGCAGCGCGGCCAGCGCCACCGGCAGGGTCACCAGGTCCCGGGCCAGGTGCACGTGCACCACGTCCGCCTCCCGGACCAGACGGCCCGCCGAGACCAGCAGGGCCGGCGAGGTCATCCCGCTGAAGCCGAGGGGCAGGATCCGCCGGGCCGGGAACAGCTTGGCCGGAACACCCTCCACGTCCGTGGGCCACGGCTCGGGGAAACCCTCGCCGAGCGCGAGCAGCCGGGCCTCGTGGCCCCGCGCGCGCAGCCCCTTGGCGAGGTTCAGCGCGACCCGTACCGGCCCGCCGAAGGCGTGCGAGGGGGAGTGCAGCGTAACCGCGTGCAGTACTTTCACTTCGGCTCCTCCACCGGGCGGCGGCGGCCGTCCTGGGTCTGCAGGGTCAGTTCCGGGAGGTCCTTGTGCACGACGGCGCCCGCGCCCGCCACCGCGCAGCGGCCCACGGTCACCCCGGCCAGCACGGTCGCCCGTACGGCCACCCACGCGCCGTCCTCGACGGTGATCGGGGCGTTGCGGTAGCGGAAGTCGGCGGCCCGGTGGTCGTGCGAACCGGTGCACAGCATCGACTCCTGCGACAGGCACACGTTCGCCCCGATGGTCACCGGCTCCAGGTTCAGCAACCAGGCGCCCTCGCCGATCCAGGTGTGGTCCCCGACGGTCAGCTTCCACGGCCACAGCACACGCACCTTGTGCCGGATCAGGACGCCCTCGCCGATCTTCGCCCCGAAGGCCCGCAGCAATGCCACGCGCAGCCGCGCCGGACAGAACCACGCCATGAACACCGTGTTCATCACGGCGAACCAGAGCGCCTGCGTCAGCAGCCCGCGCCCCTTGTCGTACCCGGCCAGCGTGAAGGCAGGAAGATCACGCACCAGTCGCCCCTCATCGTCCACCCCGACGCGCCTCCCCGGGCGCAGACCGCTCAGACTAGACTGCGCGCGGATCACGCACAGGGGTGGGGGCAACAGTGGCTACGGACATACGCAAGCCCACCGTCACGCCCGCGGCGCCCCCCGTCGAGGACGAATCCAAGTGGGGCAGGGTCACCACCCCGCGCACCCTGCTCTCCCGGGCCTTGTCCGTCCCGCTCGCCCTCGGCTTCACCGTCTTCCTGCCGTTCTTCGTCGCCGCCCAATCCGGCGCCGGCGCCCGCGACGCGGCCTTCTGGCTCCAGCTCCTGCTCGCCATGTACGCCGGTGCCCGGCTCTCGGCCATGGTCCTCACGAGCCGCCGCAAGCTGCTCCAGGGCTCCTTCTGGCTCTTCGTCTACATGGCCATGGGCGTGGCCCCCCTCGCCCAGGCCGTCCTCGGACAGGTGCCGACCCCGGTCGTCGGCCCGCGCTCCGACCTCACCGTCGCCGTCGGCCTCGTCCTGCTCGGCTGCACCGCCTTCGACGTCGGCGTCCTGCTGGCCCGCCACCGGCCCACCGGCCGCGCGGGCGGCTCGCAGAAGGAGGCGCGGCCGGTCATGGCCCACCGGCGCCGGCTCCAGCTCCTGACCGTCATCGCGTTCCTGTGCAGCGCCGCCTTCATCATGAAGCTGGGCGGCCCGGCCGTGTTCTTCTCCAGCCGGCAGGAGATCATCGCGGGCATCGAGGAGGCGGGCGTCTCCAACGGCGACGGCCAGGCCGGCCAGGCCCTGCTCCGCGGCTTCGGCACGGTGCCCGCGCTGCTCGCCCTGCTCCTGTACACGCGCTGGCTGATCACCTCGAAGTTCGCCCGCCGCAAGGTGTCGGTCATCGTGACCTGGGCCGCGCTCGCCGGGCTGAACCTGATCGTCAACAACCCGATCTCCAACCCGCGCTACTGGTTCCTCACGGTCATGTTCGCGCTGCTCTTCACCGTGTTCCCGGTGAGCGCCGCGATGTACCGCGTGGCCCTGTCCATGGCCGTGGTGATCGCCCTCCTCGTCTTCCCCTTCGCCGACCGCTTCCGCTACGACGAGAAGAACTACAAGCCGGTCGAGACGACCTCGTTCCTGGAGCCGATGGCGCTCAAGGACTACGACCAGGTCGGCATGTTCGCGAACACCATCACCTACTCCAACTCCGGGCCCGGCCACTTCTACGGCCGCCAGCTCGCCGGCTCCATCTTCTTCGCGGTGCCGCGCTCGGTCTGGCCCGGCAAGCCGCGTGACACGGGCGTGATGGTCGGCACGTGGATGGGCACCGTCAACACCAACCTCTCCTCCCCGATCTGGGCGGAGCTGTGGATCGACTTCGGCCCGCTCGGCATGGGCGCCGGACTGCTCGGCATGGGTTACGCCGCGGCCCGCGTGGACCGCCGCTACGCCAAGCGCGCCACCCGCCGCTCGCCACCGGGCAGCCTGATCTCCGTCGTCGTCCCGCTCGTCGCCGGCTACTCCTTCATCCTGCTGCGCGGTCCCCTGCTCCAGGCCTCGGGCCGGGTCGCCATCGCCGCGATGTGCCTCGCGCTCGTGGCCACGTACCGCACGGACAAGGGCACCACCCTGCGCTGACGCGCCGGGGGCCGCGGCCCGGCATCCCCGGGTCCGCCCCGCTCCACACGCGCTCCTGCGCCCGCCGCGCTGTCCGTACCTGCGCTGCCCGCTTCGCGCCGCACCATGCCGCCCCGCCCATGCCGCTCCGCTCGCCCGACACCCGCGAGCGGAGCTTCCGCATGTCCGGGCGCGGGCGGCGGTGACGCCTCCCGACCGCGCTCCCGACCGCCGATTCGAGCCCCGACGGACGCTTGCGGCCAGGGCCCCTTCAGGCCGGCCGGAACCCCTTGGAACGGCCCCTGACCAGCGGACATGATCGTGTCAACGGCCCGCGGGGGCCGGGGAACAACGGGTGGTGCGGCCGAAAAGCGCACCCCCGATCACCACACCGCTGCGCGTCCGCAGTACATCCACGTCTTCATCCCGGGGGATCCGTCATGCCCGCTCGCCGTCGTACGACCGCGCTCGCCTCGCTCACCGCCACCGTCGCCATCGGCGCGTCCGTCGCGCTCTCGCTGGGCACCACCTCGGCCTCGGCGGCCGGCGTGGCGACCTGGGACAAGGTCGCCCAGTGCGAGAGTTCGGGCAACTGGAGCATCAACAACGGCAACGGGTACTACGGCGGCCTCCAGTTCTCCGCGTCGACCTGGCGGGCCTTCGGCGGCACGGCGTACGCCGCGTACGCGCACCAGGCCACCAAGAAGCAGCAGATCCTGATAGCCGAGAAGGTCCTGGCCGTTCAGGGCCCGGGCGCCTGGCCGAGTTGCGGCCGCAGCCGGGGACTCGGCACCGACCACGCCGACCCCTACCCCGACGCCCCCACCCCGCCCGCCCCCGCGCAGTCCTGGAAGGCGCAGGTGCTCGTCGACTCCGGCAACGGCCTGCACCACGCGACGCGCTTCGCCGACGGCACCTGGACCCGCTTCGGCAACGTCGAGGGTGAGGCGGCCGCGGTACCCGGCGGCGTCCGCGCCGTCGCGGAAGCCGGCATCAACGGCGACACGCACGTCCTGGCCGTCAGCAACGAGGGCAAGCTCTACCACACCGTCCGCAACGGGAACGGTTCATGGGGCACCTTCGGTGACGTGAACGCGGTGGCCGGTGCTTTGTCGAACGTGACGCAGGTGGCGGCGGCTTCGGTGGGTGCGGAGCTTCAGGTGGCCGTGGTGG
>NZ_JBHVPG010000021.1:0-135609 GCF_042887545.1 Streptomyces sp. NPDC057939
GCCGCCGCTTCCGGGCGGCGGCCGGGCGACCCGTCCGGTCACCGTCGGCGCAGGTCCGCGACCCTCGCCCGCTCGCTCGGCTCGGCCATCGCGGCCGACCGGAGCGTGCCGGGTCCGCCGCGCCGCTGGACCGGGAGCGGGGAATCGCGCCGGGGCCTGCGCCCCTGCATCCCGTCGCCGCCCGCCCCGCCGCCGGGACCCCCGCCGGACGCCACGGCCGCTCCGGCCACGGTGATCTGGACACCCTGGTCGGCGAGGGCCTGGAGCTCGGTGCCCGCCCGGTCGTCGTGCGGCGGCGGCTCGTCCGTGACCAGCCGGGTCATGACGTCCGTCGGCACGGTCTGGAACATGGTGTCGGTGCCGAGCTTCGTGTGGTCGGCGAGGACCACCACCTCGGCCGCGGCCTGCACCAGGGCCCGGTCCACGCTCGCGGAGAGCATGTTGGAGGTGGACAGCCCGCGTTCGGCGGTCAGGCCACTGCCGGACAGGAAGGCCCGCGAGACCCGCAGCCCCTGGAGGGACTGCTCCGCGCCACTGCCCACGAGGGCGTAGTTGGAGCCCCGCAGGGTTCCGCCGGTCATCACCACCTCCACCCGGTTGGCATGCGCCAGCGCCTGGGCGACGAGCAGCGAATTGGTGACCACGGTCAGGCCGGGCACCCGCGCGAGCCGGCGGGCCAGCTCCTGGGTCGTGGTGCCGGCGCCGACGACGATGGCCTCGCCCTCTTCGACGAGTCCGGCCGCGACATCGGCGATGGCGGTCTTCTCGGCCGTGGCGAGATGGGATTTCTGCGGAAATCCGGATTCCCGCGTGAAACCACCCGGCAAGACCGCACCGCCGTGCCGGCGGTCGAGGAGTCCTTCTGCCTCCAGCGCCCGCACGTCCCGCCGTACGGTCACTTCGGAGGTCTGGACGACGCGGGCGAGCTCCCGGAGCGATACCGCTCCGTTGGCCCGCACCATTTCGAGGATCAATTGGCGACGTTCTGCAGCGAACACGAAACTGACAGTAACCCGGGTGACCGTCTGCTTTCAGCTCCTTGCACCGGAATACCGAAGTTGTCCGTAAACCGGGTCGACAAGTGGTATACGCCGCCGGACGGGACCGCGCCCGCCCGGCGGGAATCCGGACCACTGCTCCGCGTTCACCCCAACCTCCATGTGAGGAGGGGTGGTTGGCGGTTCCTACGCCTCGCCCGCAGCCTTGCGCGTGTGCAACTGACGGGCGACCTCGGCGATCGAACCGGACAGCGAGGGGTACACGGTGAACGCGTTTGCGATCTGCTCGACCGTCAGGTTGTTGTCGACCGCGATCGAAATCGGGTGGATGAGCTCGCTCGCGCGGGGCGCGACGACCACGCCGCCGACGACGATGCCGGTGCCCGGGCGGCAGAACATCTTCACGAAGCCGTCGCGGATGCCCTGCATCTTCGCGCGCGGGTTGCGCAGCAGCGGGAGCTTCACCACGCGGGCGTCGATCTTCCCGGAGTCGACGTCGGCCTGGGTGTAGCCGACGGTGGCGATCTCGGGGTCGGTGAAGACGTTCGAGGAGACCGTCTTGAGGTTGAGCGGGGTCACCGCGTCGCCCAGGAAGTGGTACATCGCGATCCGGCCCTGCATGGCCGCCACGGACGCCAGCGCGAAGATGCCGGTGACGTCGCCGGCCGCGTACACGCCGGGCGAGGAGGTGCGGGAGACCTTGTCGGTCCAGATGTGGCCGGACTCCTTGAGCCGGACCCCGGACTCCTCCAGGTTCATGTCCTTGGTGTTCGGGATCGCGCCGACGGCCATCAGGCAGTGCGTGCCGGTGATGACGCGCCCGTCGGACAGCGTGACCTCGACCCGGTCGCCGACCCGCTTCGCGGACTCGGCGCGCGAGCGGCCGACGACGTTCATGCCGCGGCGCCGGAAGACGTCCTCCAGGACGGCGGCCGCGTCCGGGTCCTCGCCCGGCAGCACGCGGTCGCGGGAGGACACCAGGGTCACCCGGGAGCCGAGGGCCTGGTACGCGCCGGCGAACTCGGCGCCGGTGACGCCGGAGCCGACCACGATGAGTTCCTCGGGGAGCTCCTCCAGGTCGTAGACCTGGGTCCAGTTGAGGATCCGCTCGCCGTCGGGCATCGCGTCCGGGATCTCCCGGGGGTGCCCGCCGGTGGCGATCAGGACGGCGTCGGCGGTGAGGATCGTCTCCGTGCCGTCGGCCGCGGTGACGATGACGTCGCGCGTCCCGTCGATGCCCTGCGGCCCGCCGAGCTTGCCGCGGCCGCGCAGGACGCGGGCGCCGGCCCGGGTCACGGAGGCGGTGATGTCGTGGGACTGGGCGAGCGCGAGGCGCTTGACGCGTCGGTTCACCTTGCCGAGGTCGACGCCGACGACGCGCGCGGCCTGTTCTATGTGCGGGGTGTCGTCCGCGACGACGATCCCGAGCTCCTCGTACGACGAGTCGAAGGTCGTCATGACCTCGGCGGTCGCGATGAGGGTCTTCGATGGCACGCAGTCGGTGAGTACCGACGCCCCGCCCAGACCGTCGCAGTCGACGACGGTCACCTCCGCGCCGAGCTGGGCCCCCACCAGGGCCGCCTCATACCCGCCGGGTCCGCCGCCGATGATCACGATCCGGGTCACGAAAAGTCCGCCTCACGTCTACCCGGCCGGCTGCCGCCCCGGCCGGTGTTCCGGGGGGTCTCCCCGGGGGATGCATTCCGTGCCCCATTGTCCCGCACGCGCCGCGGTGCTTCGCCCCCGGTCCCGCCATCCGGGCACGCGCGGCGGGCCGGCCCTCCCGTACCCTCGACCACATGTCGCTCTACGCCGCGTACGCCGGCAACCTCGACCCGCGGCTGATGACGCGCCGCGCCCCGCATTCGCCGCTGCGCGGCACGGGCTGGATCAACGACTGGCGGCTGACCTTCGGCGGCGAGCAGATGGGGTGGGAGGGCGCCCTCGCCACGATCGTCGAAGCCCCCCGCCACCAGGTCTTCGTCGCCCTCTACGACATCGCTCCCCTGGACGAGGACTCCATGGACCGGTGGGAGGGCGTCGGGATGGACATCTACCGTCGGATGCGGGTGCGCGTGCACACGCTCGACGGCGAGGAGGCGGCCTGGGTGTACGTCCTCAACGGATACGAGGGCGGACTGCCCTCGGCGCGCTACCTGGGCGAGATCGCCGACGCCGCCGAGGCCGCGGGCGCCCCGCACGACTACGCGATGGAACTGCGCAAGCGTCCCTGCTGATCCCGGACCGGATCCCGGCCCCGCCTCGACCCGCTCCCGACCGGCCCCGGGACGATTCGGCGGAAACGACAAGGCAACGATCCGAACACCGTGAGCTGTGCCATCTACGCGCGTAGGCCGAGAGCGGTTACGCTCGTCCGCGTGAACGCATCTGTTACCGACCCCTTCGCCGCCGCCGACGCCGCCGCCACCCGCCTGCGCGAGCTGACCGGCGTCGATTCCCACGATGTCGCCCTCGTCATGGGCTCCGGCTGGGCCCCCGCCGCAGAGGCCCTGGGCGCCCCCGAGGCCGAGTTCCTCGTCACCGAGCTGCCCGGCTTCCCGCCCGCCGCGGTCGAGGGCCACGGCGGCAAGATCCGCTCGTACAAGATCGGCGAGAAGCGCGCCCTGGTCTTCCTCGGCCGGACCCACTACTACGAGGGCCGCGGTGTCGCCGCCGTCGCCCACGGCGTGCGCACCGCCGTGGCCGCCGGCTGCAAGACCATCGTCCTCACCAACGGTTGCGGCGGTCTGCGCGAGGGCATGAAGCCCGGCCAGCCCGTCCTGATCAGCGACCACCTCAACCTGACGGCCACCTCGCCGATCGTCGGCGCGAACTTCGTCGATCTCACCGACCTGTACTCGCCGCGCCTGCGCGCGATGTGCAAGGAGATCGACGCGAGCCTCGAAGAGGGCGTCTACGTCCAGTTCCCCGGCCCGCACTACGAGACCCCGGCCGAGATCAACATGATCCGCGTGATGGGCGCCGACCTGGTCGGCATGTCCACCGTGCTGGAGGCCATCGCCGCCCGTGAGGCCGGCGCCGAAGTGCTCGGCATCTCCCTGGTCACCAACCTGGCCGCCGGCCTGTCCGGCGAGCCGCTGAACCACGAAGAGGTCCTCCAGGCCGGCCGCGACTCGGCTGCCCGCATGGGCACGCTGCTGACGCAGGTCCTCGCCCGCATCTGATCGACGTACGAGAGGTAAGGCGGAAGCAGTGCAGGAACAGGCACAGGACGACCTGATCACCCGGGCGCGGGCCTGGCTCGCCGAGGACCCGGACCCGGAGACGGCGGCCGAACTCGCCGGGATCATCGAGGCGGGCGACACCGCCGAGCTCGCGGACCGGTTCGCCGGCACGCTCCAGTTCGGCACCGCCGGACTGCGCGGCGAGATCGGCGCCGGCCCGATGCGGATGAACCGCGGCGTGGTCATCCGGGCCGCGGCGGGCCTCGCCGCCCACCTCAAGGCCCAGGGCCACACCGACGGCCTCGTCGTCATCGGTTACGACGCCCGCTACAAGTCGGCGGACTTCGCCCGCGACACCGCGGCCGTCATGACCGGCGCCGGGCTCCGCGCGGCCGTCCTGCCCCGACCGCTGCCCACGCCCGTCCTCGCGTACGCCATAAGGCACCTGGGCGCCGTCGCCGGCGTCGAGGTGACCGCGAGCCACAACCCCCCGCGGGACAACGGCTACAAGGTGTACCTCGGCGACGGCTCGCAGATCGTCTCCCCCGCCGACGTCGAGATCGCGGCGCAGATCGACCGCGTCGAGACCCTCGCCTCCGTGCCGCGCCCGGACTCGGGCTGGCAGGAGCTCGGCGACGACGTCCTGGAGGCCTACCTGGCCCGTACGGACTCCGTCCTGACCCCCGGCTCCCCCCGGGGCGTGCGGACCGTCTACACGGCCATGCACGGCGTCGGGAAGGACGTCGTCATGGCGGCCTTCGCCCGGCACGGCTTCCCGGAGCCGGTCCTGGTCGCCGAGCAGGCGGAGCCGGACCCGGCCTTCCCGACGGTCGCCTTCCCCAACCCGGAGGAGCCGGGCGCGATGGACCTGTCCTTCGCGAAGGCCGCCGAGGTCCGCCCCGACATCGTGATCGCCAACGACCCGGACGCCGACCGCTGCGCGGTGGCCGTGCCGGACGCGTCGGCCCCCACGGGCTGGCGCATGCTGCGCGGTGACGAGGTCGGCGCGCTGCTGGCGGCCCACCTGGTCCGCAAGGGCGTCAGCGGCGTCTTCGCCGAGTCGATCGTCTCGTCCAGCCTGCTGGGCCGGATCGCCGAGGCCGCGGGCGTCGGCTACCAGGAGACCCTGACGGGCTTCAAGTGGATCGCCCGCGTCGAGGGTCTGCGCTACGGCTACGAGGAGGCGCTCGGCTACTGCGTGGACCCGGAGGGCGTCCGCGACAAGGACGGCATCACCGCCGCCCTGCTGGTGGCGGAGCTGGCCTCCGAGCTCAAGGAGCAGGGCCGGGGCCTGACCGACCTGCTGGACGACCTGGCGCTGGCCCACGGCCTGCACGCCACCGACCAGCTCTCGGTCCGCGTCTCCGACCTGTCGGTGATCGCCGACGCGATGGCCGCGCTGCGCGCGGAGCCCCCGGTCTCCCTCGCGGGCCTGCGGGTCGTCTCGGCCGAGGACCTCACGGTCGGTTCGGCCGCGCTGCCGCCCACGGACGGCCTGCGCTACCACCTCGACGGCGACCACAAGGCCCGGGTGATCGTCCGCCCGTCCGGTACGGAGCCGAAGCTGAAGTGCTACCTGGAGGTCGTGGTCCCCGTGGCGGGCGCCTCCGACCTCGCCGCGGCCCGCACCCGCGGCCAGGGCGTCCTGGACGCGATCAAGAAGGACCTCTCGGCGGCCGCCGGGATCTGACCCGCGGCTCCCTCCGACGGCCCCCCGAGCTCCGGCCCGGGGGGCCGTCGGCGTCCGTCAGGAGGGCGTCGGCCGGACCAGCTCGCCGAGCGTCGGCACCGACTCCGGGCGGGAGCGGACGGCCTCCGTGCACTCCCAGGCGCGCGGCGGGTCCGCGTCCGGCCCGCCGAGGACCACCGGCCCCGGCCCGGCCGAGATCGCGTCGCTGCCGGCCAGGGTGCACACGATCTGCGACAGCGCCACCGGCGGCAGGTCCTCGGGCCGACGGGTCAGCCGGACCGTCCCGGCCGGGTCCCCGGTCCGCGGCGGGGCGACCGCCAGCCCGCCGTTCACCCCGGTGGTGAAGCCGGCGCTCCGCTCGTCCGCCGACGTCCGCTCCAACTGCTCCAGCAGCGCCTGCGCCACCAGGACCTCGGCCTCCTTGGCCGGCCTCTTCTCGGTCACCGGAACGATTCGCTCCACGCCCACCAGCTGCGATCCGCAGACCAGTTCCACCGTGGCCCGGAACCCCGGCACGCCGCTCTGTCCGGCCGGCCGCTCCGGGGTTTCGCACGACACCCTCGACGGGGCCGCGCCCACGTCCACGGGCACGGTCGTCGCCCTGATCCCGCACGCCGAGGTCCCGCACAGCAGCACCGCCGCCACGACCCTCGGCACGGCCCTACGCGTCCACGTCACCCGTGATCACCTTCCCCACGTCCCCCGGCAGCCGCAGGGTGAAGACGGCCCCGCCGTCCGCCCCGTTCTCGGCCGTGATGTCACCGCCGTGGATGTGCGCGTTCTCCATCGCGATCGACAGGCCCAGACCGCTGCCGTCCGACTTCGGCCGGGAGGCGCTCGCCTTGTAGAACCGGTCGAAGACGTGCGGCAGGACCTCCTCGGGGATGCCCGGCCCGTTGTCCCGGATGGTCACCACCAGCCAGTCGGCGTCGGCGCTCTCCACCGCCACCGACACCCGCACCGGCGAACCGCCGTGCTTGAGCGCGTTGCCGATCAGGTTCGCCAGGATCACGTCGAGGCGCCGCGGGTCCAGCCGCCACACGATGCCCCGCCCGGCGTCGAGTTCCACCGCGTCCAGCCAGGCGCGCGCGTCGATGCACGCCGTGACCTGGTCGGCGACGTTCACGTCGTCCAGCACCAGGCGCGCCGTGCCCGCGTCGAAGCGGGTGACCTCCATCAGGTTCTCCACCAGGACGTTGAGCCGTCGCGTCTCGCTCACCACCAGGCCCACCGCGGGCGCGATCATCGGATCGAGGTCGTCGACCTCCTCCTCCAGCACCTCGGCCACCGCGGTCAACGCCGTCAGCGGCGTGCGCAGTTCGTGGGACATGTCGGCGACGAAGCGGCGGCTGGCCTCCTCGCGGGCGCTCATGTCGGCGACCTTCTTCTCCAACGCCTCGGCCGTCTTGTTGAACGTGTGCGACAGGTCGGCGAGTTCGTCCGTGCCCGACACGTCCAGCCGGTGGTCGAGTTCGCCCTCGCCGAGCCGGCGCGCGGCGTCGCCGAGCCGCTGGATGGGCTTCAGCACGGTCCGCGCCGCCGCCTGCGCGAGCAGCGCCGACCCGAGCAGGGCCAGCCCGGTGGCGATGGTCAGCGACCAGCCCAGCGCGTTGAGGTCGTCCCGCTCGGTGGCCAGCGACTTGTACATGTAGCCGGTCGGCCCGCCGCCCACGATCCGCGTGCCGCCCACCAGGTACGGATTGCCCTGCGGCTTCGTCCGCTGCCAGTACATGTGGTACTCGGCGTCGTTGGCGGCCGTGGTCTTCTGGCGGTCGTTCACGGCGTGCTGGAGCGACTTCGGTACGTCGTCCAACCCGAAGGTGGCCGCCCCCGCCGCGCCGAACACCTTCCGGCCGTCCTTGCGCTCGTGCACCAGCAGCACGCTGTACCCGGGGCTGCTGCCCGCCATCAACTCGGCGGTGCGCTGCATCTCCTGGGGCGTCGGCTCGGCGGGCAGCCCCGCGGCCCGGAGCTGCATCTCCTGACGGAAGTCGCCGAGGGCCGCGTCCTGGGTACGGGTGAGCACGGCCTCGCGGTTGAGCCAGTAGGCGATCCCGGAGGCGGAGACGGCGGCCGTCAGCGCGACCAGGCAGAACACGACCAGGAGCCGCAGCCGCAGGCTGGTCCAGCGCCTGCCCGCGAACAGGGCTCGGATCATTGCGGCGAGTCCAGCCGGTACCCGACGCCCCGGACGGTACGGATCAGGGTGGGCGAGGACGGGACCTCCTCGACCTTGGCGCGCAGCCGCTGCACGCAGGCGTCGACGAGCCGCGAGTCACCGAGGTAGTCGTGCTCCCAGACCAGGCGCAGCAACTGTTGGCGCGACAGGGCCTGACCGGGCCGGCGGCTGAGTTCGAGCAGCAGCCGCAGTTCGGTGGGGGTGAGCTGGAGGTCCTCGCCGTTCTTCGTCACGGTCATCGCGGCCCGGTCGATGACCAGGGACCCGAAGACGGCGGAGTCGCTGGCCTCGCGTTCGCCCCGGCGCAGCACGGCCCGGATCCGGGCGTCGAGCACCCGGCCCTGGACGGGCTTGACGACGTAGTCGTCGGCTCCCGACTCAAGGCCCACGACGACATCGATGTCGTCGCTGCGCGCGGTCAGCAGGATGATCGGCAGCTGGTCGGTGCGGCGGATCCGCCGGCACACCTCGAAGCCGTCGATACCGGGCAGCATCACGTCGAGCACGATCAGGTCCGGCCGCTGCTCGCGCAGCAGTTTCAGGCCGTCCTCGCCCGTCGCCGCGGTGGCCACACGGTGGCCCTGGCGGGACAGGGAGAGTTCGAGGGCCGTGCGGATGGCGTCGTCGTCCTCGATCAGCAACAGGAAGGGCACGCGCTCATTCTGTCCCATCGGCCGTCGGGACTTCGACCGTCGGGCGCCCCGGATCCGGCCGCGGTCCGCTGTGACAGGCCTGTGACAGTCGAAGGACACCCCGGTTATGTCCGGCGGGCAGGCTTCTGTCATCGCAACACGGACCGAAGCAGACTCCACGACGGGGGGCGCGAGATGAACACGCTGCACAGCACCACGACCAGCGCGGTTGTCACGCGGCTGCACGATGTGAACCGCCGGGCGGGTGTCCGTACGGCGCCGGTCGCCCGTCCGCGGCCGGTGCACGTCACAGCCATTGACGCGAACCAGTACCAGACGGTTCCCGCACCGCGTACTCCCTCCTCCACCTCGGAGGCCGAGTTCACGGCGTACGTCCAGGAGCGCCGCGCGGCCCTCTTCGCCACCGCCTTCCACCTCACCGGTGACCGGCACGAGGCCGAGGACCTGTTGCAGAGCGCCCTGTTCTCCACGTACCGGGCCTGGGACCGGATCAGCGACAAGGCGGCCGTCGGCGGCTACCTGCGGCGCACGATGACGAACCTGCACATCAGCGCGTGGCGCCGGCGCAAGCTCAACGAGTACCCGACCGAGGAACTCCCGGAGACGGCCTCCGACACGGACGCGATGCGCGGTACGGAACTGCGCGCGGTGCTGTGGCAGGCGTTGACCCGGATCCCGGAGCCGCAGCGCACGATGCTGGTGCTCCGTTACTACGAGGGCCGCACCGACCCGGAGATCGCCGAGATCCTGGGCATCAGCGTCGGCACCGTGAAGTCGAGCATCTGGCGGTCGCTGCGGCGCCTGCGGGACGACGAGGTGCTGAGCTTCGGACGTGACGAGGCGGAGTCCTTCGGGGAACTCGTCGCGTAGCCGGGACCACGGGCCCAGGGGGCCGTCCTACGGGGGTGGGACGGGGGCTTGCGGGGGGAGAAGAGGCGGGATCAAGCGGCCGGGGGTCCGCGTGATCCCGCCTTTTCGCGCGCCCGCCCCTTCGTGTGCCGGGGGCGCGGCCGGGGGTCAGGCCGGGGTGGTCGCGGCGCGGTGGCGGCCGGCCGCGGCGGCGGCCAGCCGGCCGAGGGCCTCGTCACGGCCGCAGGCGTGGGCGCCGAGGGCGGTGTGCCGGGCGACGATGCCGCGTTCGGCCCGCATCAGGCGCCAGCCGCGGCGCAGCAGGAACGGCAGCGACTTGCGGCCCTCGCGCAGGTCGCGGGCCAGGCGCCGGCGGAAGGTGGTCGAGGGCCGGCCGCGCAGGCAGAGCGCGTCGGCGAGGAGGCCGAGTTCCTGGCAGCGGGCCACGACGTCGGCAGCGAAGATGCCCTCCGCGATGAACAGCGGGGTCCGCGCTATGTCCAGGGTCTCGGTGCCGGTGCGCGAGGACGACGCGAGGGAGTACTCCGGCACCTGCGTACGGCCCGTGGAGCAGAGTTCCGCGATGGCGGTGACGGCGGCTTCCGCGTCCCACGACCGCGGGGAGTCCCAGTCGATGTCGGAGCTGCCCTCGACCAACGGGAGGGTCGGGTCCGTCCCCTCCTTGTAGAAGTCGTCCAGGCGCAGGACGGGCAGCCCGGAACGGGCCGCGAGCGAGGACTTTCCGGATCCCGAGGGACCGGTCAGCAGCACGACGCGCGTGGGAAGAGGAGATGAACAGCTCACGGGACACCAGTGTGAGGCATGACCGGCCGTAAGGGCACACCCGTGACGGCGCCTGCGACAACCCTCACACCGGGCGCGGTCCGCCGGTTGGAATCGGGGAAGCCGCCTCGACTACCCTGTGTGCGCACGCGACTACGACCACAGGCGGGAACCCATGGCACGTCACGCAGCTCCCACCCCTCCGAAGCGCCTCCGCGCCGCCGGACTGACCCTGTCCATGGCCGGCGCGGCCCTGGCGATGGCGGCGGGCGGGGCCCAGGCCGGTGAACTCTCCGTCCCCGCGGCACTGGCGGGGGTGACCGACCCGATCACGAACCTGAAGGTGAACCCGCTCGCGAACACCGGTGTGGACCCGCTCGACAACGGGGTCGCCACGCAGGTCGCGGACTTCCCGTCCGTCGGCACGGGCATGGTGACGGGCACCCTGACGCGGGGGCCGTCGGTCGGCGAACTGCCCACGGCTGCGGTGTCGTCGCTGCTGGGTCCGGTGCTCCCGAAGGCGTAGGCCGCACCGGGGATACGGGAAGGCCCCGACAGCGCGGGGGTCGCTGCCGGGGCCGGTCCATGGTGGTGCCCCTGGTGCCTGTCGTCGAATTCCCGTCTGCCTCGCGGTGTCCGGGCGACAACGGGACTTCGACGACGGGCCCTAGTAGGACGAACCGCCCGCGCCGAGCGAACCCGTCGGGTGCCAGACCGTCTTGGTCTCCAGGAAGGCGGTCATGCGCGCCGTGCCCGGGTCGGCGTTCCAGTCGTCCACAGGCTGTGGACGCAGGACGCGCTTGAGGTTGTCGGCCGCCGCGATCTCCAGCTCCTTGGCGAGGGCCGCGTCGGCGCCCGCCAGGTCGATCGCGTTGACGTCCTGGTGGGACGCCAGGTGCGGGCCCATCTCGGAGGCCTTGCCGGACAGGATGTTGACCACGCCGCCGGGCAGGTCGGAGGTGGCCAGCACCTCGCCCAGGGACAGGGCGGGCAGCGGGGCCTTCTCCGAGGTGATCACGACGGCGGTGTTGCCCGTCGCGATCACGGGGGCGATCACCGAGACGAGGCCCAGGAAGGACGAGTCCTGCGGGGCCACGACGGTGACGACACCGGTGGGCTCCGGGCTGGAGATGTTGAAGAACGGGCCCGCGACCGGGTTGGCCCCGCCGACGATCTGGCCGATCTTGTCGGTCCAGCCCGCGTACCAGACCCAGCGGTCGATCGCCGCGTCGACGACGGCCGCGGCCTTCGACTTGGACAGGCCCTCCGCCTCGCCGACCTCGCGGACGAACTGCTCGCGGCGGCCCTCCAGCATCTCGGCGACGCGGTAGAGGACCTGACCGCGGTTGTAGGCGGTCGCGCCGGACCAGCCGCCGAACGCCTTGCGGGCGGCGACGACCGCGTCACGGGCGTCCTTGCGGGACGACAGCGGGGCGTTGGCCAGCCACTTGCCCTTCGAGTCGGTCACTTCGTACACCCGGCCGCTCTCGGAGCGGGGGAACTTGCCCCCGACGTACAGCTTGTAGGTCTTGAAGACGTTCAAACGGGTCACAGAGGACTCAACCGTTCCCATTAGCGCTCACCCTTCGGGCTCGACGGGGCGAGGTAGCCCTCCAGGCCGTGGCGACCGCCTTCGCGGCCGAAGCCCGATTCCTTGTAGCCGCCGAACGGCGAGGTCGGGTCGAACTTGTTGAACGTGTTGGCCCAGACGACGCCCGCGCGGAGCTTGCTCGCGACCGCGAGGATGCGCGAGCCCTTCTCCGTCCAGATGCCGGCGGAGAGGCCGTACTGGCTGTTGTTGGCCTTGGCGACGGCCTCGTCCGGGGTCCGGAAGCTCAGTACGGACAGCACCGGGCCGAAGATCTCGTCGCGGGCGACGGTGTGCGCCTGGGTGACGTTCGTGAAGAGCGTCGGGGCGAACCAGTAGCCGGCGGACGGCAGCTCGCAGGCCGGGGACCAGCGCTCGGCGCCCTCGGCCTCGCCGGTCTCCGCGAGCGCGGTGATCCGGGCGAGCTGCTCGGCGGAGTTGATCGCGCCGATGTCGGTGTTCTTGTCGAGCGGGTCGCCCAGGCGCAGCGTCGACAGGCGCCGCTTGAGGGAGTCGAGCAGCTCGTCCTGGATGGACTCCTGGACCAGCAGGCGGGAGCCCGCGCAGCAGACCTGACCCTGGTTGAAGAAGATGCCGTTGACGATGCCCTCGACGGCCTGGTCGATGGGGGCGTCGTCGAAGACGATGTTGGCGCCCTTGCCGCCCAGCTCCAGGGTGACCTTCTTGTCGGTGCCGGCGATCTGACGGGCGATGGCCTTGCCGACCGCGGTCGAGCCGGTGAAGGCGACCTTGTCGACGTCCGGGTGCGCGACGAGGGCGGCGCCCGCGTCGCCGTGGCCGGTCAGGATGTTGACGACGCCCTTGGGCAGGCCCGCCTGGCGGCAGATGTCCGCGAAGAACAGCGCCGACAGGGGCGTGGTCTCGGCGGGCTTCAGGACGACGGTGTTGCCGGTGGCGAGCGCCGGGGCGATCTTCCACGCCAGCATCAGGAGCGGGAAGTTCCACGGGATGACCTGGCCGGCCACGCCGAGCGGGCGCGGGTTGGCGCCGTAGCCCGCGTGGTCGAGCTTGTCGGCCCAGCCCGCGTAGTAGAAGAAGTGCGCGGCGACGAGCGGGAGGTCCGCGTCGCGGGTCTCCTTGATCGGCTTGCCGTTGTCCAGGGTCTCCAGGACGGCCAGCTCGCGGCTGCGCTCCTGGATGATCCGGGCGATCCGGAAGAGGTACTTGGCGCGCTCGGAGCCGGGCAGCGCGGACCACTTCTCGAAGGCCTTGCGGGCCGCCTTCACGGCGCGGTCCACGTCGGCGGCACCCGCCTGCGCGACCTCGGCGAGCACCTCCTCGGAGGACGGCGAGACGGTCTTGAAGACCTTGCCGTCGGCGGCGTCGGTGAACTCGCCGTCGATGAAGAGGCCGTAGGAGGGGGCGATGTCGACGACCGAGCGGGACTCGGGGGCCGGTGCGTACTCGAAAACAGAACCCATGGTGATCAGTCCACCGTCACGTAGTCGGGACCGGAGTAACGTCCGGTGCTCAGCTTCTGGCGCTGCATGAGCAGGTCGTTCAGCAGGCTGGAGGCGCCGAAACGGAACCAGTGGTTGGACAGCCAGTCCTCGCCGACGGTCTCGTTGACCAGGACGAGGAACTTGAGGGCGTCCTTGGTGGTGCGGATGCCACCGGCGGGCTTCACGCCGATCTGGATTCCGGTCTGCGCCTTGAAGTCGCGGACGGCTTCGAGCATGAGGAGCGTGTTGGCGGGGGTGGCGTTGACGCCGACCTTGCCGGTGGACGTCTTGATGAAGTCCGCGCCCGCGAGCATGCCGATCCAGGAGGCGCGGCGGATGTTGTCGTAGGTCGACAGCTCGCCCGTCTCGAAGATCACCTTGAGCCGCGCGGCCGTGCCGTCCTCGCGGACGCAGGCCTCCTTGACGGCCTTGATCAGCTCGTACGTGTCCAGGTACCGGCCGGCGAGGAAGGCACCGCGGTCGATGACCATGTCGATCTCGTCGGCGCCGGCGGCGACGGCGTCACGGGTGTCGGCGATCTTCACGGGCAGGGCGGCACGACCCGCCGGGAAGGCGGTGGCGACGGAGGCGACCTTGACGTCGGCGCCGTTCAGGGCCGCCTTGGCGGTGGCCACCATGTCGGGGTAGACGCAGACCGCGGCGGTCATCGGCGTCGTGCGGTCGGTCGGGTCGGGGTGGACGGCCTTCGTGGAGAGCGCCCGGACCTTGCCCGGGGTGTCAGCACCCTCAAGCGTCGTCAGGTCGATCATCGAGATGGCCAGGTCGATGGCGTACGCCTTGGCCGTCGTCTTGATCGAGCGGGTGCCGAGGGAGGCCGCGCGGGCCTCCAGGCCGACTGCGTCTACGCCGGGCAACCCGTGCAGGAAGCGGCGCAGCGCGCTGTCGGACGTCGTCACGTCAGCGAATGCGGTGAGGGTGGTGGGCATGGTCACCAGAGGAGCATATCTACGCGCGTAGCTGCCTGTCACCCCCCTCGGTGCACATATGGGCGTGACATCCGCCATCGGTGCGGAGCCCTTGTCGCGCTCGCGCGTGCGTACGGCACAATCGGCGGCATGACTACGCCCTCCCCCCACGAGCCGGTCTACGACGACCGGGTCTACCGCTCCCCCATGGCCGTCGTCACCGGGGTGCTCATGCTCGCCGTGATCGCGTGGCTGTGCGGGGACGCCGTCGTCCGGGGCGAGGGCCCGGGCCGCTGGATCGGGCTGGCCATCGCCCTGTTCGCGGTGCCGCTGACCGTGGCCTTCACCATCCGGCCGGCCGTCTTCGCCAATGACGACCGGATGCGGGTGCGCAACCCGTTCCGCGTCATCGAGCTGCCCTGGGCCGCCGTGGACGCGGTGCGCGCCGGGTACTCGGCGGAGGTGCTGGCGGAGGGGTCGAAGTACCAGCTCTGGTCGGTCCCCGTGTCGCTGCGCGAACGCAAGAAGGCCAGTCGGCAGCTCAGCCGGCGCGAGGCGCTCAGCGGCAGGGGCCTGGAGAAGGACGGCGCCGCCGTGCCGAAGGAGCCGGAGCGGGCCGCGGCCGACAAGGTCGTCGACGAACTCCGCGAGCTCGCGGAGCGGGGTGCGGCGCGACCCGGCGCACAGGGCTCCGTCAGCGTCACGTGGTCCTTCGAGATCATCGCGCCGGCCGTCGCGGGCGTGGTGCTGCTGATCGTGCTGCTCGTCACCGGCTGAGGCGGAACCACCGCCACCGGGGGGCGCGTCCTCGCAGGTGTGCACCGTCATGAGGGCAGCGGCAGCGCCGCCACCGCCACACAGCTCCCGCTCCGGCCCCGAATCCTGAGCGGGGCCCTGCTGGCCGCGCATCTGGTCCTCGTGGCATGGCTGACCCTGCGTCCGCTGGACGTGCCCTGGGCCGCCGCCGCCAATCTGACCCCGCTGGAGGGGATCAGGGCGGACCTGGCGTACGGGCCGCTGGAGGCGGCCCGGCGGATCGGCGAGGGGCTGGCCCTGCTGGCCCCGCTGGGGGTGCTGCTGCCGCTGGCCGGGGGGCGGCTCGCGCCGACGCCGCTGTCCGCGTGGTCCTCGCTGGCCCGGACCGCGGCCGCCGGCGTACTGGTCTCCCTCTCCATCGAGATGCTGCAGACGGCCGTCCCCGGGCAGGTCGTGGACGTCGACTCCGTGCTGCTGAACACCATCGGGATGGTGCTCGCGCACCTGGCCGTCGTACCGGCCCTGAGGGCCAGGATGAGGCGGTCTCAGGGGCCCACCCCGAGAATTACCAGGGTCGGGCTCGGCCGCTGGACCGAGGTTCTTTCCGCGGTGCCGCGCGAGTATTGAGGCATCGCGCAGGGGCTTCCCGGGGCGCGGTCACCCTACGAAGGAGAAAGCCATGAGCGCGATTGCCCGCCCCCGTGACGGACGGATGATCGGTGGCGTCTGCGCCGGTCTCGCGCGACGTTTCGGCATGAAGGCGAAGACGATGCGGATCATCTTCGTGATCTCGTGCCTGCTGCCCGGCCCGCAGTTCCTGATCTACCTCGCGCTGTGGCTGCTGCTGCCCAACGAGAAGTACGGGACCACGGGCGCCGCCGGCACCGCCTGGTAGTTCCGCCGGTCAGCCGGCCTTGGCGACCTTCTCCAGCTGCTTGTCGGCGACCTCCTGCGGGACGGTCGCCTGCTGACCGGCGCCGGTGACGTTGAGCGCCATCAGCCGGACGACGGTGTCGCCCTCCCGCGCGACGACCAGGTGGACCTGGGCCGAGACCCCGCCCGCGGCCGCGACGGTCGTCCAGCTGACGCTCTCGTCCGCGGCGGTCCTGTACGGGACCGCCTTCACGTCCCGGTAGCTGCCGGTCTGCTTCTCCACCGTGGCGGCGAATCCGGTGCCGCAAGCGGCGACGGCGTCGCGCAGCCGGGAGACGAGCCGCTTGGCGTCGCCCTCGGAGTAGGAGCTGACGGAGGCGGAGACGGCGAGGCCGACCTGCTTCTGGGAGCCGATGCCCCGGTTCACGGTCTCCCGCGCGGCCGGGTCGGGCTTGTCCCCCATGATGTCGGCGAGGGGCTGGCAGGCCTTCTTGTCGGCCTGCGGCTGGCCGTCGGGGGCGTTGGGGTTCTTGCCCTGGGCGGACACCTGGTAGCCGGGCAGGTCGCCCTGGACGAGGGCGGCCCGCTCCAGCCCGACGGGCGCGGCGCCGGGCGCGGCGGAGCCGGACGCCGACGCGCCGGGCGCACCCGGGGCGGGGGCCACGGCGGAGCCCTTGGGATCCGGGACCTTGCCGGACGCGGGGGAGTCCGCGCTGCTGCATCCGACCGCTGCGAGAAGCAGCGCGGGAAGCAGCGCGATCGTCGTCACCGGCGCTGTGGATCGTGTCTTGATGCGCATGACGGAACCTCATACCCCATACGTCGAGCGGCAGTTAGGCGCGATCGTGGCACACCGCGCGGCGCGACGCACACCCCCTCGAAGAGGCGTGCGCCAGCCGCACACGTGTACGCGTCGCAGCAGGTCAGCCGCCGATGGGCAGACCGCCGGCCAGTGCGGGGAGACCGCCGAGGAGACCGGTGACGGGGGCGGCGGGGTCGGACGACTGCCCCTCCTGGCCCTCCTGGGTCTGGTTGGTGACCGAGCTGGTGGCGCTGGTGACGGCACCGAGGGCGTCCGTCAGGTTCGCGGCCGGAAGACCGGCGGCGGAGGCGGTGCCGGCGGCACCCGCGGCGAGGGCGGCACCAATGACAGCGACACCGAGGGACTTGGCAGCAGACTGCTTCATGAAAGATCGTCCTTGCGACGGGGAATTGAGCGGCTCCGCAAACTAGTCACTTGAAACCCCCGACCGCAAACATCATCAAATACGAGAAAGCGCCCGGGAATTGCTCCTCCCGGGCGCTTTCAGTACGTCATGCCGTGGCCTAGGCCGAGACGGAACCGCTGGTCGAGACGGTCTGACGGAACAGCCATTCCGACTTCAGCTCCGCGTAACCGGGCTTGATGACGTCGTTGATCATGGCCAGTCGTTCATCGAAAGGAATGAACGCGGACTTCATCGCATTGACGGTGAACCACTGCATGTCGTCGAGCGAGTAGCCGAAGGTGTCGACCAGGTGCTCGAACTCGCGGCTCATGCTGGTGCCGCTCATCAGCCGGTTGTCGGTGTTCACGGTGAGCCTGAAGTGCAGCTTCCGCAGCAGACCGATCGGGTGCTCGGCGTACGAGGCGGCCGCGGCCGTCTGGAGGTTCGAGGTCGGGCACATCTCCAGGGGGATGCGCTTGTCCCGGACGTACGAGGCCAGCCGGCCCAGCGTGACCGAACCGTCCTCGGCGACCTCGATGTCGTCGATGATCTTCACGCCGTGGCCGAGCCGGTCGGCGCCGCACCACTGCAGGGCCTGCCAGATCGACGGCAGGCCGAAGGCCTCGCCCGCGTGGATCGTGAAGTGGTTGTTCTCGCGCTTGAGGTACTCGAAGGCGTCGAGGTGGCGGGTGGGAGGGAACCCGGCCTCGGCACCGGCGATGTCGAAGCCGACGACGCCGTTGTCCCGGTAGCGGTTCGCCAGCTCGGCGATCTCCAGCGCGCGGGCCGCGTGGCGCATCGCGGTCAGCAGGGCGCCGACGCGGATGCGGTGGCCGTTGGCCTTGGCGCGGCGCTCGCCCTCGCGGAAGCCGTCGTTCACCGCCTCGACGACCTCTTCGAGGGTCAGGCCGGCTTCCAGGTGCTGCTCGGGGGCGTACCGGACCTCGGCGTACACGACGCCGTCCTCGGCCAGGTCCTCGGCGCACTCGGCGGCGACCCGGAAGAGCGCCGCCTTCGTCTGCATGACGGCGCAGGTGTGCGCGAACGTCTCCAGGTAGCGCGGGAGGGAGCCGGAGTCGGCGGCTTCGCGGAACCAGATGCCGAGCTTGTCGGCGTCGGTCTCGGGGAGGTTCTCGTAGCCGACCTCGCGGGCCAGCTCGATGATGGTCCCGGGGCGCAGCCCACCGTCGAGGTGGTCGTGCAGGAGCACCTTCGGGGAGCGGCGGATCTGGTCCGGCGTGGGCAGGGTGGGGGTCTCGCTCGTCATCTGCGCACTCTAGCTCCTACGCGCGTAGAGCGTAGCCCCGGCAACGGTCGCCGATATGTAACAGTGACCGTCCGGACGGGTGGCGTACACCTGGCGGTCTGAGACTGTTCCGCCATGGCACAGCATGCGCCGCCGGCGCGCGGGGTCCGCCTGGGGCGGCCCGCCGGAGCGAACGGTTCGGTTTCGACGGTCAGTGGTGTGGTGCTCCTGCTCCCCGGGGCGTCCAGATTCTCCCCCGGTCCGCTGCGTCCGCTCGCGCGGGCGCTGGCGCGGGCCGGCGGGACGGACGGCCTGGTCGCGCACACCGTGCAGCACGGGTCGGGACCGCAGGAGGAGGCCGCCGGCTGGGCGGCGGACGAGGCCCTGCGCAGGTACGGGGACGTCCCCGTGTGCCTGGCCGGGTTCGGGGCGGGCGGCCGGGCGGCGCTGCGCGCGGGCGGCCACGGCGCGGTCAACACCGTCCTGGCGCTCGCGCCCTGTCTCGGGGACGCGGGCGGCGGGGACTCCCCCGAACCGGTAAAGCACCTCGCGGGGCGCCAGGTGCTGATCGTGCACGGCACGAACGACGCGCGCAGCGACCCGGAGTCCTCCTTCCTGCTGGCCACCCGCGCGAAGAAGGCGAACCGTTCGACCTGCCGGTTCGAGGTGCACTCCGACGGGCACGGGCTGCGCGAGCACCAGGCCGAAGTGGTCGCCCTCGGGGTGGACTTCGTGATGGGCGCGATGGTGTCGGGGCGGTACTCGCGGCCGGTCACCGACGCCCTCGCGGCGCCGCCGCCGCTGGGTCTGCGAATGCCGCTGGCCTCCGGCTTCGGCCGGTCCCTGCGGGGCTGACCGGCCCGCGTCGGGCGGCGGCGCGCGCGAGGTGAACGGCGGACCCGGGGCCCGCGCCCGGGCGATCGGCGGCACGTCCCGGCCGAACGGCGGCCGCGGCGCGGCGACTTCACGGAGGCCTCGCCACGACACGGGGCCGGGGCGCGGGCGCGGGCGCGGGCGCGGGCAGGAACGCGGGCCCGGGCATGGACGCGGGCACAAGGCACGGGCACCGCGCGGCACGGGCACGGACGCGGCAGGGGCACGGGCACGGACTCGGGCATGCGCGCGAGGTTCGGGCAGGGGCATGAGGCCGGGCTCAGGCATGGGCGCGGGTACGGCAACGCCCGGGCGGGTGAGCGTGCGGGCCCCGGCGTGGGTGGGGTTCGCGGGTCATGCGAAGCCGCGGTCGGGGCGGAGGGGGAGTCGGCAGGGCCTCGGTGTCGGGTCGAGCGGGTCCCGCGCGAGGAGGTCCGCGGCGTCGTCGAGGGTGCTCCTCAATAACGCGGCCGTCGGTGCGGTGGCCAGGAGTTGGGCGTGGTGGTGGCCGCCGGTCGGAGTGGCCCGGACGACCGTGTCCGGCGGCACCGTCAGCCGTGCCCTGACCACGCCGGGGACCGCGCGGGCCGCCGCCAGGCGGGGGCCGGCCTCGGCCAGGCTCCGACCGGGCGGGAAGTCCACGTACCGCAGGCCCGCGTGGGCTGCGCGGGGTCGGCGCACCGGCTCCGGGAGGCCGAGCCCCTCCGCGAGCGCGAGGGCGAGCACGTCGGTGCCGTGCGCGAGGCGCAGCAGCTGCGTCAGCTCCTCGGACCCGGGCCGGGCGTGGGCCTCGACCAGGCGGGGGCCGCGGGGGGTGAGGACGACCTCGGTGTGGGAGGGGCCGTCGTGGTGGCCGGTGAGGTCCAGGACCCCGCGCACGAGGGCCCGTACGGCCCCGGCGGTGGCCTGGTCGAGGGCGACCGGGAGGTCGTGGCCCGCCGCGGTGAGGCCGGCGCCGGGACCGGGGAGGCGACGGGTCCAGCCGAGGATCCGGTGGCGGCCGGCGCGGGAGAGGGCCTCCACCGCGAGCTCGGGGCCTTCCAGGTACTCCTCGACCAGCAGGTCGGTGATCTCCGGGTAGTGCGGAGCGGCGGCCTCCGCCGCGGCGGCGTCGCCGACGAGCCGCACCCCTTCGCCATCGGCGCCCGCGCGGGGCTTGATGACGCAGGGGTATCCGATGAGGGTGGTCAGGAAGGGGAGCAGCTCGGCCCGGCCGCAGCGGGCGAAGGAGACCGGCCGGTCGGGGTGCAGGGCGTTGGAGCGGGCGCGGAGGGCGGCCTTGTCCATGAGGGCGGTGACGGCGGTGGTGGGGGTGCCCGGCAGGCCGAGGGCCTCGTTGGCGCGGGCCGCCGCCAGGGTCGCGGCGGGGCCGAAGCCGAAGACGCGGGCCCGGCCGGCGCGGACCTCCGCCAGTCGGCCGACGTCCTCGACGAGGCGGGGGTGGTCGCGCCAGTCCGTCCGTACCCGCCGCTCCGCCCCCTCACGGTCGGATGGCACCGATGGATCCGGCGCGACCACCACGGTGCGCACGCCCGCGCGGCGGGCGGCGGCAACCTCGGCGGGGCGCGGGCTCAGCAGGACTGCCACGGGCTGGTGCCTCTGGCCGGTCGGTCCTTGCCGCATACCGCGCTCCCCCCGTCACGCCGTGCCCCCACTGTGCCGGTTCGGCATATGCCGGGAGCGGCCGCGCACGCGTCGAGTTGCCGCCTTGCGGGAACACGAGGGGTTTATAAACGGTCACATGCAGGGACGAATACGCATATGCGAGCCGATGCCGACGGAGTCGATGGGGTGAACGGGACCGAGGGCCTCCACGGAGGACGAGGGGACCACCGTGACCACCGGGATCACCGGGACCACCTGGGCGAGCTGAGTGCCGCAGCACGGCGCCTGTACGCGTACGCGGTGGAGCGGCACGCCTTCACGGCGGCGGAGGCCACGGCGGCGCTGGGCGTCCGGGCGGGCGCGGCGATCACCGAGCTGGCGGCGGCCCAGCTGCTCCAGCGGGCCCCGGGCGACGGGCCGGAGCGGTGGAGCGCGGTGGCGCCCCGGGCGGCGGCGGCGCGGGTCCTGGCCCCGCTGGCGCTGCTCGTACGGGAGACCCACGACGAGATGGACCGGCTGCGCGGGCGGCTGGAGGCGCTGGTGCCGGCGTACGAGGCGGGGGCCGCGTACCGGGAGCTGAGCGGTTCGGGGCACCTGGAACTGGTGACGGACCTGGGTGCGGTGCGGGGGCTGATCACCGAGCTGGTGGCGGGGTGCGAGCGGGAGCTGCTGACCTCGCAGCCGGGCGGGGGCCGGCCGTTGGAGACGCTGGAGGAGGCGGTCGGGCGGGACGAGTCGCTGCTGTCGCGCGGGGTGCGGATGCGGACGATCTACCAGCACACGGCCCGGTACTCGCGGCCGACGGCGGCGTACGTCGAGCGGGTGACGGCGTTGGGGGCGCAGGTGCGCACGCTCGGCGACGGGCTGATGCGGATGCTGATCTTCGACCAGCACACGGGGCTGATGGCGGTGCCGGACCGGACCGGGGCGGCGTTGGTGGTGCGGGAGCCGAACGTCGTGCACTTCATGACGGCGGCCTTCGAACGTTCCTGGCTGGGGGCGGAGCCGTTCCCGACGACGGTGGGTCCGGACGCGGCACGGTCGATCTCGGACGAGCTGCGGCAGACGATCGTGCGGCTGCTGTCGGAGGGGCTGGAGGACAAGGTGATCGCGCGGCGCCTCGGCATGTCCGAGCGGACCTGCCAGCGACACATCGCGGAGATCATGCGGGCCGTGGGCGCCAAGTCCCGCTTCCAGGCCGGGTACTTGCTGTCCCCGGCCGCCGCGCCGCCCCGGTAGGCGGGCTGCAGCCGGGCCGGTCGGGGCGGCCGGGAGGGGCGTCCGCGGTCAGGCCGGGGGCTCCGGCTCCACGATCAGGCGGCCGCGCCGGGACAGCAGGAAGCGCTTGAACTCCGCGACGGGCGGGGTGTCCGGGTGTCCGTCGAGCCAGGCGACGCCGATCTCGCGCACCGCGCGCGGGGCCGTGACCGTCAGCTCGACCACGCCCGGTCGGGGCACCGCCGGCGGGGGCAACAGGGCCACCCCCAGGCCGGCCGCGACGAGGCCGCGCAGGGTTTCGGCCTCCTCGCCCTCGAAGGCGACCTTGGGGGCGAAGCCGGCCTCCGCGCACAGGTCGTCGGTGATGCGGCGCAGGCCGTAGCCCGCTTCGAGGGTGACGAAGGTTTCCTCGGCGGCCTCGGCCAGCCGGACGCGCTTGCGTCCGGCGAGGCGGTGGTCGTCCGGGACGACCAGGCGCAGCCGCTGCTCGTCGAGCCGGCGGGCCACCAGGTCGGGGGCGTCGGGCAGCGGTGAGGTGAGGCAGAGGTCGAGCTCACCGGCCCGCAGCTTCTCCAGCATGGCCTCGCCGTAGTTCTGCACGAGGGAGAACCGCACGCGGGGGTGGTCGGACCGGAAGGCACGGATCAGTCCGGGCACGGTTTCGGGCCCCAGGGTGTGCAGGAACCCGAACGCGACCTTGCCGAAGGCAGGGTCGGCGTCCTGCTGCACGGACTCGGCGGCGCGCGCGATCCCTTCGAGGGCCTGTTCGGCGGAGGCCAGGAAGGTCCGGCCGGCCGTGGTGAGGGCGACGGTGCGGCCCTTGCGGGCGAACAGCGTGACGCCCAGGTCCTGTTCGAGGCGGACCATGGCCCGCGACAGGGTGGACTGGGGAACGCCCAGCTCGTGCGCGGCGCGCGTGACGTGCTCGTGCCGGGCGACGGCCACGAAATGGGCGAGCCGGGGGGCCAGCTGGCGTGTCACGGCCATGTCTTCTTCGTAACGGTTCATTGACATCCGCCGCCCTGAGCTGTGGTGATGCGTGAGTGGATCGATTATGGCGAATCTGTGCATTGGACGCATCAAAAAGTCGGGCCTACGGTTTTCGTATGCCTCCCGCTCATACCGGGGCACCCGTCACCTCGGGTGCCTCCACCCTGTCGTCCCCGCTCGCGCCCGCCCCCGACACCGCGGACGGGCCCCTCTCCCCCGGCCGCCCCGGCTACCGCCGGATGAGCCTGGCGCTCTTCGCCGCGGGACTGGCGACCTTCGCCCTCCTCTACTCCACCCAGGCCCTGCTGCCCGCGATCTCCGCCGGGTTCGGCGTGACGGCGGGTCAGGCCAGCTGGACGGTTTCCGCGGCCACCGGCGCCCTCGCCCTGTTCGTCCTGCCGCTCAGCGCGCTGTCCGAGCGGTTCGGACGGACCCGGATGATGACCTGGTCGATGGTGCTGGCCGTCGGCGTCGGCCTGCTGGTGCCGTTCGCGCCGAACCTGGAGTGGCTGGTCGTGCTCCGCGCGGTGCAGGGTGCGGCGATCGCCGGCATCCCGGCCTCCGCGATGGCGTACCTGGCGGAGGAGGTCCGGCCGAAGGCGCTGGTCGGCGCGATCGGCCTGTTCGTGGCGGGGAACTCCATCGGCGGGATGAGCGGTCGCATCGTCACCGGCTGGGCGGCGCAGCTGTGGGGGTGGCGGGCCGGGCTGTTGACCGTCGGGCTGATGGCGCTGGCCTGCGCGGTGGCCTTCCTCGTGCTGCTGCCCCGGGCCCGGTTCTTCCGGCCGGCCTCGTTGAACCCGCGTGCGGTGGGACGTACCGTCGCCGGTCACCTGCGCGATCCGCTGCTGCTGCGGCTGTACGGGATCGGCGCGCTGTTCATGACCGTCTTCGGCGCGGTGTACACGGTGATCGGCTACCGGCTGGTGGACGCGCCGTTCTCGCTGGGGCAGGGCGTCGTCGGCTCCGTGTTCCTGGTCTACCTGGTCGGTACGGTCTCCTCGGCGGCCGCCGGGAAGCTGGTGGCCCGCACCGGGCGGCGCGGCGCGCTGTACCTGGCCGTGACGACGACGGCCCTGGGCCTGTTGCTGTCCCTCGCGGACTCGCTGGCCGCGATCCTGGTGGGTCTGGTGCTGATCACGGCGGGGTTCTTCGCGGGCCACGCGGTGGCCTCCGCCGCGGTCAGCCGGACGGCGCGGACGGGCCGCGCCCAGGCCTCCGCCCTCTACCAGTCCGCGTACTACCTGGGATCCAGCGCGGGCGGCACGCTGGGCGCGCTGGCCTACCACTCCTCCGGATGGGCGGCCACGGTCGGCATCGCGCTGCTCGCGGTGGTGGGCGTCGCCTCGATCACCCTCTACGGGTCCCACGCGGCCCGCGTCGAGCGGCGGATCCTGCTCTCGGCGGCGACCGCACGCTGAGGCGGGAGGTGCCTGGAGGGGCCAGGAGGAGACAAAAGGGGTCCCGGTGCGGTCGGCGCCGGGAAATCCCAGGTCGTTACACAACTTCCCCTGTCTTTGCGGGCCCGCATCCCCCAATATGCGGTGCAGGACAGGGGAGGGTGAATGGCCGCGATACGCACGCGTGCGAAAAGACGGGCTGCAGTGGTGTTCGGTGGGGCGTTGGCACTGGCCGCGCCGCTGGTGGTGGCGGGCGGTGGGGCGGCGCAGGCCGCTTCCTGCAACGTGACCACCGGGCCGTACCAGAGGCAGGTGGAACAGTTCCTGGGCAGGCCGGTGGACGGCGTGCAGTCGGCGGCCGACTGCAACGCCATCAAGTCCTTCCAGGCGACCCACGGAATCACCCCCACCGCGGGGTACGCGGGACCGCTGACCTGGCAGACGATGAACACGATGCTGGCCCAGCGGGCGGCGGGGAAGAACCCGAACGCCGACAGGAAGTGCCCGACCAACCTGGGCCGGATCGCCTGCGTCGACCTGACCCGGCAGCTGACCTGGATCCAGGACGGCGCGACGCTGAAGTACGGGCCGGTGCCCGTGCGCACGGGCAAGGCCGAAACCCCGACGCGGACCGGCCTGAAGAAGATCTACTACCGCAGCATCAACCACTGGTCGACGCTCTACAACGTCGCGATGCCGTACTCGCAGTTCTTCGACGGCGGGATCGCCTTCCACTCCACGCCCAAGAGCATGTGGAACCCGCCGGGGTCGGGCGGCTGCGTCAACATGACCACCGCCGACGCCAAGGCGTACTGGAGCATGTTGGGCAACGGTGAGGACGTGTACGTGTACGGGCGCAAGCCCGGAACCTGATCCGCACGGTCGCTCGCGGCTGCCGTTGTCGGTGCCCTCGGGTAGTTTCCGAAGCATCGGAATCCTTCTGGGGACGGCAGCCATGAGTGACCTCGCGACGACACCACCGGAAGCGGACCTCGACGCCGCGATGGACCGCTACCGGGTGGAACTGACCGGATACTGCTACCGGATGCTCGGCTCGTCCTTCGACGCCGAGGACGCGGTGCAGGACACGTACATCCGCGCCTGGCGCGGCTTCGACAAGTTCGAGGGCCGCTCCTCGCTGCGCTCGTGGCTGTACCGGATCGCCACGAACGTCTGCCTGGACCTGCTGAGCGCCGGGAACAAGCGGGCCCGCCCGATGGACCTCACCGCCCCGCAGCACCAGGCCTCCGCCGTGCTCGGCGAGCGGCCCGAGGTGACCTGGCTGGAGCCGGTGCCCGACGGGCGGGTGCTGCCGCACACCGCCGACCCGGCGGAGATGGCACTGGCCAAGGAGTCCGTCCGACTGGCGTTCGTCGCCGCGCTCCAGCACCTGCCCGCCAAGCAGCGGGCCGTGCTGATCCTGCGCGAGGTGCTGGCCTGGAAGGCCGACGAGGTCGCCCGGCTCCTGGACACCACGGTGGCCTCCGTCAACAGCGCGCTCCAGCGGGCCCGGGCGACGCTGGCCGATCAGCGGATCCGCGAGACCGAGTCGGTGGACCCACTGGACACGGACCAGGCGAAGCTGCTGGAGCAGTACCTGTCCGCCTTCGAGGCGTACGACATCTCCCGGCTCACCACCCTGCTGCACGAGGACGCGGTGCTGTCGATGCCGCCGTTCGACCTGTGGCTCCAGGGGCCCGCGGAGATCGCGGCGTGGCACCTGAACCAGGGCATCGGCTGCAAGGGCTCCCGGCTGATACCGACGACGGCGAACGGCATGCCGGCGTTCGGCCAGTACCGGCCGGACCCCTCGGGGAAGGGGCACACGCCGTGGGCGCTCCAGGTGCTGGAGGTCTCACAGGGGCGGATCGTCGGGCTGAACGCCTTCCTGGACACCGCCCGGTGGTTCCCGCTCTTCGGGCTCCCCGAGCAGCTCGACGAGACCGACGAGGCCCAGTAGACCGCGTAGCGGCGGGCCCGCTCCGGTGACCCGGAACGGGCGGTCGCGGGCGGTGAGCCGCAGCCGGGCCAGCGCCTCGACGGCGCCCAGGCCCGGGGCGGTGACGGCCCCGGCGTCGCACACCACCGCGACCGCGCCGGCCTCGTACAGCAGCTCCAGGCGGGCGCACAGCCCGGCCACGTCCTGGGGGGCCGGGCCGGGGCCGGGCAGGACGAGTCGCATGATCTCCACGCAGGGGTGACTGCCGGGGGCGGGCGAACTCATCGGCGGCGGGCGCCCGCGCCGCCGCGCGGGGAGGGCGGAGGTGTCCGGCCCGAAGCCGAACGGGACCGGTGGGTGTCCACCGGTCCCGTTCGCGCGAAGGGGGAAGCCGCCAGGTCAGGCGATGCGGTCCAGGACGATCGGGGTGGCCTGGAAGGCCGTGCCGGCCGGGGCCACGTCGTAGGAGCCCTCCAGGGAGGCAAGGGCGTACTCGAACTTCTCCGGGGTGTCCGTGTGCAGGGTCATCAGGGGCTGGCCCGCGGTGACCGTGTCGCCGGGCTTGGCGTGCAGCTCGATGCCGGCGCCGGCCTGGACCGGGTCCTCCTTGCGGGCGCGGCCGGCGCCCAGGCGCCAGGCGCCGACGCCGACGGCGTACGCGTCGAGGCGGGTCAGGACTCCCGAGGCGGAGGCGGTGACGACGTGCTGCTCGCGGGCGACGGGCAGGGCCGCGTCCGGGTCGCCGCCCTGGGCGGAGATCATCCGGCGCCACACGTCCATCGCGGAGCCGTCGGCCAGGGCCTTCGCCGGGTCGGCGTCCTTGATCCCGGCGGCTTCGAGCATCTCGCGGGCCAGGGCCAGGGTCAGCTCGACGACGTCGGACGGGCCGCCGCCGGCGAGGACCTCGACGGACTCGCGGATCTCCAGCGCGTTGCCGGCGGTGAGGCCGAGCGGGGTGGACATGTCCGTGAGGAGGGCGATCGTCTTGACGCCGCTGTCGGTGCCGAGGGCCACCATCGTGGAGGCGAGCTCGCGCGCGTCCTCGATGTTCTTCATGAAGGCGCCGGAACCGACCTTGACGTCGAGGACGAGCGAGCCCGTGCCCTCGGCGATCTTCTTCGACATGATCGAGGAGGCGATCAGCGGGATGGCCTCGACGGTGCCGGTGACGTCGCGCAGGGCGTAGAGCTTCTTGTCCGCCGGGGCCAGGCCGTCGCCCGCCGCGCAGATGACGGCGCCGGTCGTGTCGAGGACGTTCAGCATCTCCTCGTTGGACAGCAGCGCGCGCCAGCCGGGGATGGACTCCAGCTTGTCGAGGGTGCCGCCGGTGTGGCCGAGGCCGCGGCCCGACAGCTGCGGCACGGCCGCGCCGCAGGCGGCGACGAGCGGGGCGAGCGGGAGGGTGATCTTGTCGCCGACGCCGCCGGTGGAGTGCTTGTCGGCGGTCGGACGGGAGAGGGAGTCGAAGTTCATCCGCTCGCCGGAGGCGATCATCGCGGCGGTCCAGCGGGCGATCTCGGCCCGGTTCATGCCGTTCAGCAGGATGGCCATCGCCAGCGCCGACATCTGCTCGTCGGCGACGACACCGCGCGTGTACGCGTCGATGACCCAGTCGATCTGCTCGGGGCTCAGCTCACCGCGGTCCCGCTTGGTCCGGATGACGGAGATGACGTCCATGAGGTGACTTCCTTCTACGCGCATAGAGATGAGGGGGGTTGGAACGTGGAGCAGGAGAAACCGACGGCCCTCCGCCCCGGCGGGGGCGGAGGGCCGTCGGCACGGCTATCTCAGGTGGTCGGGCCCGAAGGCCTGCGGGAGCATCGCGCTCAGCGGCAGGATCCCGTCCGGCGTCTCGACGAGCAGCTCCGGCCCGCCGAACTCGAACAGCAGCTGGCGACAGCGTCCGCACGGGACGAGGATCTCGCCCTTGCCGTCCACGCACGTGAAGTGCGTGAGCCGGCCGCCGCCCGTGGCGTGGAGCGAGGAGACCAGACCGCACTCGGCGCACAGACCGAGGCCGTAGCTGGCGTTCTCGACGTTGCAGCCGGTCACGACGCGGCCGTCGTCCACCAGGGCCGCGACGCCGACCGGGAAGCCCGAGTAGGGGGCGTACGCCCGGGTCATCGCGTCCCGGGCGTAGGTCCGCAGGGCTTCCCAGTCCGCTGCCTGGGGCGGGGTCACTTGCCCTGACCCTTGCGGTACGGCATGCCGTCCGCCTTGGGCATCCGCAGGCGCTGCGCCGACAGGACG
This sequence comes from Streptomyces sp. NPDC057939, assembly GCF_042887545.1. Classification (NCBI taxonomy): domain Bacteria; kingdom Bacillati; phylum Actinomycetota; class Actinomycetes; order Kitasatosporales; family Streptomycetaceae; genus Streptomyces; species Streptomyces sp. NPDC057939. Next base: position 28,673 of record NZ_JBHVPG010000021.1, read on the forward strand.
AGCACGAAGAGCGTCGTCAGGTACGGGGCGGCGTCCACGAACTGGCTCGGCACCGCGTCCGTGAAGGCGTACCAGAGGTACAGCAGCACGGCGAAGGCACCCGAGACGCCGGCCTGGACGTACTTCTTCTTGTACAGCTGCCAGGCGAGGAGGAGCGTGAGCAGGATCGCGACCAGCAGCAGCATGGCGTGGACGTTCTCCGCGCCGCCGCGCAGCTTGAGGCTGTCGGTGAAGCCGAAGAGGCCCGCGCCCAGCGCCATGCCGCCCGGCATCCAGTTACCGAAGATCATCGCGGCGAGACCGATGTAGCCGCGGCCGCCGGTCTGCCCCTCCTGGTAGATGGGGCTGGCGACGATCGACAGGAACGCGCCGCCGAGGCCGGCGAGGCCGCCCGAGACGATCACGGCGATGTACTTGTACTTGTAGACGTTGACGCCGAGCGACTCGGCGGCGACGGGGTTCTCACCGCAGGAGCGCAGCCGCAGGCCGAAGGTGGTGCGCCACAGCACCCACCAGGTGCCGGGGATCAACAGCAGCGCGACGACGGTCAGCAGCGACAGCTCGGTGACCAGGCCGCCGATGACGCCGGCGAGGTCGGAGACGAAGAACCAGTGCTTGCCCTGGAGGTCCTTCATCCAGTCGGACAGCCCCGGCACCGTGATCTTGTAGATCTCCTCGACGCGCGGCGACTGCTTGGAGGAGCCGCCCTCCGCCTCGGCGAACGTGAAGTTCGACAGGTACTGGGTGAAGCCCAGCGCCAGGATGTTGATGGCCACACCGGAGACGATGTGGTTGACGTTGAAGGTGACCGTGATGATCGCGTGCAGCAGGCCGCCGATGGCGCCGCCGGCGATGCCGACGAGGACGCCGGTCCACGGGCCCCACTGGTAACCGGCCCAGGCACCGAACCAGGTGCCGAGGATCATCATGCCTTCGAGGCCGATGTTGACGACGCCCGCGCGCTCGGCCCACAGACCGCCGAGGCCGGCGAGGCCGATCGGGACCGCGAGGGAGAGGGCGCCGGAGACCTGGCCGACCGAGGTCAGGTCATTGGCACCGCTGATCAGGCGGACCAGGGAGACCAGCGCGAGCCCGCCCGCGATGATCAGCATGATCCAGGGCAGGGTGAGCTTCTTGCGGCCGCCCGGCTTCTTCGGGGCGGCGGATTTCGCGGAAACGGTGCTGGTGCTCACGCCGCGACCTCCTTGTCGGTCTTGATGGCGTGGCCCGCGGCCAGTTCCGCGCCGACCTTCTGCTGCTGGCGGCGGATTCCGTAGCGGCGGACGAGTTCGTACGAGACGACGACCGCGATCACGATCAGGCCCTTCATGATCGTGCCGATCTCCTTCGCGTATCCCTCGGTGTCGAGCGAGGCCGAGGCCTTGTCGATGAAGGCCATCAGGAACGCGGCGAAGAGGATGCCGACCGGGCTGTTGCGGCCGAGCAGCGCGATGGTGATGCCGGTGAAGCCGACGCCCACCGGGAAGGACAGGTTGTACGTGTGGGTCTCGCCCAGCAGCTGCGGCATGCCGGACAGGCCCGCGACCGCGCCCGAGATGAGCATCGAGGTGATGATCATCTTCTTGGCGTCCACACCGGAGGCCTGGGCGGCGGACTCGCTGGCGCCGGTGGCGCGCAGGTCGAAGCCGAAGCGGGTGCGGTTGAGGACGAACCAGTAGACGATGCCGAGCGCGAAGGCCACGAACGTGAAGCCGTAGACCTCCAGGCCGTCACCGATCGTCAGGGCCGGGAACCAACCGGACTGCGCGATGTCGCCGGTCGTCAGGTCGTTGGAGCCCTCGGGCTGGACGCCCAGGTTCGTCGGCAGGATCAGCCAGGCGATCAGGCTGGTCGCGATGGCGTTCAGCATGATCGTGGAGACGACCTCGCTGACGCCGCGCTTGGCCTTGAGCACGCCCGCGATGCCGGCCCAGAACGCACCGGTGAGCATGGCGACGACCACGATCAGCAGGATGTGCAGCGGACCGGGCAGCGCGACGGCGGTGCCGACCACGGCGGAGACCATCGCGGCGAGGCGGTACTGGCCGTCGACGCCGATGTTGAAGAGGTTCATCCGGAAGCCGATGGCCACGGCCAGGGCTGCCAGGTAGTACGTGCCGGCCTGGTTCAGGATCAGGACCTGGACGTCCTCGTAGCCGGCGTTCTCCACCATGAGGCGCAGCGGCTCGATCGGGTCGATGCCCGTCGCGGCCAGCACGATCACGGTCAGCAGGAAGGCGCTCACCAGGGCGAGCACGGGCCCGGCGAAGCCGAGGAGCAGCCGGTCCTTGTCGAATTTCTTCATCGGGCCTCGTCCTCCGGTGCAGCGGTACCCGCGTCGGTACCGGCGGCGGAGTGGTTGTCGGTGGCTTCCAGGTGCCCGGAGGCGGCGCCCGTCATGGCGGTGCCGAGCTCTTCCGGGGTCACGGTGGCGGGGTCGGCGTCCGCGACCAGGCGGCCGCGGTAGATCACGCGCAGGGTGTCGGACAGGCCGATCAGCTCGTCCAGGTCCGCGGAGATCAGCAGGACGGCCAGGCCCTCGCGGCGGGCCTCGCGGATCGCGTCCCAGATCTGCGCCTGCGCACCGACGTCCACGCCGCGGGTGGGGTGGGCGGCGATGAGGAACTTCGGGTTGTGGCTCATCTCGCGGCCGACGATCAGCTTCTGCTGGTTGCCGCCGGAGAGCGAGGAGGCCGTGACGTCGATGCCGGGCGTGCGGACGTCGTACTCGCGCACGATCCGCTCGGTGTCCTTGCGCGCGGCCTTCGGGTCGAGGATGCCGTTCTTGGAGTTCGGCGCCTCGGTGACGTGGCCCAGGATGCGGTTCTCCCACAGCGGGGACTCCAGCAGCAGGCCGTGCCGGTGGCGGTCCTCGGGGATGTAACCGATCCCGCCCACGCGGCGCTTGCGCACCGTGTCCTTGGTGATGTCCCGGCCGTCCAGGGTGATGACGCCGTCGTCGGCGGCGCTCATGCCCATGAGCGACTCGATGAGCTCGGTCTGGCCGTTGCCCTCGACGCCGGCGATCCCGAGGATCTCGCCCTTGTGGATGGTGAAGCTGACGTCGTCCAGCAGGAGGCGTCCCACCGCGGTGTGCTCGCGCAGGGAGGAGTCCTCCGGGTCCGCGCCCGTCATGGTCTCCGGCTCGGCGGAGACGACGTCGCCCGCGGCGACGGTCAGGTTCGACACCGTCAGCATCGGGACGGTCGTCACGGTCGACTCGCGGGTCTCCGGCGAGGGCAGTTCCGCGCCGACCATCAGCTCGGCGAGCTGCTTGGTGGTGGCGGTCTTCGGGTCGGCGGTGCCGACCGTGGTGCCGCGCCGGATGACGGTGATGTCGTCGGCGACCTTCTTGACCTCGCCCAGCTTGTGCGAGATGAAGATGACCGTCAGGCCTTCGGACTTGAGCTCGCGCAGGTTGTCGAAGAGGGCGTCCACCTCCTGCGGCACGAGCACGGCGGTCGGCTCGTCGAGGATGAGGATCCGCGCGCCGCGGTAGAGGACCTTGAGGATCTCCACGCGCTGTCGGTCCGCGACGCCGAGGTCTTCGACCAGGGCGTCGGGGCGCACGCCGAGGCCGTAGGCCTTCGAGATCTCCAGGATCTTCTTGCGGGCCTTGGAGCCGATGCCGTAGAGCTTCTCGCCGCCGAGAACCACGTTCTCCAGGACGGTGAGGTTGTCGGCGAGCATGAAGTGCTGGTGCACCATGCCGATCCCGCGCGCGATGGCGTCGCCGGGGCTGGAGAAGGTGACCTGTTCCCCGTCGATCGCGATGGTTCCCTCGTCCGGCTTCTGCATGCCGTAGAGGATCTTCATCAGGGTCGACTTGCCGGCGCCGTTCTCGCCGATCAGGGCATGGACGGTGCCCTTGCGAACGGTGATCGCGATGTCTTTGTTGGCGACGACGCCGGGGAAACGCTTGGTGATGCCGTGCAGTTCCACGGCGGGGGGCGGGCTGGACGCGTTGATGACGCACTCTCCTTGGCGCGGAAGGAGCTGGAGGCAGGGGGGGGACAGGGCGGTCGATCGGCCGGGCGGGTGGGCGGGAGCTGGACGGTATCGCGTCCCCGATGCCTCTACGCGCGTAGCACTGTCGAAAGTGAAAACTTGCGACCAACTGGCCACGAGTGAACACGGAACGTGTCCGACGAGGTGCGGGGCCCGGGAGCGGCGAAGACCGCTTCCCGAACCCCGGAAACCACGAAGGACTGTCGGACCGAACCCTACGGGGTGGTCTTGACGGTGATCTTCTTGGCGATGATGTCGGCCTTGGCCTTGTCCACCGCGGTGATGACCTCGGTCATCTTCTTGTACTCCGGGTTGGAGTCGGCCAGGCCGACGCCGTCCTTGTCCAGGCCGTAGCGGATCTCACCGGTGGTCGGCTTGCCGTCCTTGACCGACTTGATCAGGTCGAAGACGGAGTCGGAGACGTCCTTCGTGACCGAGGTCAGGATGGCGTTCTTGTACTTCGACAGACCGGCCTGGTTGTACTGGTCGGAGTCGACGCCGATGGCCCACTTGCCCTTGGCCGAAGCGGCCTCGATGGCACCGGAGCCGGCGAGGCCCGCGGCCGCGTAGACCACGTCGGCGCCGCCGTCGATCTGGCCCTGCGCGGCGGCCTTGCCCAGGTCGGGCTTGGCGAAGCCGTCGAAGTTCGGCGGCTGGGTCAGGTAGGTGCTGAGCACCTTGGCGTTCGGGTTGGTGTCCTTGACGCCCTGCTCGAAGCCCGCCTGGAACTTCTTGATCAGCGGAACCTCGACGCCGCCGATGAAGCCGACCGTGCCGGTCTTCGAGACCTTGGCGGCGGCGACGCCGGCCAGGTAGGAGCCCTGCTCCTCGTTGAAGACCAGGTTGGCGACGTTCTTGTCCTGCACCGAGGTGTCGTCGATGATGCCGAACGTGGTGTTCGGGAACTTCGGGGCGACCTTCTTGATGGCCGGACCGTAGGCGAAACCGACGCCGATGACCGGGTTGTTGCCCTTGCGGGCCAGCTCGGTGAGGCGCTGGACCTTGTCGGCCTCGCCCTCGCCGTCCGTGGGCTCCGCCTCGGCGCCCTTGATCTTCAGTTCCTTCTCGGCCTTTTCGAGGCCCGCGAAGGCGGCGTCGTTGAACGACTGGTCGCCGCGGCCACCGATGTCGTACGCGATGGCGGCACTGGCCTCGGAGGAGCCGGAGCTCGACGAGGGGGAGGTGCTGTCCGAGGACTTCTTACCGCCACAGGCGGTGGCCGAGAGGGCCAGCGCCGCGGACGCGATGCCCACGGTGGCGATCCTGGTGATCCGGCGCAAGGGGAGGCTCCTTCAAAACCTGACCGAAGCGCCACGACCGGCGCTGGTTTCGCGGCGATCGTAACGCGCGTAGATGTCAGTTAAAGGCCCGTTCATGAGTCGTTATCGGATCGTCGCGAACCGGACAGTGACCGATCGGTAACTGGGTCATGGTCCAGCCCTTGCGTACCAAGGGCTGGACACCTCCACCGGATCTCCGGCGGTTGTTGTAGAGACCTCCGGCCGCGGTCCGGCCGGAGGGCGCCGGAGGGCCGATCGACGCCCCTGTCGAGCGACTCCACGACCGGTCCCGCGCGACCGGTCACCAACCACCGGTCCCACGACCGGCCCTTCGACCGATTCCTTTCGGCCGGCCGGCCCGGCTAGCGGGGCGCGCCCGTGGTCGCCCCCGCGCGCAGGCCGTCGAGGAGGACGGCGGCGGTGAAGAACTCCACGCCGACGCCGATCGCGGACTCGTCCACGTCGAAGTCGCCCCGGTGCAGGTCGCGCTTGGTGGTGTCGCCGGGCTTGCGGGTGCCGAGGCGGGCCATGGCACCCGGGACGTGCTCCAGGTACCAGGAGAAGTCCTCGCCGCCCAGGCTCTGCTCGGTGTCCTCGACCGCGTCGGCGCCCCGGCGGACCGCCATGGCCTCGCGCAGCAGCTCGGTCACCACCGGGTCGTTCACCACCGGCGGCACCCCGCGGACGTGGTTGATCTCGAACTTGGCGCCGTGCATGGTCGCGACCTCGTCGATCGCCGCATGGATCATGTCGGGGGCCTCGTGCCAGGCGCCCAGGTCCAGGCAGCGAACGGTTCCGGACAGTTCGGCGTGCATCGGGATGACGTTGCAGGCGTGCCCGGCCTCGATCCGACCCCAGGTGACCGACATGCCCGAGCGGGCGTCCATCCGGCGGGTGAGCAGCGCCGGGACGTCGACGGCCACGCGGGCGGCGGCGGTCACCAGGTCGGTGGTCAGGTGGGGCCGCGCGGTGTGGCCGCCGGCGCCGGAGAGGCTGACCTCCAGGCGGTCGCAGGCCGAGGTGATCGGGCCGGGACGCAGCCCGATCCGACCCGCGTCGACGCGGGGGTCGCAGTGCACCGCGATGATCTTGCCGACTCCGTCCAGCACGCCGGACTCGATGGCGTCGCTCGCCCCGCCCGGCAGCACCTCCTCGGCGGGCTGGAACAGCAGCCGTACGGGCCGGGGCAACAGGCCCTGCCGGTCGAGCTCGGCGAGCACCAGGCCGGCGCCGAGGACGACGGCGGTGTGGACGTCGTGGCCGCAGGCGTGCGCGCGGTCGGGGACGGTCGAGCGGTACGCGACGTGCGTCTTGGCGTCCGGGATGGGCAGGGCGTCGATGTCCGCGCGCAGGGCCAACATGGGCCGTACGCCGTCCCACGTCCCCACGTCACAGATCAGGCCGGTGCCGGACTTCAGCACGCGGGGGCGCAGGCCGGCCTTCTCCAGCCGGGCCTTGATCGCGGCCGTGGTGCGGAACTCCTGGTGTCCTAGCTCGGGATGCATGTGCAAGTCCCGTCGGAAGGCGATCAGTTCGGCACGCAGGTGGTCCGGAAGCTTGCCGGGCAGCTCGGGCCGGTCGGGCGTGCCGGGCAGGGCGGTCTGGGACTCGCGGGACATCAACTGGTTCACCCGTTGAAGGGTAGGCCCACGAACGGGTCAACTGGCTGGAGATCACAAAAAGTTCATGCCGTCAGGGGAAAGAATCCCCGCCTCTGGACGCATGATCGGATGCACCCGGGGGTAAACTCGCGCGCTCATCCGGCCGCGGGAGCGGCCTGTGCGGGCAGTCTGCGCACATCGCGGGCGGTGTCGGTGACCCCGGCGAGGAAGCCGCGGGCCCTCGGCGAGGCCGTCTCGGTCAGCCAGGCAGGATCGACGGTGCGGACGGCGACGGTCACCCCGGTACCGGCCAGGGCGTACGGCAGCGTGTGGACGACCGTGGACGGAAAGCTGACGACGGTCCGGCCGATCGGACCCCGCCGGGCGATCAGTTCCAGCGGCAGGTCCGGCCGTACGATCTCCAGCCCCGCCGCCTCGCTCAGCGCGCGCAGCTTCTCCGGGGATTCCCGGCGGTGCGCGAAGTAGCGCGTCACGCCGTGCTCGCGGGTCAGGGTGCGCACCGCCTCCAGGTAGCGGGCCGGGTCCACCACTCCGGTCTCCACCAGGGAGGTGCCGACCAGGTCGGTGCCCCTGGTCAGGCGCGGCGGCCCGAACCGGGAGCGGGTCCACGCGAAGTCGTTGACCCGCAGCTCCATGCCGGGGAGGGCCTCCACGGGCATCGACGTGAACACCTCCACCCGGCGGCGCGCACCCGGGGTCAGCCGGCGGCGGGCCGTACCGGACACCGGCGCGTAGACGAGCTCGCGCGCGCGGGCGGCGGGGCCGCCGCCGGTGCGGTGCCAACGGCGCAGTCGTTCGCCCCGCCCGAGTTGGGCGACGAACTCCATGGTGGCGGTGCCGTCGTCCACGACGACGAGTTCGGCGGCCCGGGCCGGGGCCAGGAGGAGCTGCACGAAGCGGGAGAACGGATCTCCGACGACGATCCGCTCGGCGCCGCGCACGGCGGCGGCGAGCGAGGCCAGGGCCTTCAGGGGAGCGCCGGAGCCGCCGCGGGCCTCCTGCCAGTGGACGTCGTACCCCTCGTCGCGGGCGAGGGAGGCGACCCGGCGCAGCTGGCCCCGGGACATGGGGTCCGTCGGCGGCAGCACCACGATCCGCGGCGGGTCGGCGGCCGGGGTCGGGCCGGGGCGGCGGTCGCGCTGGGGCGGAACGGCGTCGAGCAGCGGGGCGGCGCCGGTCGGGCGCGCGCCGGTGGGGGCGGCGTCGTGGGCGTACGCCCACTCCAGCACGTTCAGGAGCTGGACGGGACTCTCGACGAAAGCCAGGGTGGAGGCTGAGCGGGACACCACGTACTCCTCGTCAGGGTGCGGGGTCGGAGCGGAGGTCAGACGGCTGCCGGGACCGGGGCCTGGACCCGGCGGAGCTTCTTCATCGGGCCGAGTTCGGAGTCGTAGACGCGCTTGACGCCGTCGCCGAGGGCGGTCTCGATGGTGCGGATGTCGCGGACGAGGCGGGTGAGGCCGCCCGGCTCGACGGAGGCGGCCTGGTCGGAGCCCCACATGGCGCGGTCGAGGGTGATGTGCCGTTCGACGAAGGCGGCGCCGAGGGCGACGGCGGCCAGGGTCGTCTGGAGGCCGGTCTCGTGGCCGGAGTAGCCGATCGGGACGTTCGGGTACTCCTCCTGAAGGGTGTTGATGACCCGCAGGTTGAGCTCCTCGGCCTTGGCCGGATAGGTCGAAGTGGCGTGGCAGAGAAGAATGTTGTCGCTGCCCAGTACCTCGACGGCGTGCCGGATCTGCTTCGGGGTGGACATGCCGGTCGACAGGACGACCGTGCGGCCGGTGGCGCGCAGGGCGCGCAGCAGGTCGTCGTCGGTGAGGCAGGCCGAGGCCACCTTGTGGGCGGGGAGGTCGAACTTCTCCAGGAAGGCGACGGCCTCTGTGTCCCAGGGGGAGGCGAACCAGTCGATGCCGCGCTTGGCGCAGTGCGCGTCGATGGCGAGGTACTCGGCCTCGCCGAACTCGACGCGGTGGCGGTAGTCGATGTACGTCATCCGCCCCCAGGGCGTGTCCCGTTCGATGTCCCACTGGTCGCGCGGGGTGCAGATCTCCGGGGTGCGCTTCTGGAACTTGACGGCGTCGCAGCCGGCTTCGGCGGCGGCGTCGACGAGGGCGAAGGCGGTGCCGAGGTCGCCGTTGTGGTTGATGCCGATCTCGCCGACGACGTAGACGGGCCGGCCGGGGCCGGCGGTGCGCGAACCGAAGCCGCGGAGACGGGAGTCGGGGGTGACGGTCATGGCGGGGGATGCCCTTCGTTCGGTGCGCGGGGTCCCGGCGGGCGCCGGGGGTTCGGGAAGCTCGGCCGCAGCCGTGGGGGTGGTGTCGAAGAGGGGGGCGAGGAGCCGGGCCCGGGCGAGGTCGTGGGGGTCGTCGATCTCCAGCACGCGCGCCGGATCGGCGCTGACGGGCAGGATCCGCCCGAAGAACCGGTGCCCGGCGGCGCGGAAGCCGGGTACGGACATGGCGTAGGCGGCGCCGGTCTCCAGCAGTTCCGCGGGGCGGTCCTGACGGCGCGGCCGGTGCGCGGCGTCGTGGTTGACCCCCGTCCCGGAGCCGTCGGTTCCGGGGCGCCAGAGGAACCCGTGGAACGGGGCCGCGGTCAGGGCCGAGTCGGCCGCCCCGGACGCGACGGCGGCGGCCACGGACTCGACGTCCGAGGGCGTCAGGAAGGGGCTGGTGCACTGGACCAGGACGACGACGTCCACGGTCGCGGTCGCGGGGCGGCTCCCCTCCGCGTCGTCCGTGGCGTTCGCGGCCTCGAAGGCGTCGAGGGCGTGCAGGAGCGCGGCCTCGCTGCTCGCGGTGTCCCCGGAGATCGCGGCCGGGCGGCGGATCACCCGGGCGCCGGCGGCGCGGGCGGCGTCGGCGACCGCGTCGGAGTCGGTGGAGACGGCGACGTCGGTGACGGTGGGCGCGGCCAGGCAGGCGCGGACTGCGCGGGCGACGAGCGGCACCCCGCCGACCGGGGCGGTGTTCTTCCCCGGCACCCCCTTGGAGCCGCCCCGGGCCGGGATCACCGCGAGGACCCTCACAGCTCCCCCAGCCGGCGGATGACGGGGGCCACGCGCTGCACGCCGTGCCGGTAGGTCCCGCGGGCGGTCTCGCGCAGTCGGGCGCGGAGCCAACGGCGCGGCCCGGACCCGGTGGGCGCCTGTCGGGCGGCCCCGGGCAGCGGGGTCCCGTCGCTGTCGAGGTGGTGCCGGGCCAGGATGCCGGGAAGGTACCCGGGCGCGGTGGCCGCGGTGTAGTAGGGGGCGACGGCGGGCAGCCGGTCGCGGGCCAGCAGCTCGGCGAGCCGGTCCCGGGCGGCGGCGTGGGCGTCGGGGCCCCCATCGGGCGCCGGGGCGTCACCCGACGGGTGGGCGGGGCCCGGCAGGTGAGCCGTACCCGGCACGTGGGCGGCGCCCGGCGAGTGGGCCGTACCCGGCACGTGGGCCGCGCCCGACGAGTGAGCCGTACCCGGCGAGTGGGCCGTACCCGGCACGTGGGCCGTGACGCCCTGGGCGGCGAGCCAGTGGGGGTCGGCCCGGGGCAGGAGGCCCTCGTCGAGGCGGTCCCACGAGGTCAGGCAGCCGGAGCCGATGAAGTGGTGGTTGCCGAGCGCCTCGCGGATGCCGAGGTCGGTCAGGACGGCGGTCGGGATGCCCCGGTGCAGGGACTCCAGGGCCGCGGTGGAGGACACCGTGACCAGCAGGTCGGCGCCGTCCAGGACCTCGCCCATGTTCCCGTGGACCGGGCGGCAGTTGGCGGGCAGCCCGCCGGGGAGCCGGTCGGCGAGGCGCTGGTAGGGGTGCTCCTCCAGGTGCGTGGTGTGCTCCCCCGGCCTGCTGCGCAGTTTGATCAGCACTTCGCGGTCCGGGTGGAGCCGGGCGTGTCCGGCGGCCCGCCGCAGCAGGTACGTGCGGTCGGCGCGGCTCTCGGGGACGGAGGGCTGCACCGCGAAGACGACGGTGTGGGCGCGGCTGCCCACGGGGGCGTACGGGGCCCCGCCGAGGAACGGCAGGGCGGTCTCGGTGACGGCGCCGGGGTCGGCGCCGACGCCCTCGTACACGGCGCGGAAGCGGCCCGCGTCGTGGCGGGAGTTGGCGAGGACGATGTCGGCGCCGTGCCGCAGCAGCAGTCCGTCGGCGAGCTTCTCGTAGACGACCCCGACGTACCCGGTGACGAGGACGGGGCGGGCGGCCGGGCCCGGCCACAGGGCGCGGACCCCGTGCAGGAAGGCCTGGACGGCGCCGCCGACGAGGGCGAGGACGACCACGTCGAACCGTTCGCGCCCGAGGACGTCGAGGAACTCCGCGCAGGTCACCTCCGTCGGCGGGCCGTCGGTGGCGACCCCGACCTCGCCGAGTTGGCGCGGCGTGGGGGTGGCCCGGCCGCGCAACAGGTAGCCGGTGACCCGACGGTGTTCCGGGTCCGGGGCGAGGCGGCGGGCCGTGAGCGCGCCCCATTTCCACCGCGTGTCGGAATCGGCGATGACGGCGATGCGGAGTTCGGCTCGGCTGCTGCTGAGTGGCACTGGCACCCGGCAGAAGCTATTCCGCATTTCCGGTGTTCGGCCCAACGAACGCACAACGGTGGGTTAACAACCCGTCGACGAAATGCGAAAGCGTGCGGGTTAACGCGCCCGCCGCTCGTCGTTCACATGGAATCCGCGTACGGGCCATGGCGAATGACGCGCCGCCCCCTATTGTCTCGCAGGTGCTCAAGCTCTCTGTCGTCGTGCCGTTCTACAACGTGCAGACATACGCACCGGATGCCCTGAAGAGTCTCGAACTGAACGCCCGCGAGGATTTCGAGTTCCTGCTGGTCGACGACCGATCCACGGACGGGACGCCCGAGTTGCTCGAACGGGCCGCCGCCGCCCTGCCCGGCGCGGTGCACCTGAGACGGGACCGCAACGGCGGGCTGGCGGCGGCGCGCAACACCGGCCTCGACGCGGCCAACGGGGAGTACGTCACCTTCCTGGACGGCGACGACTGGCTGGAACCGGGTCACCTCGCCCGCACGTTGGCCGCCATGGAGGCCCTGGGCTGCGACTTCGTCCGGACCGACCACGTGCAGGTCACGGGCCGGACCCGGAGCGTGCAGCGCGTTCCGTACGGGCCGCAGGGCGTGCCGGCCGATCCGCGCGCGGCGATCCTGCCGGTCTCGCGGGCCACCGGCGTGGACTACGCGTACGCCTGGGCCGGGATGTACCACCGGCGGCTGTTGGACCGCGGGTTGCTGCACTTCACCGACGGGTTGCGGACGGCCGAGGACCGGCCGTGGATCTGGCGACTGCACCGGGAGGCGCGTTCCTTCGCCGCGGTCGGAATGCCCGGGATCTTCTACCGGCGCGGCATTTCCACGTCCTTGACGCAGATCGGCGACGAACGACAGCTCGATTTCATTCGCGCATTCGATCAGGTCCTCTCCGACACGGCCACCGACCCGGAATGCGAACTCCTGATGCACAAAGCGGTTCGAACGTATTGCGCGATTATCGCGCACCATATCGGTTCGATCGAGAGGTTCGAACCGGCCGTGGCCGGAAAACTCAGGGCCATGAGCGCGGACGCGCTCGGCCGCATGCCCCGGCCGGTGCTGGACCGGGCCCTCGACTCGATGGACGCGGAACGCTCGGCCCTCCTGCGCAAACTGCGCCGCCGCGCACCCGCACGCCCCGGGCGGACCGTCCGGACCTCGGGAGCCGCCGCGTGAACGGCACCGGCGTGACCCAGGTGTTCCTCGCCTCGACCCTCTACGGGACGGCCACGCTCGCCGCCGCCCTCGACTCCGGCGCCCTGCCCCCGGCCGCCCGCCGGATCCTGCTGACCAGCAACCACTCCCCCACCCCCGAGATCACCCCGGGCCTGCCCGCGCTGCCCGGCTTCGCCGCGCTGCGGACCCGCTTCGACGAGGTCCTCGACTGGAACGCCGTCATCGCCCCGCAGCACCCCAGCGTCTGGGCCCCTCGGCCCGAGGACGTCCCGATGTGGGAACGCCAGTTGCGCGCCCTGTGGGGGCTCGGCGAGGACCGGGTCGAGCTGATCGTCGAGTCCCTCCAGGTGCCGCCCGCGCAGAGCCTGTGCCGGCTCTTCCCGGGCGCCGCGGTCGAGGTCTACGCGGACGGGCTGATGTCCTATGGCCCGACCCGCTTCCGGCTGGACCCGCAGATCGGCATGCGGGTGCGGCGCGTCCTGCACCTGGACCTCGTACCCGGTCTGGAGCCGCTGCTGCTGACCGAGTTCGGGGTACCGGCCGAGGTGGTCCCGACGCCGGCCGTCCTCAAGGTGCTGGCGGAGCTGGCCGAGGAACCGGGCCCCGTACCGCCCCGACCGGCCGCCGCCGAGGACGGCGGGGGCCCCGCCCTGTTGCTGGGCCAGTACCTCTCCGCGCTGGAGCTGCTGTCCCCCGCGGAGGAGGAGGAACTGCACGTGGAGATGGTCCGCGGAGCCTTCGCCCGGGGCCACCGGGACCTGGTCTTCAAACCGCATCCCAGCGCCCCCGCGGCCTACTCCCGACGGGCGGAGGCGGAGGCCGCGCGCCTCGGGGCGCGCCTGACGGTGCCCGACGCCCCGGTGCTGGCCGAGACCCTCTACCAACAGCTGCGCCCGGCACTGGTGGTGGGCTGCTTCTCGACGGGGCTGCTGACGGCCCGGGCGCTGTACGGGATCCCGGTGGCCCGCACCGGGACGGCGGCGGTGCTGGCCCGTCTGAGCCCGTACCAGAACAGCAACCGGATCCCGCTGACGCTGGTGGACGCGCTGGTGCCGGACCTGGCGGCCGGGGCGACGGCTCCCGCGGCGGCCCCCGCCGACCTCCCCGGTCTCGTCGCCGCGGTCGGGTTCACCATGCAGCCGAAGGTGCTTGCGGAGCGGCGCGCGGACGCCGAGCGCTACCTGACCCGGAGCCTGGACGACGACACCCGGCGCTACTTCGGGCGCCGCCGGCTGACCGCGCTCGGCCTGCCGGGCGGGATCCCCGCCCGGCTGGCGTTCCTGCCCCGCAGTCCGGCCGTGCGCCGGGTGGCGCACCGCCTGCGGCGCCGGTTCGGGGCGCCGGCCGGGGGCCGCTCCTAGAACCTGTCGTCGAAGTCCCGTTGCCGCCCGGAGGGCGGCCTCGCGGTGTCCGGTGGCCCGGTCAACTGGTGGCGAGCTTGGCGGCGAAGCCCAGGAAGAGCACGCCCGCCGCCGAGGTCGCCCCGGCCGAGAGGCGCTTGCGGCGGCGGAAGGCGGCCGACAGCCGGGTCCCGGTGAAGATCAGGGTCGACAGGTAGAGGAGGCTCACCAGCTGCGACACGACGCCCAGCAGCAGGAACGACAGCGCCGGGTACGCGTAGCCGGGATCCACGAACTGCACGAAGAACGACAGCAGGAACAGGATCGCCTTGGGGTTGACGAGGCTGACCACCAGCGCCCGCCGGTAGGGCCGCTCGGCGACGCCCGCCGGCGCCTCGCCGGCCAGCAACTCCTCCTGGTGGACCCTGCGGTCCTTCCACATCCCCCACGCCGCCCGCATCATGCCGACGGCCAGCCAGCCCAGGTATCCGGCGCCGAGGAACTTGACGACGGTGAACACCAGCGGGCTCGCCTGGAGCAGCGCGCCGGCGCCGGCCGCGGTCAGCACCATGAGGACCGTGTCGCCGGTGAACACCCCGGAGGCCGCCTTGTAGCCCTCCTTCACCCCGCTGCGCGCGGCGACGGACAGCACGTAGAGCGAGTTCGGGCCCGGCAGCAGAACGATCAGAACCAGGCCGGCGAGGTACGTAGGAAGGTCTGTGACACCCAGCATGGGCAGGAGTGTCGCACAGGTACGCACCTGTACCGCCAGTGGGTTTCACGGGTTGGTACGAGGGCCCGCGGGAGCCGTCGGGGCGCCGCGACGCCGACGGGTCCGGGGGCTGGTACAACCGTCCCTCGACGGCCTCTGGTCACAATGGCGCAACATCCCGGAACCCTCCGCAACTCTCCGCGCCCCCGAAGCATCACTTGCATACACACGACGTTGAAATCGGGGGACCGCGATGTACCGCCAGAAAGTCATGATCCGCACGCTCGGCCTGGCCGCGTCGGTCGTGCTCGCCGCGACCGCCTGCGGCCCGCAGGGTTCCGCTCCGGCCGCACCGGGCTCGTCCGCGTCGGCGCCGGCGGCCTCCCCGTCCGGCCCGGACGACAAGCCGGGCGGCGGCGGGTCCTCGCCGGCGCCGGGCACGTCCGCCTCGGCGGGGCAGCCCTCGGCGCAGGGTGGCGCGAAGCCGATCATGGCGAACGGCGACGAGAGCGACCGGATCCGCGAACTCCAGGCCAGGCTGCGGCAGCTCAAGCTGGTGTCGGTGGCACCCACCGGCTTCTACGGGTCGAAGACCACGGCCGCCGTCAAGACGTTCCAGTCGAACAACGGGCTCCCGTCGACGGGCGCGGTCGACGAGGCCACCTGGCAGAAGATCCAGAGCCTCAGCAAGCCGCCGACCGAGGAGGAACTGCGCCCGCCGACCAGCAACGAGCTGGCCGCCCCGGACCCGCGCTGCATGGAGGGCCGGGTCATGTGCATCAGCAAGGAGAGCCGCACCCTCGCCTGGATGATCGACGGCAAGGTGGTCTCGTCGATGGACGTGCGCTTCGGGTCGGAGAACACCCCGACCCGTGAGGGCCTGTTCAAGGTGGACCGCAAGGAGCGGAAGTGGAAGTCGACGCTCTACCACACGGACATGCCGTACTCGATGTTCTTCAGCCACGGCCAGGCGGTGCACTACTCCCAGGACTTCGCGAGCCGCGGCTACAGCGGCGCCTCGCACGGCTGCGTGAACGTCCGGGACATGGCCAGGCTGTCGGCCATGTTCGAGCAGGTGCAGGTGGGCGACAAGGTCGTCGTCTACTGGTGATCCGCCGGGCGGGAAGTTGAGGGCGCGGGCAGGGCCGGGGGAACGTGCCCCGCCCGCGCCGGTTGCGCAGAGCCCAGGGGTACGGGGGGAACCCCGGCTCATGCGCGGCCGATGACCAGTCGGCTCGTTATGTACTGCGCCGGCGGTTCGAAAAGTGTTACTGGGGGGTGTGCCGAGCCGTTCCGGTCGGCGCCCCGGCCGGTTCAGCGGCGGTGGCGGGAGCCCGGCGAGACGCCCGGAGCCGGGGTCGGACTCGGGGCCGGGGCCTTCAGGACCTCGCCGCCCGGCCCGTCCCAGCCGCCCTGCGGGAGACCGTCACGGGGGCCGTCCAGCACGAACTCGCAGTACCGGGGGATCTTCGCGAGGGCCCCGGCGAGCTTGCTGAGGCGCGAACGCCGGTCGTCGTTCATCCGGCCCGCGCGGTAGTCCTCGCACAGGTCGGCGGCCCGCGCCTGCCTGTCGCGGTCGCGGTCCTTGCCACTGCCGCCGCCGCTGCCGTCCACCTTGTCCGTCCGGTCGTTGAACAGTTCCCGGCCGCCGTCGGCGGTCTCGTTCGCGCCCGATCCGGTACTGGTGCTCATGCCGGTGCCCGCCCCGCCGGTGGGGAAGTGGGACCCGGATCCGCTGCCCGAGGTGGTGCCGGGAGTCGTACGGCTGTCCGTGCCCGGCATCCGCGAGGTGCCCGGGGAGGTGACGAAGCCGTCGCCGCCGCGCTGCGGGGTGGTGGGGTCCGGGCGCGGGATGAGCGGGGCCGGGCCGTCGCTCGCCCCGCCGGCCGGGCCGTCCGTGTCGGCGCTGACCGAGACGGCCGGGGCGGGGGCCGCGGTGTGGCCGGCCTCACGGTCCAGCAGGCCGCTGCTCGCGACGGCCGCGATCCCGCCGACGGCGACGCCCGCCAGGGCCGCCGCGAGGCCGAAGCGGACCGGGGTGCTCGCACGGCGCTGCGCGGGGATCCGTACGGTCGCCGCCGGGGTGAGGGAGACCAGGGGTTCGTGGGCGGCGGCTTCGTGGGCGGCCGGTGCGGCCGTGGGGCGCCGCGGGGCCGGGGCCGGGGCCGCGCCGCGCGCCGCGCGGAAGGCGGCCAGGGCGGCTTCCTCGCCGGGCAGTTCCCGGCCGGGCGTCGGGGTCACGCCCAGGGATTCCAGGGCGGCGCGCAGCCGGGCCTCCCCGGCGCGGGCCCGCGGATCGGCGCCCGGTCCGGCCGGGTCGGCGGGTTCTCCGCGCAGCAACCTGTCCGCCGCGGCTGCGTCCAGCCACCCGTTGTGCTCGTCGGCCATCACATGTCCTTCTGCGTCCGCCAACGTGAATGCGTCACACCGGTTTGTTCTACGAGGCCCCCGGCGCGGCCGCGTTGCGCCGGTACGGCGTCCAGATCGCGCTCCCGTGCCTGGTCATCGGCATTATGGCCGACGCAGGGGCCGGGTTCCGCTTCGTTTTCGGCACTGCCCAGCAGTTCCGCGAGTCTCTTCAGCCCCCGGTGTGCGGCGGTGCGGACCGCGCCGGGCCGCTTCCCCAGGGTCTCGGCGGCGCTCTTCGCGTCGAGGCCGACCACCACCCGCAGCACGACGGCCTCGGCCTGGTCCTGCGGGAGCTGGGCTATCAACGCCATGGTGCTGCCGGTGGACAGGGCCTCCATGGCGGCGCCCGCGGTGTCGCTGTCGGCGGCGTGGCCGGTCAGCTCGCTCTCGTCGCCGCCGATGGCCGGCCGGCGGCCGCGCATCCGGATGTGGTCGAGGGCCCGGTTGCGGGCGATGCGGGCGGCCCAGCCGCGGAAGCGGTCGGCGTCACCGGTGAAGGAGTCGAGGTCGCGGGCGATCTGCAGCCACGCCTCGGACGTGACGTCCTCCGCGTCGCCGTCGCCGACGAGCGTGCGTACGTATCCGAGCAGGCGCGGGTGCACGGCGCGGTACACAGTCCGGAACGCGTTCTCGTCGCCGTCCTGTGCCGCGAGCACCGCGGCGGTCAGCTCCGCGTCGTCCCCCAGCAAAGTCCCCAACCCGTTCACTGTCCTGTACGTGTGGCGCAAATCCGCACGTTACGGCTTTCAAGCACCTCTCGTCCACGAGTTGTACAACCTGCAACCAACCCTGCGCGGAGCGGGGTGTGACACAAAACGCACTCGCGGCGCTGACAGGGGTACGGGCTTGTCGCACGAGTCCGTGTCGGATGGCGACCGGGGCCTCTCCTGTGGGGGGTGGCGGCCTCGGTCGCCTTCCCCATGTCTCACGCTCTGACCAGGGATTATGCCGAGCGTGAGGCGTTGCCGTGACCAACCGCGTGACCAACGCATCCGGCGGCTCATCCAATCCGCCCCAGGCCGATGCGCTGCGCCGTTCCCGAGGCCAGCTTGCGTGCACCCTCAACTCGGCGCTTACCGTACTGCGCCATCGTGTAGCCGGGCGAGTGGTGCCTCACGTTCGCGGAGACCTCCACCGGGTTCTCCCCCGCGTCCAGGTCGTTCGTGACCTTGCTGTGCCGCCAGTCGTGGATGCGGAATCTATCCGGTAGGTCGAGCCGCTTCCGCGTGCTTCGCCATCTGGCGCTGACCTGGCCGGCATCCTGCGCGCGGCCCGGAGTGATCCCGCCCTTGTAGAGCATGTATCCATCCCGCGCGAAGATCAGGTCGTTGTCTTCCCAGGCCGGGCCGAGCTTCTCCTTCCACATCTCCTGACGTTCCCGTACCACCTTGAGGACGCCCATGAGCGCTTGATCGACATAGATGATCGCGGCGTCGTCCCCGTCCTTTGTGAGGCGCCGCAAGACGCTCTTGTTCCCGACCTCGACGACGACCCACTCCAGTTCGATGGCGCAGTCGTCCCAGTGGATGAGGCTCCACTTCATGCCCAGGGCCTCGCTCCGGCGAACACCCGTGGCGGTGTATACCGTCCACAGCGGTGCGTCGCGGGTGCAGAAGTGCAAAGGCCCGCATCCCCGCCGTCCGCATGGTGTCCAGATGTCTCCAAGGAACCCACTCGTGCTGGCGTCGTCGAGCACCACGTACTTGCGCTGCTGTGCCTTGACCTGCCGGACCGTGGGCGGGCTGGCGGTGGCCGCAGGGTTCACCGGGACCAACTTCTTGATGACCGCAGCCGCGAACGCAGCCGACAGGATGTTGTGGACGTGGCGGACGGACTTTGCGCCCAGGGGCTTGCCCCTGTTCGATGGGCACGGGGCCGTCTCCAGCATCCGGTACAGCGCATCAAGATCGTCGTCAGTGATGTCCTTGAGCTTCTTCGCCCCCAGGTGCGGCTTGATGTGGAGCCGGATCTTCGTTTCGTACGCTGCGCGAGTGGTGTCCTCGACTCGATGACCGATGAACCACTTATCCAGCCAGTCGCTGAACTGCATATCCGAGCGCGGAGCAACGGCCCCCGCCTCGTGATCCGCCAGCCACTTATTGAGAGCCTTACTGGCCTCGGTTTTCGTCGAATACTCACGCCCTATCCAGAATCGCACCTTCTTTGCCTGAATCGGGTCGTAATGGAGGGGCGTCCTTACACCCCAGGTATTCGGCCTGCCACGTCGCGGTATTTCAACCGGCGAGCCCCCCAGACCGTTAGCCTTCTTAGCCACTCATACTCCTCCCTTCTCTTGGCCTCGGACGAACCGGGGCTAAAATGTGTGCAGCAGCCAAGAGCTCTACGGCATCTGCCGATCGATCCACTTGTCGAGATCCCCCGGCCGACAGCGAAGAGCGTTGCCGACCTTCCTGAATGGAATTCCCTGGGCTCGCCAATTCCCGTACACCCAGCTCTTCGGCTTTGCCAGGTGCCTCGCGACCTCGTCAAGAGACATGAGCGGTGTCCCAGTCACGTTCAAGAAGCGCTCCGGCCCTGGCTGCTCTGGAGCTTGAGGATTGCGCCCGGGATCAGTGCGGGATCGTGTACGCCGAGCAGCTTCGCGACTCGTCCGAGCATCTCCGCCGAATCGACCGCCGGGGGCTGCTGGGCGGGGCGCGAGTACACCCGGCACTCCTGACCGCTGACGCCGAGAACCCAGCCCCAGCCGTTCCTTAGTGCTGTCTCGGTGGGCTTCAGGCGGCGGCTCCGAAGTAGTCAGCCCGGGAGAGGGACGTCAGGTGGTACATGCCGTGCTCGCATTCGTAGTAGCGGTTCTCGAAGGTGATTCCTCGGCCGGTGCCTCGGCGGTCGGCAACGCCGCGCCGTTTGGCCTGCGCCTTGCCGAGGGCTCGCTCGGCGGCTCGGGGGTCGGCGTAGGCCCGCTTTGAGCCGCAGGGGCAAGCCCTGAAGTCGATGGTTCTGGTGGTCATCTCGCGCTCCTGTTCCTACTTGCGAAACCCCTCGCAGGGGCAGGTGGGTATCTGGCAGGCACCCCGGGCCGCAGAGGCCGCGGAGTGGGTAAAGGGGGCATGGCCGCACTCGTCGTGCTGGCAGTACCCTTTCCACTTCTTGCCGTCGTGATTGGCGAGCATCGCGCCAGGACTGTGGAGTGGAACGATGCGCCCCCTGCCGCCGAAGGCCATCTTGGAAGCGAAGGACTTGGCCTCGGCCTCGTTGCCGAAGGGGGCGAAGTTCAGGCCGCGGTGACCATCGCTCCACGTGTGGACGAGGGCCACCCAGTCGCGCATCTGGAGGATGGACCCGATCTCCTTGATTAGGGCCTTGGCCATCTGGTCGGCGTTGTCGAAGCCGGGGTCTTCCAGCACGGCCTTCACCGCGTCCACCTCCTCGCGGCGGGGGGTGATCCTCACCGGCGCCCTACCGGAGCGAGTAGCCGCTCAAGGCGACCCAGGACTTCAGGCAGGGCGCCGGCCGATGCGCCGGAGCGGATATCGGCGACAACACGGCGCAGCTCGGTCTTGAGCATCGGCATCGTGACTGGGCCGGTGAGGTCCGCGACGAGTTCCAGCGTTGCCGGGGTGGGGTTGACGACCCGGACGGGAAATCTGAACCAGTCGGCATCCAAGGCCCAGGCGTAGCCGATGACTTGCCAGCCGCCGCCGTGGGCCTTGAATCCCGCGTCACCGTCAGCATCCCGAATCTCGGTGCCGACCGGCAGCTCATCAAGGATGGCGGAGTTGTTGATGGGGTTAGTGGTCACTGCGTCCCCTCCTTCTGAGGAAGACACTATTACATTGACCCCAGCAGTTCAACTCTTACATTCGCTCCGTGAGGAGCTGGAGCTTGTGGCCGAGAGCGTAGGCCGAGCGGTCGTTGACGAGCACCTCGTCGAAGTCCCAGTCGGCGAGGGCGCTCTCGCTCGGGTGGCCCGACTCCGTGATCACCTCTTGGCCCGGCCGCAGGATGTTGACCACCAGGCCGCCTCGCCTGACGATCTCCGCTGCCTCATTCGGGAAACGGACATCGGTGATGACCGTTGGACCCCATCCCTCGGCGTCCTGGAAGAGGGCGTCCACCCAGATGTCCTCACCGAGAACGGCCCTGCCTGCCTCCGTGCCGCACCGCTGAAGGTACCTCCGCACCTCAGGCTGCATCTTCTTGACAGTGTCCCAACCGAACTGGTCCACTTCCGACGCGAGCGGGGAGTAGCCGTGGGCCTCGATCCATGGGTTGACGGCGTACAGGAAGTCCTTCACCTTGTCGGCGAAGGCGCGACGCTGCCAGCCGATCGCCTCCAGGGCCTTCGCCGCGGTGTCCTTGCCGGAACCGGCGAGCCCGGCCAGCCCGACAAGGGGCACGGGATGCAGCGGCTCCGCGAGGAGCTCCACGTCGGACTCCCTCAGCACGGAGACCCAGTTCTGCCGGCTGGGCTCGGCACCAGGGGTCTCGTCCACGTGAAGACGGAATACCCGGCGGCGCAGGCCGCCCCAGGCTGCGGTCTTCAGCTGAGGATCAGCGACGAGGAAGCCCTCGCGGGTGACGGTGTGGCCTCGCGTGTCACGACCGGTGGCGCGTACTCGCTGGCCGGACTTCAGATTGACCTTGATCTTCATTATTGGAGTTCCCTGCTGTCGATGAGGCGGTAGAGACCCGGCGCGCGAACGTGGCCGCTGCACACGTCGCAATCGCATTTGTGCAGGCAGGTGCCGCATGCCGGTTCGTCGCAGTAGGAGTCCGGGCCATGCCAGCCGTGTGCGGGGTCCGGGTCCGGGCAGCCCCAGCCTTCGCAGCTCCGGTCCTTCGCCCACGTCGGGTAGACGATGTGTTCGCGCCGCCCCAGGGGCCCATGCACGAGGGGTCTGTCGGGGCAGGTGAAGCGGGAGCGCCCCGCTCTCTCGCGGGTCAGGAAGGCCGCGCGGCAGCGCAGGCACTGGAGGCGCCCCTCGGGCCGCATCCGAAGTGAATGGCTAGTCACAGGTTCACCATCTCGACGTAGCAGTCCGCGATGGGGATGCCCTCGGCCTTGGCGTGCTGGATGCAGTTCTCGGCGCACTCCAGGAAGAACGCGAGGGCCTTCTCCGCGGCCTCGGACGCGGTCTCGGCGAACTCGTACCGGGCATTCTGCATGCGCAGCAGCTCATCGCCGAACATCAGGAAGAGCACCCCGGCTAGCCAGTAGATCCGGCCGCCGCCGAAGGGGTTGAGGTCGTTCTGCTCGTGCAGCACCGTGTCGTTGGTCAGGCCGCGCTCGATGCGGACCCGAAGCTTTGCGCCGTTGGACAGGGTGATCGTCTCGGTGTAGCTGGTCATGTCGTCCTCACGGTCGGTCATGGTTCTCCGTACGGGTCAGAGGGTCGGCACGGGGAAGTGGATGTCGCAGGACGTACGGCGGCACGGCTGGCCGAGGGCGTTGATGAACTGCCGATGCGCCTCGAAGGCTTCGGCCAGCCAGTCGTCGCCCTCGACGAACTCGGGGCGCTTCTCGGCCCACAGGGCGCGGACCTTGGCGATGTCGGGTATCTCGTAGAACTCGCTGGCGCCGTGCTGGCGGATCAGGTCGATCCAGGAGGCTCGGACCCGGTCGTATCCGCGCCGGGAGTGGTCGTATCCGGAGGCGGGGTCAATGTCCTCGATCGCTACGCCGGAGGCGATGCAGACGCCGGCGCGGGCGTCGGCCATGGAGGTGAGCCGGTCGGCCTCGCAGACGGGGCAGTCGAACGGGCTGCTGGCGTAGTGCATGAGCAGGAGGTTTGCGTGCATGGTCTCTCAGACTCGTCAGGCGGCGAGCACGTATACGGGCTCGGTAGAGGTGGGCGTGGTTGTAGATGTCGGCGAGGTACCAGCGGAGGCGGTCCTCCCAGTGCTGGTGGAGGAGGGTGCCGATGATGACCGCGCTCATCGGTGGGGCGACGACGTCGCCGATTTGCTGCGTGCAGCTCGACCGGGAGCCGGTCCACGGGTGTCCGGGGCGGAAACCGACCAGGAGCGCGGCCTCGTCGAGGCTGAACGTCCGGTCCTTGTCGTGCTCCCAGTACCAGCCGCGGATTTTGCTGGTGATGCCGGTCGCGGGCTTGTCCGCGCTCCAGCAGTTCCCGCCCGCCGTCTTGCGGAGGCCTCTGGTGTTGACGCGGATGCCTTCGGGCCAGCCGAGGGCCTGGGCGGCGCTGGTGGTGGGAATGGGTGCCCTGGGTGTGAGGGCGGCCATGTCGACGTACGAGTGGCGGGCCGCCATTAGGAAGACACGCTTGCGGCGGGAGGCAAGGCCGTAATCCACGGCGTCCAGGACGCGGTACTCCGCGCTGCACCAGTCCGCCGACCAGAGCTCTTCACGCAGTCCGTCGAGGATCAGTTCGGGCAGGGCCGAACTCTGCTCCATGGCCAGCCAGCGGAGGTTGTCCCATTGGGCGGTGAGGGTGAGCGACCAGATCAGCACCTCGGCGACGAGGCCGATCCGCTCGTCCGTCATGTCGGCGACCGGGGCGCGGACCTCGTCCATGGTGAGCAGGGGACCGGTGTAGCCAGCGTGGCCGTCCCACGCGGGGTCGTTGCAGATGAGGCAGGTGTCCTCGAACTCGCAGGCTTCGCAGTCTGCACTGTCGTGCCAGTGTCCGAAGGTGGCTTCGAACGCCATGGTGAAGGTGTCGAGCAGCAGCTCCTGATTGCGGGGGTCGAGTCCGGCGCGCTTGCCGGCCGGTGACCAGCACTGGCAGGGAGCGGAGACGATCAGTCCGCGTACCCAGCGGAGCGCCGGGTGCCTCGGGTCGAGAGAGCGGACGTCTGCGGTGATACGCCGGAACCCCGCTGCCTGAGCCGTGGCCGACGCGCCCTTGTGCATTTCGACGCCCACGGCGTCGAGCTCGTGGCGCAGGACGTCCCGGGCTCCGAATTCCCAGCCCCCCGCACCGGCAAAGAGGTTGATCACGCGGTCGGGGTCCCCGGGCTCCGGTGGGAAGAACCAGTGGACGGGCCAGGGCGCGGCGATCTCCGCGAGTTCTTCCGGTGTCTTGCCGGAGAGGTCGAGGTCGTCGGGGACACCGAGCGCTCCGGCGGTGTCAAGGCGGGTCAGGGACATCAGGCCGCAGCCACGGCCTTAACGGATGGGTTGGGGGTGATCACGGTGCGGCCTCCGCGTAGGCGGCTATGCGGACGAAGAGGTCGATGATCTTCGCGTCGGCCGCGCGCAGCTCGCCGCAGACGTGTTCGCGGTGCTGTTCGGCGCTGCGGAGATCGCTTTCGAGTTCCAGGCGTTCGCTGATCCGGCGCCAGTGCGGGTGCTCCGCCTCGTACCGGTCGGCGGCCTCCGCCACCATAAGGTCGAGGCGCCGGTCCGCGGCCGTCTCGGCGCCGACCACCTTGCCCTCGGCATTGGTGTACTCCCCGTCGAGCAGCACAGGCGACTGCCAGCGCCAGCGGCCCGACGTGCCCAACTCCTGCTCCAGAGATCGGATGCGCCTGGACGCAACGCGGTAGCGCCGACCCCGGATCTTCAGGAAGCCGGGCTCGTCCTCGTCAGCTGAGGAACTGATGGCCAGACGGGAGCGGACGAGGCGCACCCGCTCGTCTCCCCAGCGTTCCTCCTTGGTCTCGGCAGGTAGGACGGTGACGTGGAGGTCGCCCTCAGGGAATGCGTACGTGGCGTGGTGGGTCATGGAGGTCTCCATCGGTCAGGCGGGGGTGGTGTAGGGCAGGCCGGCACGGAGGGCGGCTTCGAGTTCCTTGGCCGCGCGCTTGAACTGGCCGAGGGCTTCCATCGCGAGGGCCCAGTCGCCCGTGGGGAGGTCGCGGATGTCGTCCATCCAGGACAGGCAGGCGTACGGGCTGAGGAAGTGCAGCAGGTTGCCATCCGTGTCCACGACGACCACTTCGGCGGGGTCGAAATAGGCCGTGTCGAGGTCGAGGAGGTGGCCGCAGTGATCGCAGAGGAAGAGGCCGGAGGGCTGGGCCCCGTAGGGGCCGATGCCGCAGTCGCGGCAGGTCATCGTGCTCATGGGTATCCTTCCGAGCGGCACCGGTCCATCCCACCTCGAACGGGAGGGACCGGCGCCGTCGTTGTGTCTAGGTCAGTGATCGGTGGTGAAGCGCTCACGCATGGCCTCGGGCCCGTGCTGGCGCCAGTAGGCCAAGGTGGCTCGCTCGCCGGAGGGTGACGCGTCATGCGACCCCGTCACCGCCTCGTCGGCTTCGTCCCCTCGGTCGAGGTGGACATAGGGAGCGGCCAGGTCGTCGTCCGCCGCACTGCCGTTCTCCTCGATGAACAGGTGGCACTTGGCGCACCGCTCGTACAGGACTTCGGTCGGCGGGGTCCCGAAGTAGGAGAGGAGCTCCTCTACAAGCCGCTCCTCGTATGCGCTCAGGGGGCCCGCCTCGTACCTCGGCTCGTCCTTGAACCAGACGGCCGGCCAGGTGACAGTGGGGAGCGCGAGAATCAGCGCTTCGGCGGCGGCGGCCAGGTTCAGCCCGGCAACGTGCTCGTCTTCCCACGACCAGGTGCGGCCTGGCTCGGGCTCTTGGCGCATAGTCTCGACGGCTTCGTTCAGCTCACCGACAAGGTGCTTGATTCGGTCGGTCATGTGCATCGCCATTACTCAGTAGACGCTGAGAACTTCAACGACTTCCACGTCCTGGATCTCTTCGAAGACGGGGTCCAGGCCATCCAGGTCCTCGTTGTCGTTGATCCAGTCACGAAGGTCGTCCTCGTCGAAGATTTCGCCGTCGTCGTCGAGGAACTCGTCGGGGACGTCTATTTCCAGCTCCATGTCTCCGTGGGTGGTGCGAGCGAGGGTGAACTTCACGAGCTTCTTCACGCCGCGACCTCCTCAGCCTCGGCACGCATCTCCGCGAGTCCGGCGTCGAACTCACTCAAGACAAGGAGCTCAGCCTCGTCGGCAGTGCGAGCTTCGACAAATTGCAGGAAACGATAGAGGTTGTCCGTCGTATAGAGTTCACTGCTCTCGTCGTGGAGATGGCCTGCAAAGACCCCGGAGATCAGCAGCACCTCCGCGTCCTCGTTATGCAGGGCGCTAACGGTCCATCGTTTCAATTCAGAGCTGTTCAAGATTTCCCCTAGGTAGTCGCGGCAGGGGCCGCAAGTGAGATCTTCATCAAGCAGTTCAGGGGTGTAGCCGCACTCGACACAGGGTTCGGTGTTCATCGCGGGTTGAAGACGTAGACGCCGCCGTACACGCGCTCGGCGTGCAGGCCGCTGGAGAAGAGCTCTTCGGCGGCGCGGTCCCAGTCGATCGAGTTCCACGGCCAGCGCGTCATGCGCTCCGTGTCCTCGGGCTTGGAGGTGTCCTCGGCCCACTCCTGGGCGTAGTGCCCCTCGGACTGGTGGAAGCCGCGGTACTCCTCACGGAAGCGGTCGACCCAGTGGGCGTTGTCGACGTCGTCGCCCCACTCGGCGACCCAGGCCGAGAACGCGCCGAGCTCATCGTGGGTGAGGCCCTGGAGGGCTTCGGCTATCTCGGCGGCGTGCGCCGGGGAGCACTCCCCCTCAAGGGCTCCGTAGAAATCCTCGTGATCCGTCACCCACAGTTCCTCGTGCTCCGTGGGTCCGCCGTGAAGGTCTTCGGGAGTGACCAGGTCACCCGTGTCGGCGTCGTACCAATCACCAACCAGATAGCCGGAGTTGTAGCAGGCCAGGCAACAGATCCAGACGCGCGGCTGGACGGTGAGGGTCAGGGATGGGGCGGTCAAGTGGTCCTCGCTGTCGAATGGGGCCGCCGGGCCAGGCAACTGGCCCGGCGGCGGGTTCTCAGTTCTGGGCGGTGCGTCGGTCGACGTGTCGGCGGAGCGCCCGGACGGACTCCAGGACGAAGTACGCGCCGATGGCCGAGGCAGTGAACTGCCACAGGTTCGGGTCGACGTCGGCGAGGGCCCAGATGGAGGCGGCGAAGGCGCCAGCGAGGGCGCTCTCGACGAGGGCTGGTATGAGCTGCTTCATGGGGACTCCTGTGTGCGATGCGGGCTGGCATCGTCAGGCAGGGCAAACCACTGCCCCGCGACCCCCTTTCGGAGGTTTCGCCTGGTGATCGACTAGTGGTCGGAGTCTTCGAGGACGGGCCACAGCTCTCGTGAGCGGTGGGCGCCGATGGACTTGTGCAGGTCGTCCAGGGCGCCCTGGAAGGAACGGACGCACGGGTCGCACAGGAACTGCCGGTTACTCGGAGAGCGGGTGTACGGACCGCGCCGACCGGTCGCGGGGCCGCAGACCTCGCAGAGACCGCCACCTTCGATGTGCTGGAAGACGACGCTCTTGACGCCGTTGTGCGGGCTCGTGCTCTCGACGTAGGCGTGGCCCTCGCGGACGGCGGCTTGGAACGCCAGACGGTAGCCGTAGTCGTGCCAGGTGCCGCCGTGCCGCCAGGCCCCGCACGAGCCGTCGTGATCCTCGGGCTGCTCGTAGCCGCAGTCGCAGATGTAGAGGTCGTACGGCCAGGTCACGAAGCCCTCCCCTGCAAGGGCTGCCTGGTGGGCCTGGCGGCCAGCACGGTCGCGAAGTTGGCCATGACCACCATGGCCATGTGCTCCAGGTCGGGGCCGCCGTCCGGGATCGGTACTCCGAGCATGCGGAGGGAGGACAGGGAGCGGGCCACGAGTCCGGCCATGCCCTGGGTGTCGACGAGTTCGGAGCAGATGTCGCAGGCTCGCCACCGTCCGTCATTCGGAAGCGGAGTCACCAGTCCTTCGTCACTCAGCAGGGCGACGACGGCCCGGTCCTGGAGGACGTAGACCCATTGGGCGCCGGGCAGGCAGCAGAAGTCACACTCGGGCATCGCTCCGCCTCAGGCCGTCAGGGCGAGCTGAGACGTCTCGCCCTTGTAGTGGGAGTCGCCTTCGTCGTCGCTCTCGGCGTGGCAATACAGCCACATGTCGGCGGCTCGGGTTCGGTCGTTGGCCTTGAGGAAGTCCGCGAGGCGCTCGACCTCCCCGCAGTTCAGGTGCTCGCCGATACCGGCTGCCAACAAGCCGTCGTCGAGGAGATCCACCAGATCATCCGATGCGGTCCGCAGCACGGAGAGCTCACTCTCCAGGGTGCCGACGATGTCGGCCGCGACGGTCAGCGCGAAGACCGTGGTGTCACGCTGGGCACGCAAGGCACTCCAGGGATTCAAGAGGCAACGAAGGCGGGAGGGCTCCCCCGGCACGGCCGTGCGGTTCGTGAAGATCGAGGTCAGTCGCTTGAAAGCACGCATGTGTGTCACTCCGGTGGTGGGGTCGTCTACAGGCAGAGCAGGGGCGGGGTAATGAGGGAGAGCTCGGGCGTGACCTCCTGGACGGCGATGCCGTGGGGTTCCCAGACCCCGCAGTCGGGATCGCCTTCGCACGGGCAGTCGCGGCGGGAGGTCTCAACGAGGGCCTCGGCGCCGAAACGGGCATAGCTCAGCGCGGCGTCCCGGTCGTCGAAGTGGGTCTCCTCGCGGCGGTCGTGGGTGACGACGTAGCGGCCCCTGCCCTTCGACTGGATCTCCCAGAGTCCGAGGAGGTCGGCGGCCTCGTTCCAGACACGGACCTCGTACGGGCGGGTGGTGGTGCGCATGTGTTCTCGCATTCGGGTGGAGAGCCACCCCTCCCCGGGAGGGGGCACAGAGAGGGGTGGCGGTTCAAGGAAGGGGTCAGGCCGGCATGAGGGCGAGCTGCCCCAAGATCTCGTTGCGCATGAACTCGCGACCCAGCGCGAGGAAGTGCTCACCGCGGCCGCGGTCGTACGCGTCTCGCACGCCGTCCCAGTCGGCGTGGCCGTCCGAGTCCCGGTACTCCAGGTCCCACAGGCAGTCGGAGGCGTGCTCGACGATGCTCTGGTGGTCGGCCTCGGAGTCGTAGGGGTAGTGCAGCTTCACGTCCTCCAGGGCCTCGTTCAGGTTGCCCTCGAAGACCCCTCGGCGCTGGTCGTAGTAGTCGTCCTCGTCGAGGAACGGATGGTCGTCCTTGACGAACAGGGCCAAGGCGACGGCCGCACGGAAGGCGGCGGTGTACGCATGGGTGCCGTGACAGTCCCCCTCGCATGGACTTCCCTGGCAGAAGTCGACGTCGGGATCACACCCCGGCCGGCACTCCTCGGTGTGCGTGCCAGGGCAGTCCTCGGGGCAGCCGCCTTCGTAGACCTGGACAAAGAGCTGGGCGTAGTCCCAGGCGCTCGTGCCGCGCCCGCAGTCATACACCTGCTCGTCGGAGACCACGGTGTCCGTGCGTCCCTGATCGGCGGCCGTGCGGATCAGGTCGCGGGCGACCTCGAAGTTGCTCTTGTCGCCGATCCAGCCGCAGCGATCGTCGTGCCACGTGAACATCTCCACATGGGTCGGGGTGTCCTCGTTGGCGTACGTCCCCGTGCACCAGGAAGGCCAGGAGCGGTGCGCATCATCGAGTCGCGCGGCGTACTCGGCGAGCGTGTCATCGGTCGGAGTATCGAGACTGCGGTACATGGTCCTCGTGATCCGGTTGGAACGGGCGCGCCTTCCTGCCCTCAGCGGGTAAGGCGCGCCCGTCTAGTTACACTCTTACATTCAGGCGTCAGATCACGTCGGACTCTTCGAGTTCTATGCCCCCGACCCGGATGTCGGAGTAGGCCCACACGAATCCCGGCAGGTTCGGCGCGTCAGCATCCACCGCTGCGCGAACGGCAGCCTCGATCACGTCGCGGCCGTCCCGACTCCGAAGCCCTTCGTACGTGACGGTGATCGTGACCTCGGCGCGGTACTCGTCAACGATCGGGGCGAGCTTCAGGGCTTCGAGGATCTCGTTGGCCGCATCCCTGGAGATCTCGTCAGCCTGGTGCGAGGCGAGGAGCTGATCACGCACGCTCCCGCGGAATCGGCCGGCCTCACGGTCAACCTCCTGGTAGAGCCCCTCCCATCGTCCAGCCTCGGCCTTGTAGTGGTCACGCAGGCCGACCAGCTCCGCGACCTCCAGGCCGTGATCGGTGGCCAGGTCATTGACCACCTCACGAAGGAGCTCGAACGCGTCCGACACGTCCCGCAGCTCCCTGCGGGTTCCGTCCAGTTCGTAGGCGATGGCGAAGTTGCGCTCACTCAGGTTGCAGGCCATCTCGAAGAAGGAGAGGTCGCCAAGCGGGTGGTCCTTGCAGAGGTTCACAGCCATGTTTCTCCAATCGCAGGCCGAGCAGAGCCCGACTCCGTATCGCAGCGCGAACTGCACTGCGATGTCAGCCGCGTCCATTTAGTTACACTATTTCAATCGGCGCGGCGTCAGCGCCCCCCGGTGGCTTCGCACCTACGCCCAAGGCGTCCGGGAGGCCCGGCCAACAGGCCGGATGTTCATTTCAAGTGATTTGGGTGAGGCTCACTCGCGCCTCGTTCACCGTCCACCGTTCTGCCGTCCACGTTCCGCTCGCCTCACTTTCGAAGCGCGCAGTCCGCGTGCCTCACTTTCGAGGTTCGCGGTCCGTTTCCGGCCGTCCGATGGACGGTGAGCCCTGACTCGCCTAGTCACGTTCCTGCCGACCACCTTGACTGACCCCCTGCACGCCGAACCGCAGGGCATCCCACGGCGCGGCACAGCGAGTTACGCCAGACAAGGAGGCGTCCGACTGCTACCGGCTGGAAAACCGGTACGGACAGCGTTCTCTACACCTAAGCGGCTGTACCCGACGGGGTTCTCGATGCCGTCCGCTTTCGCGCCCATCATCGGCAGGATGCCCTACCTCCGGGTACGTCAGCTTCAGGGCCGTGGTCGCCCATCCTTCACCCCCGACGCCTGCCTCTCGGCGGTATCGGGACGGTGGTCCTACTGTCCGCGCAGCGGCATGTAAGCCAGCAGGCGGGGAGTGTGTGTGCCGTTCCGGCGGGGCCGGTCTGGCGTTGGCTCCGACCCTAGTGGGCCTCGACCTAGTTTCGCAACTCTTACATTCGCTGGGTTGCGATCCGCCATCCCGTTCTCTCGGCGGCGCCGCTCATGCGGCCCGTTCTCGACTTCCCGGTCTGGCGTTGGGTTCGAACCTAGTGGATCGGAACCCGGTTTCGCAACTCTTGCATTCGCTTCGAGTGCCTGCCCCCACCACGTCCGGCCTGCCGTGTGGCTGGCGTTCCGTGGTGGCGACATGGAGAACATTACGGCCCGAGTGACACTCTTGCAAATCTGCACCCAAAGTCGCAGGTCAGAGCGGGTTTCGCCCCTACCTGAAAGGGGCCTGATTGGCGCTGTGAGGCCCGTTCTCGGCCCGTTCCTGCGCTCCCCCGGGCCGTGCCTGCCATGCCCTGAGTCGGGCGCCTGTCTGCCTTGGGGGGTGCGGGGGGTGAGTGCCTGCGCGACGCGCGGAGGGTAGCGCACGGCGCGCAGCGACAGGCGGCCGGGACCGGGCAGGGGGGTGGGGGGTGACCCCCGGTGTACGCGTACGCGGACCGCCATGTCTTAGCAGCTCGGATTCTGCCACGGTTCCAGGGCCGTCTGACATGGCGCCGCCGGTCCTACCGTCGCGCTAATGGACCAAGGCGACCGCCAGCGCCGTGGCCAGGACGACCACCGCCGCGATGCTGGACAGCACGGCCAGCCGCAGGAAGCGGAACTTGCGGCGGAGGAGCTGTGAGCGCCCGATAAGCCGTGTGGCTCGACGGTCGGCGGCAAGATCGTCGAGCACCTCATCCGGGGTGCTGCACTCAGCCCAGCGCAGGAAGGAGCCCGGCGTCGCGCTGCTGGCCACCCCCAGCGGGAAAAGGGCGGTCAGGGCCAGAACCGCTCCGGTCAGCATGCCGGCGCCCGCGAGTCCAAGCAGGACGGCAACGGCGGCGGGAAGATGCCGGCCGGTGACCACTACCGTCAGGAGGGCCATCGGTAAGCCGAAGGCCGAAAGCAGCGCGGCGACCTTCGCTTCCGTTCGGCCTAGGTCGGTAGTCACCTCGGCGTGCGCCCGGGTGAGGGCCTCGTTCACATCAGGGCTGTTGTTGGGCTGGTCCACTGTGCTCCTTCAATGCCGGGGTCTAGAGATGCCTGCGCGGGCTTGCAGCAGGCAGCAAGAAGCCCGCCCAGTCCGGCGTGGACTGGGCGGGCTACTTGATTCTGGGGTTGGGCGATTAGTCGGGGTGGGACGGCTGAGCTGCGACTCACCCGCCGCGCTGCTATTCCTTCATCACTTTCAGTGCCGTGGGCCGAGACATCACGCCACGAACACGGTGAGCGATGTTGTTCCGCGAGTAGCTGCTGAACTTGCGTACGTCCCGCATCGCGTCTTCGAGCTCTTGCCGACGCCTATCCGACGCGACGTCAGCCATCTGGCTCGCTTCGATCGCCACTTCGAGTGCGGCCACCAGCTCGTCGGCCGGTGTCAGATCGGTGATCTCGGCGTAGGCGCCCAGGTTGTTCCGCGCCTCGACGTAGGCCGGCAGGCCGCGGTAGCGCTTCGGGCAATCCACCTGCCACACCGCCAGGACGAATCTGGCGAGGTCGTGAACTGTGCCATCCCAATCCACGCCATCGGCGGAAGCTGCTGGCTTCTCCCACCCCTCGCCGGCATTGGCTGCTGCGGGAACGCGAAGCTCGTAGGAAAACTCCAGGTCAGCACCGTTCGTCATGGTCAACGACTTTACCAGTCAAGGCATTGACCAGTAAAGCCGTTGACCACTTCCCCGTCAGGCTGCTTGCAGGTCGCCCAGGTAGCGGTACCCCGAGCGTTCCGAGCATCCGAGCCGCTCCGCCAGCGTCGCCCCGGTGACCTTCTCACCACTGGCCTTCATCGCGGCGATCGTGTTCTTCACGACGGCGAGGGGGACTGCCTTGCGCTGAACCCGCTGGTGGCGCGGCTTGGGCTCCACTGTGGCGGCCTCCGCCAGCTCCTCGGAGATCTCGTCGACCAGAGCGGCGGCCTCGGCTGCAAGCTCGTCGACGATTCCCGCCAGCTCGTCGTACTCGTTGGCAATTCCGCGGCTCTTCGAGACGAGCTGGCGGCCCGCCAGGTCGAGCGCCTCTGCCAGTTCGCCCGCCAAGTAGCTGGCAGTTTCCTCAGCCTCCCGCAACCTGTCCCAAGCCGTCAGCTCCTCGGCCGGCATCGCCGCCATATGAAGCATGTGCGCCACGACGAGCGGAGGCACCGAGGAGACGACTGCCACCAACAAGGCGGAGGTCGTCATGTATCCACGGTCGAGCAGGTGGGCCACGACCTGAGCTGACAGTGCCAGCGCCAACGCAACCCCGGCGCCGATGGTGGCAGTGACGCGACCCGGAGCCTTGGCAAGTTGGCGCTGGGTGGCAATGACGGCGGCGCAGGCGGCGTAGGCGGAGACGCAGACCGGCATGAGCCAGGTGACCCAGCCGTGCCAGCCCGCGATCTCCGCCATCCGGATCTCGCCGGGCACGGACATGACGAGGGCTGCCACCAGAACCAGGGGCCTGCCACCGACGAAGACGGCCTTGGCGTACCAGGGCATTTGCATGTTGATCATCTCGTCGCCCCTCACGCGGCCATGGCGGCGCGGCAGCGCTCGCGGCCCTGTCGGGCGGTGGCCAGATCATCGAGCACCGGCTCCGGTTCGGCGGGCGCGGTTCCCGCCAGGAGCGCGGCAGCCCGGTCGAGCTCTGCCTTGCAGGTGGCGCACACCTCGCCGTGGCGGCCGAGCGGGAACGGCGCCCGGCAGACCTCGCAGCGGTCGCGGGTGTCAGGAACGGGCTTGGGCTTCGGCGCCGGCCGCTCGGGCATCTGGTTCCTGAGGCGGTAGGAGATCAGCGCTGCGGCGGAGTCGACGTGCTCGGGAAGGCGGGCCATCAGCGCTGCGGTGATCTTCGCGGGGTTGTGACCCTCCGCCAGCCAGGCGGCGGCGAGCGGGGCCAAGCGAAGGACCTCGGCCGTGCTCAGCTTCAGACGGGGCTCGATCCCACCGAGGTGGGCAAGCGCAGCGGCGGCCTGGCCCGCCTCGGCGTCAACCGGGGCGACGTCATTGGTCGTGTCGAAGCCATCTCCCTCCTCCTCGACATCGGCCTCATCGGCCTGCTGCGGCGCCGGGACGGGGAGGAGGTTCTTTCCCCGGTTCTTTATCCCCTTGGGAGAGTCGCCGATGCTCCGAGCACTCGGCTCACCGGCCGCCGGGATGCGGTCCATCGGAAGATCAGAGATGTGGGACTGGGTACCCCAGAGCCCGGTTTCAGAGTCCTGGCCACGTTCCCGCCGCAGGTACCCCGCGCTCTCCAGCGCGGTGAACGCCTTCGCGACGGCCCGCCGGCCTTCCTCGACCTGGTCGGTGATGGTGTCGATAGTGGCTCGCGTTCCGTCCGGCAGGGACAGGAGCGTCACGAGCAGGCCGCGGGCGGTGAGCGACAGGTCCCGGTGGCGCGCGGCCGAGTTAGGCACGACGGTGAAGGCACGGTCGTGCCGGTTACGATGCACTCGCATCTAGAGGTCTCTTCTCTAGGTGAAGACCCCGGCCCGGTGTTACAGCACCGACCGGGGTCGCTTGCGTTCTGTGCTCCGCACCGTATGACAGAGTGTGACTCCAATGCAAGACTTGATGTCATCGCCTCGCGTCTGCGATTGAAAGAGTGTGTCTGCCGTCACGTCTAGATAGGTTCCAGAACGGACGGCTGCCTCCGTATATATGAGTAGAGGGGCAAGCCTCCTGGGGCTTCCCTCCGAGGGCGCCTACGGCGCCCACCCCTCGAAGCCTCCTTCGCCGCTGCCCCCTGCCGGGGGCAACCTGCCGCAGCCCCTGCTCGCCGCTGCGTCAGCCCTGACGTAGGAGGCTCATGTCCTGGACTACGTCTGACCGTAGGCTTCGCCTGCCGCCGAACTGGCCGCAGCTCCGACGTCGCATCCTGGTCAGGGACGGTCACCGCTGCACAGCCAGAGATCACTACGGCGTGCGCTGTGCCGAACCGGCCACTGACGTAGACCACGTCAGGCCCGGTGATGACCATCGCGAGGCCAACCTCAGATCGCTCTGCGGGTGGCATCACCGGGTCAAGTCGTCCCGCGAAGGAGCCGCCGCGAAGGCGGCCAGCCGCAGGCGTCATGACCGCAAATTCCGTAGGACTGAGGCCCATCCGGGCCTGCTGTGACCGCGCAGAGCTCCAGGCCGTAGGCCCGTAGAGCCGCGCCGGCCCCCGAGGAACCCCCCCTTCGGGGGCCCTTGACCTTACGGAGGTGAGCAGGTGCCCGGACCCGTGCCCAATCGCGAGTCAGATCTTGCTCGCCCCCGCGAGCGCAAGGGCGGAGATGTGCAGCCGGTGACGCGAGGCGTCGCTCGGCCCACGAAGATTCCGCATGCCGACGACTCCTGGCATCCCATCGCACAGCGCCTGTGGGACTCCCTCAAGACGAGCGGCCAGGCCGACTTCTACCAGGACTCGGACTGGGCGCTCGCCTTCTCGCTCTGCGAAGACCTCTCGTACTACAAGGGGGCCGGCAAGCGGTCGGGCCAGATGCTCCAGACCATCTACTCGGCTTTCGAGCGGCTGCTCGTTGCCGAGGGTGACCGGCGTCGCGTACGGGTCGAGTTGCACGAGCCTGCGCCTGAACAGCAGTCCGCGGCCGTGCTCGCCATCGCCGACTACAAGAAGGATCTTGGCCTCGAAGCCTGATCTCGGGGGGACCAACCATGGCGGCGACCGCGCCCCTCACCCTTGATGAGATCAAGGCCCTGGAGCCGGAGTTCCACGGGCCGACCTGGCAGAAGGACGCCTTCGGGCAGTGGGCTCTCCCCGAGCGCACGCTCGGCTGGCAGGTCGCCGGCTGGTGCGCCGAGTACCTGAACGGCGAAGGGTCCACCGACGAACAGCGCGTTCCCTGGAAGTTCACCCGCGAGCAGCTCCGCTTCCTCCTGTGGTGGTACGCCATCGACGAGGACGGCGAGTTCGTCTACCGCACGGGTGTCCTCCAGCGGCTCAAGGGCTGGGGCAAGGACCCGCTCCTCGCGGTCATCTCGCTCGTGGAGTTCGTTGGGCCGAGCCGGTTCTCCCACTGGGACGAGGACGGCGAGCCTGTGGCCAAGCCGCACCCGCAGGCGTGGGTGCAGGTGACGGCAGTCAGCCAGGAGCAGACGACGAACACGATGGGCTACCTGCCCATCCTGATCTCGGACCGGCTCATCGCGGCCTACGGCATCAAGATGGGTGCCGAGCTGATCCGCGCCGACCGGGGCCGTAAGAGGCTTCAGGCGGTTACCAGCTCGTACCGGGCGATCGAGGGCAAGCGGACCACCTTCACCCTGCTCAACGAGACCCACCACTGGATCTTGGGCAATGGCGGCCACAAGATGTACGAGACCATCGACGGCAACGCCACGAAGATGGACAGCCGTTACCTGTCGATCACCAACGCCTTCATGCCCGGTGAGGACTCCGTCGCGGAACGGATGCGCGAGGCGTACGAGAAGGTACGGGCCGGCCTGGCGGCCGACGTGAGCGCGCTGTACGACTCGATCGAGGCGCACCCGGCGACACCGCTGACCGCCGAGGCCCTGCGCATCGTCATTCCGAAGATCAGGGGTGACGCGATCTGGCTCAAGGTCGAGTCGATCATCAAGTCCGTTCTGAGCCTGACCATCTCGGCCGCTCGCTCCCGGCGCATGTATCTGAACCAGATCGTCGCTGAAGAAGACGCGGTGTACGGGCCCGCCGAGTGGGACGCGCTCCGCGACGACGCCCTGGCGCTCGCGCCGGGCGACGAGATCACGCTCGGCTTCGACGGCGGCAAGACCGACGACGCCACGGCCTTGGTTGCCCTGCGTGTTCGGGACATGGCCGCCTTCACTGTCGGTCTGTGGGAGAAGCCGGA
The DNA here is from genome assembly GCF_042887545.1 of Streptomyces sp. NPDC057939. Taxonomy (NCBI): domain Bacteria; kingdom Bacillati; phylum Actinomycetota; class Actinomycetes; order Kitasatosporales; family Streptomycetaceae; genus Streptomyces; species Streptomyces sp. NPDC057939. The sequence continues at coordinate 65,460 of NZ_JBHVPG010000021.1, forward strand.
CGGTCCGGCCGGCGCCAACTGGCAGGTTCCCAAGGCTGCCGTGGACTCCGCCGTGCACGACGCCTTCCGGCTCTTCCGGGTGCAGGGCTTCTACGCTGATGTCGCCCTGTGGGAGTCGTACATCTCGGAGTGGTCGGAGACCTACGGCGAGACCCTCGCGGTGAAGTCCCCCCTCGGGAAGGACGCGGTCGGCTGGGACATGCGCGGGTCCCTCAAGACATCGACGCTGGCGCACGAGCGCCTGATGCGGTCCATCTTCGACCGCAAGCTCGTCCACGACGGCGACCTCAAGCTCCGTCGCCACGTGCTGAACGCGCGGCGGCGGGTGAACAACTACGGCGTGAGCTTCGGCAAGGAGTCGCGCGAGAGCCCGAAGAAGGTCGACCTCTACGCCGCTCTGCTTCTGTCGCACGAGGCCCTCGTCGACCTTCGAGCCCGCGGCAAGAAGGTTCGCAAGAGGACCGGCCGAGGTTTCTTCCTTTAAGCAATTTGCAAGAGTGTAACTAGGGCGGTGATCGCGTGGCCGCCTCGACCTCCCCAGTTGCGCTCGCGCGCCAGCTCCTCTCCATCCTCAACCGCGATGGCGAACGCCTGCGGCGCATCGACGACTACCTTCACGGCCGCCACGCCGACCCCTACATGCCGGCCATGGCGGACGACGAGTACCGCCTGCTCGCGAAGCGGTCCATCTCCAACTGGCTGCCCCTCCTGGTCGGCACTCCAGCCCAGGCCCTCTACGTCGATGGCTTTCGACCCGGGATGGTCGCAGGCGGCCTTCCCGCCCAGGCCGAGACCACTTCGGACGAGTGGGCACACTGGCAACGCTCCCGCCTCGACGCCCGGCAAGCAGCCGTCTACCGGGGTGCGCTGACGTACGGGCACTCCTTCACGGTGACGGAGCGGGACGCCGCGGGCCGGGTCCGCACGAAGGGCCTCTCCGCCCTGAAGACGTCCGCCCTGTTCGAAGACCCGGCGAACGATGACGTTCCGTACGCGGCGCTGACCGTGACCGCCTGGCCGTCCCCCGAGGCTCCCGGACGGGCGCGGATGTGGGATGCGCGCGAGGAGTTCACGGTCCGCTTCAAGAGCCTGGACGACGCCAAGGGCATCACCGTGGCGAGCATCCGTCGGCACGGCGCGGGCGAGTGCCCCGTGACCCGCTTCGCGGCCCTCGTCGATCTTGAGGGCCGCACGCTCGGTGTCATCGAGCCGATGATTTGCCTTCAGGATCGAATCAATCAAACGATCTTCGATCTCCTCGTCGCTCAGACCTACGCCAGCGTCAAGGTACGCACAGCCACCGGAATGGCGCCCCCTATCCAGCGCGATCCGGAGACTGGAGACCCCGTCCTCGACGGGCATGGAAATCCGATCCCTCTTCCGATCAACCACAACGCCAGGCGCTTTCTTTTCGCCGAGGACCCTGACGTCAAATTCGGCAGCCTAGACGAAACCCCGCTCGGGGGATTCATCGACAGCGTGGATATGTCCATAAGGCACCTCGCCGCCGTCAGCCAGACCCCGCCTCATCATTTGCTGGGTCAGATAGCCAACTTGAGCGCCGAGGCGCTCTTGGCGGCGGAAACCTCCCTGAGCAGGAAGATCGCAGAATTCCGTACAGCATTCGGCGAAAGTTGGGAACGCGTGTTTCGACTTGCGGCCGAACTCTCCGGTCATGGCGGTGCTGAGGATTACCAGGGTGAGGTCATCTGGCGCGATATGGAGTCGCGTTCCCTGGCTCAGGCAGCGGACGCCCTCGGCAAACTGCGCGAACAGCTCGGCATCCCCGCAAAGGGGCTCTGGCGGCGTGTGCCTGGTGTCACGCAGACAGAGTTCGAAGACTGGGAGGAGCTGGCCGAAGACGAGGACTCGGTCGGCCAGCTCGCCTCGGCCCTGACTCGGGCCACCTCCGGCACGCGGAGTGACCCCACCGTGGAAGCCGCCTGATGCCACGCTCGAAGCAGGAAGAGGCCAACGAGGTCTCCATGGCCTACAGCGTAGCCCTGTCGCAGATCGGCGCCGCCACCACGGCTGACGCCCTCGCCCTGTGGGCCGAGGTGCCGGCCGCCCGGCGGGCGGCCACGGTCGGCGGCTGGCTACGCCGGGCGATCACGCTCGTGATGGGCCGCAGGCGACAAGCCCGCGACCTGGCCCGCGCGTACTACCGTCTGGCCCGCGCCCTTCAGACGGGCACGACCGTGGCCGACCCGTACCACCCCGAGCCCACGTACGTCACGCTCGGCGATCTCCGCCGCGAGTTCGCCGGTCTGGCCGGCACCTACGAGCCCCCCGGCGCGGGGGCAGACGGGACCGCGACCGGCGAGCCCGGGGAAGTCCCGCCTGCCCTTGACGCAGACGAGCCGCCAGCCGACGAAGACGACGAGTGGGAGCGGGTCCTCGTCGAGGAGCTCGCTGGACTACGCGAGGACGAGGAACAGATCGAGCGGGAAGCCGAGAAGGAACTCCAGACCGTCCTGGAGGCCCTAGGTACGGAGAACCTCAGACGCCGCACTTCCGCCGTCGATGACCAGCAGCCAGCGCGGGTCGCAGACCGTCAGCGCGAAAATGCCCACCGTCAGGCCGGGGCCCAACAGGCCGCTGCGGCCTCTCGGATCGCGATGAACGGTGGCCGCTCTACGGCCTGGAACCACATGCGCCGCGACGGCCGCGCGCTCGGCTACGTCCGGCTCTCCCGCACGGGCACACCTTGCGGCTGGTGCGCGATGCTCATCAGCCGGGGCGTGGCCTACAAGAACGCGCTGACCGCGCAGTTCAAGGACGGCGATCTCTTCCATGATCACTGCCACTGCTACGCCGAGCCGATCTTCAGCCGCCAGCAGTACGGCTCTGCCGCCCTTTTTGCCCTGAATCGCGAATACGAAGCCTTGTGGCCCAAGGTCACCAAGGGGCTGGTCGGTAAGTCCGCGGTGAGCGCCTGGCGACGCTTCATCCGCCAGAAACAGAGAGCCGCAGCCCAGGAGGCTCGGCGAACGCCACAGATAGCCCAGGAGGCACCCCCTGCCCGAGCAGACCCCAGGCCCCACCGACGAGCAGCCGACTGACGGCATACAGCCCGACGGCGCAGTCCCAGACGCGGCCGGCGACCCGGAGAACGACCTTCCTGACTGGGCCCGCCGGGAACTCACCAAGGTCCGGGGCGAGGCCGCGTCCTATCGCACCCGGCTCAGGGATGCTGAAACCAAGCTCGGCGACGCCAAGACCGCTGAGGAGTTCGAGGCGGCCCTTGCCGAGGTGACGGCGAAGAACGCGGAGCTGGAGCACTCACTCACCGTGGGGCAGGTGGCCCGCAAGTACGACCTGCCCGATGAGCTGACCAGCCGTCTGCGGGGCGCCACCGCGGAAGAGCTGGAAGCAGACGCCAAGACCCTTCAGGCCCTCCTCGCCCCGAAGCGGCCCGAGCAGCTCGGTGGCGGCCTCACACCGTCCGACGAAGACGACGGAGAGATGGACCCCCGCGCCCTCGCGCGACGCTCCCGCCGCACCTGACCCACTGAAGAAACGTTCCTCCTAACCCCCGAAGCCACCTGGCCGGGGGTTTTTTTATGCCCCCCGGAGTTGCCCAACTTGCCCACCGCACAGCACCAGGTCGTAAAGCCGCAGAAGCTTGTAAACGCAGCGGTTGGAATGCTTGAGCAGGAGCTCATCATTCCGAACCTCTTTCAGAAGACCGGCATCGACCAGTTCAAAGGCGCCGACAACGACACCGTCACGGTCAAGGTTGAGGGCGTACTGCCCTTCCACGACTACGCCTTCCGCAACGACCGTAGCCAGCCGATCCAGTTTGACGAGTACAGCGAACGCAAAATCCCCGTGACTTTCGGCGGCAACTCGTACTCGGCGGTCAAGCTCACTGACGAGCAGAATGATTTCGATATCGACCAGTGGTCTAAGCTGCTTCGCCCGCAGACTCGCGCAGTCGGTCGAGGACTTCAGCGGCGGGCCGTCAAGACCCTGACGAACCAGAACTACAACGTCACCATCGGAAACGCCGGCCAGAATCTCCGAGGCGCCCTGATTGAGGCTCGCCGGGTGCTGAACAAGCTTCACGCGCCAAAGGAAGGCCGCTGCCTCCTGGTCGGCAGTGACTTCGAGTCGGCCCTTCTGAACGAAGAGAAGCTCAACCTCGCGCAGAATGTCGGCGACTCCGAGGCCGAATCCGCGCTCCGTACCGCTTCCCTCGGCGAACGCTTCGGATTCCGCATCGTCGTCGATCAGACGATCCCGACAGATGCGGCATACGCGTTTGCCAGTTCCGCGTTCATCTTCCTCTCCGCCGCACCGTCCGTTCCGCAGAGCGTCCCGTTCGGCGCGACCACGAGCTTCGAGGGCATCGCCCTGCGCTGGATTCGCGACTACGACTCCCTCTACCTCCAGGACCGCTCGGTCGTGAACACGTACAACGGGTTCCGCTCCGTAACGGACGTCCTGGTCGGCTGGGACGACGCCGCCGAAAAGGAGATCATCTCCACCCAGGAGCACTTCGTGCGCGGCATCCGCCTCACCCTCGACGGGAAGAGCGACTACCCGGCCGCGGCTTCCGAGCTCGCGAAGATCACCGGCATCTCCGACGCACGAGTCTGGACCCCGACCGGTATCAAGCCCGAGAGCGACCCGGCAAACGCCTAACCCCACGCCCTGCGGAGGTCGGTGCCTGAGGTGCCGGCCCCCGCTCGGCCTGCCTGAAAGGAGGTCGCCGCGTGGCGTACGCAACACTCGACGAACTCAAGGGCCGCCTGGATTGGGAACTGGACGAGGACGAACTCCGCATCGGAGCCTCCGCACTGGAGGACGCCTCGGACCTTGCGGCCGAATACGGTCGCGACTGGGCGGCAACCTCCGCCCCACGTCTCGTGAAGACGCTCGTCCTCAAGGCCGCAGCCCGCTACGTACGCAACCCTCACGGGTACACGCAGAGCCGTGCGGGAGACGAGACGCTCGCGTGGGGGGACATTGGGCGCGACGCGGGATCGGTGTACTTCACCCGTGAGGAGACCCGACTCCTGGCCGAACTCGCCGGCCGCAGGCCCTGCCTGACCACTGCACCGATCATCGCCTGGGGAACAACGCGCCGCCCCGGTCGGGCGGCCACCGTGCCTGTCGACTACGGGGGCGACCCCTTCCCCCTGTACGGCGATCCGGTGAGCCCCTGGTGAGCGTGCAGCGCAGGCGCGGCCAGCAGGCCCGGGTGTGGCGGACCGTCGAGGTCGTCGACTCGCGCGGGAACGCGGTGACCATGGCGGACCCAGCAGGTCCCATTGAAGTCCGGGCCGCCTTCATCCCCCAGCGCTCAGCCCGTGCCGAAGTCCCGGGCCAGCAGCAGATCAACGTCACCCGCATGATCGTGGACGCCCATCTCGACGGCGTCTCCCTCTGGTCTCGCGTCGAGTACGCGGGCCGGCAGTGGGACATCGTCTCGCCTCCCGCTTACCACCACGGAAGCCGCCGCTCGCGGCACTGGAGCATCGATATCCGGGAGCGGCCCTGATGGCGGATATCTATTCCAGCGTCAACGGACGCAAGATCGAAAAGCTCATGGCCGTCCACGACGGCGTGCAAGCGGAGCTCGACCGGCGAGCATTCGAGATCGCGGTGCGTGCCGAGGAGATCCTCATTCGGCATCGCGCGGATGGTCACGCCGAGATCGACATCGAAGCGGGCGACAACAACAGATACGTCATCCTCTCCGACGATCGAGGCCAAAAGGCCGCCCTGTCCATCGAGTATGGCCGGGAGGCGTCCGTGGTCATCCGAAAGGACAAGCACGGCCGTGAGCACCTGGACGTCGTTCCAGAAATGGACGGTCTCTACATCCTTGCCACCGCCTCGAACCTCCCCAAAAAGCGGAAGGGCAAGGTGAAGCTCGACTAAGTGGCCGGCATACCTGACCACATCAAAGCCCTGGCCGAACTTTCGCCCGTCGAAGACCTTCTGCTCGCCATTCTCCGCAAGGGCCTTCCGGGCGTCCGCGTGAAATCCCTCATCGACCGGCACGAGAGTTTCCCCCTCGTCCTCGTGCGCCGGGACCCCACCTTCGGGCAGTGGGCGGCGGACACCCGTTTCACGGACTCGGCACGGGTGGTCGTGAACTGCTTCGCCGAGGACCCTGACGGCGATTCTGACGCCGCGATCCTGTCCGAGGCGGTGCGCGTCGTCCTGCGGGACGCCTGGCTCAAGCACGAGGTCGTGCCGGGCCGGGGCCACATCACCCGCGTCGACATGAACTCCTCGCCGCGCCGCGCCTCGGACTGGGCCACCGCCACCGGGCCCGTCCAGTACGCGGACCTGCCCACGGGCGTCTGGCGATACGAGTCGATCTTCGACATCCAGATCCGCAAGCCGCGGACGCGCCCATACCCCTCCTCGTAAACCCACCACACGGAAAGGCCCGGCCCCTCTTGGGGATCGGGCCTTTTTTCATGGCTCCAGAAGAATCCTTTCTTCGCCGGGCATGAAAAAGGGTCCACCCTACTACCGGAGGATTCGGGCCTTTTTGTGCCCGAAAAAGGAACTGTTTCTTTTTGGCGCTCAACGATGATGCCACCCTTGTCGTCGGCTCCGGTAATTACCTGATCGCTCCGGTCGGTACCGCGGCACCCGATAATCTACTCGTCCCCACCTCTCCGTGGCAGAACGTCGGTCACACCAGCCTCGAAGACGTCTTCGGAATCACTTCCGAGGGTGGCGAGGCAACCACTATCGGTACGCTCCAGAACAAGTCCCTCCGGACGAAGTATTCGGCCCGTACCGAGACGATGACCTTCACTTTGCAGCAGTTCGACACTCCTGCACTGCGGCTCTATTTCGGCGCCAATGCCCCCCTGCTTCCTGACGGTTCCGTAGGTGTGCCGGCCGACCCGAAGCCGACCCAGTCGGCATTCCTCGCCATCTTCATCGACGGCGAGAATCATTTCTCTTTCTTTGCCCCAAAGGCCGAGATCTACCGGGCCGACGACATGGCGATTGCGGACACCGAAAGCCTCGCCGGACTTCCCCTCGGCGTGAAGCCCATGGTGCACGGCAACAACGCGTGGACGTACGCGGTTACCCCGCTCGGCGGGACCGTGGCCACTGGCGCGAGCGCGGGCAACCCCGGCGCCTTCACCCCGGCGCGAGCTGTCGCCCCGGCCAACCTGGCCGGCCTCGGTGGCGTGATCGCCGCGCCCGCCACGAAGTGGACGGTCGGCCAGCACGTCGTGCTCGGAGACTCCGCCAAGGCGTTCTGGAACGGCACCGCCTGGGCCAACGGCACCGCCACCTGACGGCCCCCACCCGGCGCGAGCGCACGCGGACCTGCTTGCGCCGGGCCAGCCCCTCCCCTGGTCTGCCCCCCTGTTCTTCAACTCCCCGGAGATCCGCACCCCCATGGCTTCTTACTCCCTTGACGCGATCCGCGCTGCCGCCGAGGCCCGCTACGGCTCGACCGACATCGAGCTCGACGGCGACACCGTCCGCTTGCTCAACCCGCTGCGCCTCCGCAAGGAAAAGCGGACCGAGCTGACTCAGCTCCAGGACCACATGAGCGGCGAGGACGCCGACCAGGAGGAGCTGCTCTCCCAGGCCATCCGCCTGGTCGCCGAGCACCCCAAGGCAGCGGACAAGCTCCTCACCGCGATCAACGGCGACCTGGCCGTGCTCGCCGAGATCTTCGACCGCTACGGCAAGGGCACGCAGGCGGGGGAAGCCTCGGCCTCTGCCGCCTGATCGACGACTACGGCGAGGGCCTGTACGCGGACCTGCTCTTCCACTACGGCGTTGACCTCGCCGAGGTGATCGCAGGCCGCGGGCCCTCCCCCGTGCTCGTCCTCGCCCTGGTGCAGAGGCTTCCCGACACCTCCCTGACCGTCGCCCTCGCGTCCGGCGACCGCCAGCACTTCGGCTGGGGCCAGGACCGCCACCTGGCCGCCGACCTCTTCGACGCCATCAACGCCAACACCCGGGCGACCGGGCAGTGGGGCAAGGGCAAGGCCCCGAAGATCCCGCCGTTCAAGCGCCCCTCGGCGAAGTCCGCAGCGCAGAAGGCCGGCACGCGGCCCGCCGTGAGCGTCGCCTCGCTCTACCAGCAGTTCGCAGCACGGAGGTAGCCCTTGTCAGCGGGCCAGATCATCGGCCGCGTCGCCGTCAAGGTGTCCCCCGACACCCGCGACTTCAAGCGGGAAGCAGAGCGCCAGCTCGACCGCATCGAGCAGCAGCTCGACAACCTCAAGGTGTCGACGAAGATCGACATGAGCGGCGCGAGCCGTGAGTTCGTCGAGGAACTCCGCAAGATCAACCGCCGCAACAAGCAGATGGACGCGCGGAAGATCCGGTTCTACACCACGATCTCCACGGACGGCATGGCGACCGCCGTGCGCACCGCCGCCCGTGAGCTCCAGCAGCGCGCCAACGCCCAGCGGGTGACGTTCCGCGTCTCCGACCTGAAGGCCACCGGCAAGATCGAGCTGGAGCTCGACCAGCGGTCCGCCGACCGGGCGAAGCAGAAGCTTAAGGACTGGGCGGACGACGTGTCGCCGCTCAAGGTCAAGGTCGAGCCGGACATCGCGAACGGCTCCGGGGCCGCCCTTTCGGCGCGGCTCCAGATGCTGACGCGCCCGCGTACCGTCCCGATCCTGCCGGAGCTCGACAACGGGGCCGTGGCCCGCGTCGCCACCGCCCTGGCCGCGCTCAGCGGCGCCCGCGTCCTGAACTCGATGTTCGAGCGGCTCGGGCGGACGCTGAAGAACCTCGACAAGTCCGTGCCCGTCATCGGGTCGCTGGCGCTGGCGGTTGCCGGCCTAGCCGGGTGGGGGCTGTCCGCGGCCTCCAACCTGGCCGCACTGAGCGCCTCGCTCGCTCAGATCGGGGCGACGTCCCTTCTCCTGCCGGGCCTCCTCGGCGGGATGGTCGTCGGCCTCGGCGTCACCATCGCGGCCTTCCGCGACTTCAACAAGGTCGTCCCCGAGGTCAAGGCCGCGCTCAGCGGTCTTCAGGACACGATCTCGGCGAACTTCTGGAAGAAGGCGGCCGAGCCGATCCGGGCGGTCGTCGACGACCTCCTCCCCCGCTTCCGCGACGGGGTCGCCAAGACCGCCACCGAACTCGGCGGGTTCTTCGGGAGCTTCGCCACCAACCTGGGCACGGCGCTCTCCCCCGCGCTCGGCCAGATGTTCACGGACCTCTCGGGGTCCATCGCGGTCGCCACCGCAGGCACCGATACCTTCGCGTCGATCATCGCGACGCTGGGCAAGGTCGGCACCAGCTACCTGCCGAGCCTCGCTGCCTGGTTCGTCCAGATCAGCGAGCAGTTCGACTCCTTCCTCCAGCGGAAGGGCGAGGCCGGGCTCAAGGCGGAGATCGACCAGGGCATCCAGGCCCTCCAGGATCTCGGCTCGGTCCTCTACAACACGGGCGGCATCCTCGCGGGTGTCGCCCGTGCGGCCGAGGCTGCGGGCGGCTCCTCGCTCGGGTCGCTGGCCGGCACGCTGGAGCGCATCCACGCCACAGTGGACTCTCCTGGCTTCCAGGAGGGTCTGACCGGCGTCTTCATCGCCGCTCACGAGGCGATGTCCCGGATCGCCACGATCTCGGGTCCGGCGGTCAAGGCGTTCTTCACCGAGCTCGGCCAGCTTGCAGAAACGGTTCTTCCGCAGGTCGGCACGATCATCGGCACCGCCCTTGAGGCGGTCGCCTCGGCGCTCGCGCAGCCCGCCGTCACGGACGGCGTCAAGGCGATGTTCGACGGCATCCAGGCCGCCGTTCAGGCCCTGGCCCCGGCTATGGCGCCGGTCGGCGCCGCGCTGGGCGCCCTGATGACGGTCATCGGCGCGTTCGCGTCGATGCTCGGCCCGCTCGTCTCGGCCGCGCTCGTCCCGCTCGCCAGCGCGTTCACCGCGCTGGCCCCGGCGGTCATCCCGATCATCGCCCTGCTGGGCGGCGCCCTGACCGGCGTCCTCCAGCAGCTCGCGCCGATTCTGGCCCAGCTCGTCCCGGTCGTCGGTGCCGCGCTCGGTGTCGCCTTCGGCGCGCTGGCGACGATCCTGCCGCCGGTCGCCGAGCTCTTCACGACGATCATGGGGGCGGTCGCCCCGCTGGCGGCCTCGCTGATCGAGGGCCTGGCCCCGATCCTGCCCCTGCTGGCGAGCGCCTTCTCGGCGATCGTCACGGCCGTAACTCCGGTCGTCGCGCTGCTTTTCCAGCTCGTTTCCGCGGTCATCACGCCGCTGATCCCGCTGGTCGAGTACATCGTCAGCGCGTGCCTGCCACCGCTGGTCGAAGCATTCCAGCGCGTCTCCGAGGCCGTTCAGCCCTTCCTGGCGGCGCTGATCCAGGTCGTCAACTTCCTGATGCCGGTCCTGGTTCCGGCATTGCAGTTCGTCGCCGATTTCATCATCGGCTCGCTGGCGATGGCGCTCGACGGCATCGTGCTCGTGATCACCGGCGTCCTCGACGTGATCATGGGCGTCTGGGAGGTCTTCGCCGGTGTTTTCACCGGCGACTGGGACCGTGCCTGGCAGGGCGTCAAGCAGATCTTCGGCGGCATCTGGGACATCATCGTCGGTCTCTTCGAGATCTTCATCAATGTTGGCATCTTCGGCGTCCTCAAGAAGGGGATGGCGCTCATCAAGGCCCTCTGGACCGGGGGCTGGGGCTTCATCAGAACCTTCTTCATCGGGATCTGGGACGCGATCAAGGGCGGCCTCGGGTTCGCCTGGACCGCCATCCGCAGCTACATCGACGACGGCCTGCGCAGCCTGCGCGGCACCTGGTCGAGCGGCTGGAACGCGATCAAGCAGTTCTTCATCGACGCCTGGAACTCCATCAAGGAGAAGGCCCTCTCCGGGGCCCGCGCCCTGTGGGAGGCCGTCAAGGACGGTGTTGAGCAGTCGATCCGCTTCGTGCGCGAACTGCCCGGCAAGGCCCGGGAGGCCCTGTCCGATCTCGGCTCCACCCTCGTCAGCGCGGGCAAGGAGCTGATCAAGGGCCTCATCCGAGGCATCACCAGCATGTTCGGCGGGGTCAAGGAGTCCCTCGGCAACCTGACGGACAAGCTGAAGGACTGGAAGGGCCCCCCGAAGAAGGACCGGGTCCTCCTGACCCCCGCAGGCAAGCTGATCATCCGTGGATTCGTCCGTGGTCTGGAGTCCGAGTACGGGAGCGTCCGGCGCTCCCTGTCCGGCCTGACCGCCAGCATCCCCGACGCGGGATCGCTCCTCGGCGACCGGGCCGGCCGGGACCGCGACGGCATGCGTGCCCTGGCCTCCCAGTGGGACGCGGGCGCCAAGCAGCTTGGCTCCGCGCGCGAGCGCCTCGACGAGGTTCTCGGCCAGGTCCTCCCGGCCGGCGCCTTCAGCGACGACAGCGCCGCGAAGGCGGTCCGCGCGCTCACCGCGCGCCCCGGCGCCTCGGACTACTCCAGCGCCGCGCGCACGCTCGCCGTGGCCGTTTCCGGCGGCCACGGCACCGCCCCGACCGGGGGCACCACGAAGATCCTCAACTACTACGCGGCAAGCGGGACTTCGATCGGCGCTGAAGAGGATCTCTTCGCGGCGACACACCGCGCACGAATGGTGGGGTGGTAAATGACCGCCCTCCTACTCGAAGGCGAGCGCGACGTCCTCGATCTCAACGGAGTGGCAGACGAAGGCGTTGGCTTCCAGGCGACTTATGGAGCCACCGGCTTCGGCCTGCCCTCCACCGCCGCACAGTGGCTTGAGGGAGCCGGAGACGGCGCCCGCTACCGGGGCCGCCGGGTCCTGCCCCGCGATCTCGACATACCCCTCGACATCGTCGGGGAGACCCGATCCCACCTGGGCTCCCTGGTATCCCGGCTCGCCCGGGTCGTCTCCGAGGACTGCAACCTGGTCCTGGTCGACGAGCAGGGCGTGCGCTGGTCCACGCCGGTCGTGTGGACCGGAGGCGGTGAAATCGATCTCGACGGCGCCACCGACGTCCAGACCGTCATCTCCTTCCGGGCCCCCGACCCCTACTTCACCGCGTCCACCGTCTCGACGCAGAGGGTCACGGGCGATCCGGGCACAGCAGCGTTCCTGTCCTCCATCTCCTCCATGCCGCTGGCCGCATCCCAGGCCATCGGCTCCATCCAGTTCGACAACCTGGGCGACGTGCCGGCCTACCCGGTGTGGGAGATCTACGGCCCCGGCCGGGACCTCACCGTCACCTCCCCGACCGGCGAGACCCTGCGCTGGACCGGGACCCTGACCGCAGGAGAAAAGCTCGTCATCGACACTCGGGCCGCGACGGTCAAGGACGGCAAGGGCGCCAACAGGTACACCTTCGTCGACACCGCGCCCCGCTTCTGGAGCATCCCGCCCGGCGTCTCCACGGCGACCGTCCGCTTCCTCGACACCACCGCGGCTTCGCGGATCGTCTGCTCGTGGCGGCCTCGCCGATGGATGGTGATCTGACCTGAAGCTCACCGACCTCACCGTGGAAGTCCGGACCAAGAACCTGGTCCGCCAGGGCCTCATCCGCCCCGAGGATCTCGCCCTGGAGGTGGAGGACACCTTCAACAACGTCGGCACCTGGAAGGCCACCCTCCCCTCGGAGCATCCCCTCGCCGACATCCTGCGCACCCCGGGCTCCGGCCTGATCATCACCGGTCCCGGGGATGTGCTGATGTCGGGTCCGGTCGTCTCCTCCGAGTACGCGGCCACCCCCGAGGACCGGCGCGGAAGCATCGCCTTCGAGGGCGTCTCCGACACCGTCATCCTCTCCGACATGCTCGCCTGGCCCGAACCCACCAACTCGAACGTCAGCACCCAGCGCGTCGGCCACGACGAGCGCACCGGCCCCGCCGAATCCCTCATGCACGCCTACGTCGGCGCCAACTGCGGCCCGACAGCCCCGACATCGCGGCGCAGGGCCGGGCTGGTCCTGGGCCCGAACCAGGCCCGGGGCCCGGTCATCTCGAAGGCCGCCCGCTTCCCCACCCTGGGCGAGCTGCTCACCGGGATCGCGACCGTCGCCGGGCTCGGCTTCCGCATCGTGCAGCGTGGCAGCCAGCTCGTCTTCGAGACGTACGCGATCACCGACCGGACACGGGAGGTCCGCCTCGACGTGCTGGCCGGCACCCTCGCCGGACAGCGGGTCTCCGTCTCCACCCCCGGCGCGACCCGCGTCATCGTCGCGGGCCAGGGCGAGCAGGAGGCCCGCACGTTCGTCCCCGTCGACAACACTGCTTCCCTCACCGCGGAATCGGACTGGGGGCGGCGCATCGAGCGCTTCGTCGACCAGCGCAACACCAACAACGTGGCCGAGCTGACCCAGGCCGGCAACGAGCTCCTGGCCGACTCCGGGTTCACCGCGACCGCCGTACAGGCCGTACCGGTCGAGGACTCCAGCATGGAGTTCGGTGTCGACTGGGGTCTCGGCGACCGCGTGAGCGTCGTCGCGGGCGGCCAGGAACTCGCGGCCCCCGTTACCGGCATGGTCCTCAAGGCGGGCGACGGGGGCTTCCGCGCCGGAGCCCTCCTCGGCGACCTCAGCGCCTTCGACCCGAACGCCGCAGCCGCGCAGCGAGCCCAGACCACCGACCGCCGCGTCTCCGCCCTGGAACGCACAGCAGAGGCGGGCGGGGCAGCCGATCCGCCCTCCGGCTGGGGTCCTGAGGACCATGGACTTCTCACCTGGGCCTTCGATCCGGCGCTGGCCAACTCCACCGGCCTGTATCCCGGCTCTGGCCCGATCCGTGTCACCGCAGTCCCCCTGCGCCAGCCCACACAGGTCAGCCGCATCGTCTGGCACGCCACCGGATACGCGGGCGGCCTGGCCAGCGGCTCATGGGCGGCCATCTTCAACGCCGCCGGAGACCGGGTAGCCACGACCGGCGACCTGTCGAACGCCGCGTACGAACCGGCCGAAGTCCACACCGGGGGCGGCGCCGCGATCAGCTCCCCGCTGACCTCCGCCACCACCCTGGCGGCCGGCACGTACTACGTGGCCTGGCGCATGCAGTACAACGCCACGACCGGCGACGGTCCGATGCTCCTGGCCAGCGAGTCGTCAGCCGGGGCGCCGCCCAACTTCTTCGGCCCCAACGGCCTTCGCCGCTTCGGCTACTACGCCACCGGCGCGGCCACCGCGCCCGCCTCGATCACCGTCACCTCCATGCTCAACGGGGCCAACCGCTTCTGGGTGGGCCTCAGCTGAAAGGCCCCGAGTGAAAGCCATCTCCGCCATCGTCCCTTTCCACCCCACGGGCGAGGTCCAGAAGGTCTACGGCACGGTCCAGGTCACCATCGCCGAGCCGAACCCCCCATACCCCGACCTCACCGCCGACGAGCGCGAAAGCATCCTCCGCGCCGCAGTGACCGCGATCCGCGGGGCCCTCCCCGTCGACCTGGAATCCACCTTCCCCACCCTGCGCGCTGCCGAGGACCGCACCGCCTGAAAGGAGGTCGCCCCTTGGCGATCACGTCCTACCCCTTCGACGGCCAGGCCGTCACCGAGTCACAGTTCTCGCAGCTCTTCAGGGAGTTCGCCGACTCCGGGATCGCGGCCTCCGCCCAGGCCAACGCCTTCAGTACCAGCGCGGACGGTGCCACCATGGCGGTCAAGGTCCAGCCTGGCTTCGCGATCGTGCGCGGGCACGCGGTGCTGTCCACAGCTGTGGAAACCCTGCCCATCGCGGCGGCCGGCACCTCCGCCCGCTCCGACCGCGTGGTCCTTCGACTCGACCCGAGTGTGAACCAGATCACACTGACCGTTCTGCAGGGTGCAGCGGGCGGCGCCGTTCCGACCCCCACACAAACCGATACGGGCATCTACGAGCTGCCGCTCGCGACCATCACCGTGGCCGCGAACGCGACCTCCATCGCCTCGGCGGCCGTCAGCAAGGAGCGGCCCTTCATCGGGCAGTCCGTAGGCGTGTGGGTCAACGCGACCCGCCCGGCGGCCCCGCGCCTGGGCAAGCTCGGCTACAACTACGACAACTCGGCCTGGGAGTTCTGGAACGGCACGGCTTGGACCTCCCTGGTCTCCTCCGTTTCCTGGTCCAGCCTCACCGGCAAGCCCGCCACCTTCCCCGCCACCTCCCACTCCCACCCCTGGGCCGAGGTGACTGGCGCCCCGTCGTCGATGCCTCCCACCGCGCATAAGCACCCGTGGGGGGACATCACCGGCACACCCGCGACGTATCCGCCTGCCGGCCACGCGCACAGTTGGTCGGACATCTCGGGGAAGCCGGGCCAGTTCCCGCCCACCGACCACTGGCACGGCCAGTACCTCGACTCTGGCGGCACCATCTCGTGGGCCAACGGCTCCAAGATGCCTCACAACAACTCGGCGAGCGGCTCGGGAACGTGGTACGCGGTCTGGGTGGAGGGGGACGGAACCTTCTGCCGCAACACGTCCTCGATCCGATTCAAGGAGAACGTCCGGGACCACGAGATCCGTCCCGAGGACGTGCTTGCACTGCGTCCCGTGATCTACGACCGCAAGCCGACCGAGGAACGTCCCGAACCGCGCACCAACGAGGTGGGCCTGATCGCGGAAGAGGTCGAGGAGACACTCCCCTGGCTCGTGAACTACTTCGACGGCCAGGTCGACGGCCTGCGGTACGACCTCCTCGGCGTCGCCCTCGTTGCCGTGGCCAAGGACCAGGCCGCACGCATCGAACGCCTGGAGGCCCGCGTCGAGGGGCTGTCCCCGTGACCCTGGAGCCATCCGTGCAGGTCGCCATCGTCTCGGCAGGCGGGGCCATAACGGCGGCCCTCGTCGGCGTCTTGGTGGAGCTGGTACGCCGCCAGGGCGCCGCACTTGCCGAGGTGCGCGAGCACACCCAGGAGGCCCGCGACCAGGTCTCGAATGACCACGCGACGAATCTCCGAGACGACCTCGACCGGGTCATCCACGGCCTCGATCGCATCCTCGACAGCCAGGACCACCACAGCGAGGAACTGGCCAGTATTCGCCGCGACATCGCGCATGAACGAGTCGAACGGCTTGCGGTCGCGGAGCGGCTGGACGCACACCTCACTCCCTGAAATTTCCCACCCACCTACTGAACTAGTAGGTGGTCCATCGACCCCTGCCACCTCTCGGTGCAGGGGTTCTTGCATGTCTGGAGAACCCTCCCCTGAGCATCAACATCACCGCCCGCTCCGAGTGGGGCGCGAAGCCCTGGAACGGCACCCCCAGCTCTGTCGCCCTCAGCCAGCGCACCGAGTTCTTCATCCACTACGACGGCGCCGACCACATCCTTCGGACCGGCCCCTCCGTTCCTCAGGCGATCGAGCGAGGCCATCTCGGTCAGGGCTGGGCGGGCATCGGCTACTCGTTCGTCGTCGACCAGGCCGGCACCATCTTCGAGGGGCGGGGGTGGGGTCTTCAGGGTGCCCACTGCCCTGGACACAACATCAGCGGCTTCGGCGTCCAGATCGCCATTGGCGGCGACCAGGAGCCCTCGGCGAAGGCCCTGGCCGCTGCGCGTGCTCTTTATGACGAGGCGTGCAGGAAGACCGGCCGCGTGCTCGCCCGACGAGGCCACAGGGACGGCTTCGCCACTGAATGCCCCGGTGGTCGGCTCTACGCGTGGGTCCAGGCTGGCATGCCGGCCAGCTCCGCCGGGGGTGACCGCGACGACGTGGTGCCTCTCGCGTCGGGCGTAAAGCCTGGGGCCCGGCATCCGCAGGTCCGTGAGCTACAGCAGCTCCTGCTTCAGGCCGGATACGGGCCGATCTCGGGCGCGGTGACCGACTTCTACGGTCCTGCGACCCAGGCCGCAGTGGCCCGATTCCACGACCGTCACACCGAATTCAAGTCCACCGGGGTTTCCCGAGACGTCACGATAGGAGCCCGCGGCTTCGCGGTGCTCCAGAAGGAGGCTGGTCGCCGATGAGCAAGATGGTGATGCCGGGTTCCAAGCCCCCGAGCCTCGTGAGCCTGCTCCCCGTCCGGTACCGCACCCGTGCGGGCGCGATCCTTGCCGCGATTGGTGTCGCGGTGAGCGTCGCGTCCATCGTCTATGCAGACAGCCCCGAGGTCGCTGTCATCGTCCAGGTCCTGACCGCCCTCGGCGTCGTGGCCCCGTCCGAGGACGAGGACGCCGAGTAACGAATGAGCCCCCACCAGCCAACGCTGGTGGGGGCCTTCTTGTGTTCTACGCCTTGGCCGCCTTCGCAGCCTCGATCTCGTCCACGGTGGTGACCTTCCTCGCCCGCCGCCCCCTAGGGGGGCGGGCAGCAGCCTCGGAGGCTGGCCCCGGCACCTCAGCCGCGGCTGTGGTTGCCGACTCGTCCGGCTGCCTCAGCACGTCTTCGAAGGACTCCGCGTCGTGACCGCAACGCACCGTCGTGCCCGAGCGACCGCTCTCCGCCTCCGTAATGGTGTAACGAGAGACCGGGACGCCAACCCTCTGGCAGACATCGCAAACTTCTACCTCGATCAGCACAACCCTTACACCTTCTAGTTCGTCTTGACTCGTCCAACTATTACATGCGACTGTATAGCCGTGCCTGCTGCCGCGCCAACGGCCATGCACTCGCGGGGACCATCAAACCAGGGAAGGGTGGACACCATGGGCCGTGCCAGCAAAGTCCAGAACCACGATGAGGCGAAGCGCTGGCTCGGTGAGGGCAAATCGTACGCCTGGATGGTCGAGACGTACAGGAAGAAATACGGCGTTGAGACCACGCCCACCTATTGGGCCGTTTACAGGAACCGCGCCGGTATGCCTCTTCGAATCGCTCGCGACAATGAACTGATTCCCTGGCAGGTGGAGCAGCAACATCGTTGGTCGTACGACCTTGTGATGCTTCGCTTCGAGGCCAGGCGTCGTGCAGTTCAGGGGGGCGACAAAAATATCAAGCCGCTCTCGGATTACGATGCGAAGCGGCTTACGTCCTGGAAGCGGGACCTCACCGAGGCGAATGCGGTCGTCTACTACGACCCCACGACCGAAGACGGCTTCTTCCTCGTCCCTCGGGAGGAGTCCGATACTGACATCGTGCGTGCGATCCGGCCGGGAGACCCGGCCAGGCCACGCAGCACAGATAGCTGAATACCAATGCTGCACGAACCGCCCCGAAGAACGCTCGGGGCGGTTCGTTGTTTCTTCAGCTAAACCGGGACGACAGTGGGCGCGGCAGCGATCCGGCTGAGCATGTCGCCCGCCATGAGCGTAGCAGCGACAAGGCCACTCGTGTCTGACGGCATTTCCTGCGCCGGGATCCACAGCAGGAGCGACCCCTGAATGGTCTCATCCCACATCACAGGAACTGCCACGGAGTCCCAGCCACTCATGCATTCCTGGCGACCGATGGCGAAACCGCACTCGACGATGTCCTTCAGCGAGTCGATCAGGAGGTTGTTGTCGCGGATAACGCCGGGGCCAACGCCCTCGGGCACCGGCTCGGCGAGAACCCGCTCCTGGAACGGTGCCGGCATGTGCGCGAGGATCACGCGTCCGCTCGCGCCCGTGCGGAGCGATCGACTGTATTTGACCAGCTCAAACGGGTCGATGCCGATGGACTTGGGATCGAAGCCGCCGATTGCGTAGTCCGTGCAGATTCGCCGGGTTCCCACCACGGCGTAGTAGGCGACCAGCCCGCCCGTAGAGCGCTGGAGCTTGTCGAGGACGGCGTGCGTCATCTCCTCGTCGGGAGTCTGGGCAAGCGCCTGCATCGAGAGTCGAAACACACCAGGCCCAAGGCGGTAGAGCTGGCGACCGTTCTCCTTGACCTGGACGAAGTTTCCGTCGGCAAGGCCATCCTGGAGCACGCGATAAACGGTAGCTCTGTCGAGGTCGGTCGCCTTTGCGATAGCGGCAGGACCGTGACAATCCCCATCGAGTTCGGCGAAAGCCCGCTGAACCAGAAAAACTCGTTTGCCGTGCGCCGTGCCCTTGGCCGTGGTCATTACTTCCCCTGAACAAAACGCGGCGCCGTCTTCTTCGGCGACGCCACGAATACCTGTGATCCCAGCCGGCGCACTTACGAGCGCAGGCTCAAGAATGTTACTGCCGAGTTTGCTTGATCGTTACCTTACCCGTCGTCACCCGGGCCTCAAGGTCCGCGTGCGCCTTCGACGCCTCAGCACTGTTGTAGCAGGGGCCTATGACAGGCCGCAGATCCCCGCGCCCCGTGGCTTCGAACAAGGCGGCCATCGAATCCCGCAAGGCGTACCGAACGCCGTACAGGTTGGGAAGCCAAAACCCTGACACAGACTGCGACTTCTGCATCAGGTCCGTGATCGATGGGGACCGGCGATCCCCCGAGACGCATCCGTAGACCGCCATGCGGCCACGCGGCGCCAGGGCGGCGAGAGTGGCGTCGAACACGGAGCCGCCCACCATCTCCAGGGCAGCGCTGACGGGCCCCTCGTTGGCCTCAAGGATTCGGGCGGCGAGATCCCCGCCCACCGTGGTGTCGAGTACGGCGTCCGCGCCCAGATCTCGCACGAGATCCGCCTTGTCGGCACCTCCGGCGAGGGCGATGACACGGGCACCGGCGAGCTTGGCGAGCTGCACCGCGAGCGAGCCGACACCGCCCGCAGCGGCCGGCACGAGGACGGAGTCACCCTTTGTGATCCTGATCACCGAGTGCAGCAGGTGCCAGGCGGATTGCCCTTGGAGGGTAAGCGCAACGGCCTGGTCATCGGTGATCTCATCCGGAACGTCCCACGTGAGGAGACGGCGCACCAATGTCTTCTCCGCGTACCCGCCCCCTTGGCACAGGCCGACGACGCGTCGCCCGTCTGGCAGCGTCCCTACGACCTCGTTGCCCGGAATGACTGGGTACTCGACCCGCGCCAGGTAGTCCCCTTGCCGTACGTGGACGTCGGCGTAGTTGACCCCCGAACGCGAGACGGTCACCACGTGGTGCCCCGCGATGGCCTGCGGGTCCGGTACCTCCATCTCCCGCAGCACCTCCGGGCCACCTGCCTGAGTCATCACAGTCGCGCGCATGTTGATCCTTTGCTGGTTTGTTGTATCCGCCATTTTATGAACGCTCCAGCAGGCCAGGGTCCGTCATTTCGCCTGACGAAACGCACTGACGCTAGTCTCGTTTCACCACGTGAAACGAGACGGCGCTCATTTCGTGTGGCGAAATGAAAGGTCGCTGCAATTCCCAAAACGGGGCCTAAATCACTCCGTCCGGAAGCTTTGCGTCCAGTACGGTTTGCAAGGGTTGACCAGAGGGCAGCCCGGCGGGCAGGATCTAGGCTCGCACGAACGTTCGACCGCCGGAGCAGGGAAGCACCGGCACGGGGAGAGGAGCCGTCGAATGATGCATGGCCAGGGGGCGGTCTCCATGTGTGAAGCCGAACCGATCAGGCGAGCCGAAGTCCTGTACCTGCCGGGCGTAGCCCTGCACGTCGCCGAGGACGAGTCGGACTGTCACATCACGGTCCGCCCCGATCACGTGCCGGACCACCTGCGCCGCATCCTCCAGGTCGCCGAACAGCGCGGCCTCGGACTCCTCGACCAGGACGAGTGCGAGCCGATCCTGCTCGCGGACGACTCGGTGCGCCTCTACCTTCAAACCGCCGCCTAAGACCACTTGGAGCTACTTTTGCCCCTGACTCTCATCGATCTCCCGGCCCCCGCTGTCCCTCGGGACGGATGGGGTCGCCCCCTCGTCGTACCCAAGGGCGGCGGGACGCCCAAGCCTCTGACGAGGACGACGACTTACATCGACTGCATCGAGGACAAGTCGGCCCTGACCGCCTGGAAGTCCCGCATGACTCTCGTAGGCGCGTCCCGCGACCCAGCTCTCGTAGCGCGAACGAAAGAGTTGGACCCCGAAAGCCGGGAAGGCAAGGCGTTGCTGAACGAGCTCGCCGAGCGGGCGGTGAGCCTCGCCGGAGCCAACAGGAAGCGCGAGCACGGCACCCACCTGCACACGCTCTCCGAGGCCGTCGACCGCGGGGAGCCCCTACCTCTCGGCACGCCCAACCGCGACCTGGCCGACATGGCCGCGTACAAGATGGCGATGGTCGGCTTCGACACGGTTGCCATCGAGCGGTTCGTCGTCGTGGACGAGCTCGGCGTAGGCGGCACCTTCGATCGCCTGCTGCACTACTCCGGTCCAGGGCCTGACGGCCGTCACTTCGAGGGACTGCTGATCGGAGACCTGAAGACGGGATCGGTCCAGTACGGCGGCCTCAAGATGGCCAGCCAGCTCGCCGTATACGCCCATGGCGAGCGCTACGACCACACCCGCTTCCCCGTGGACGGACGCGACAAGAAGGCCCTGGCCACGTGGCGGAAGACCTCCGTGCCGGCCGACGAGGCCATGACCGCCTACGCCGACACAGCCGAGGTAAGCCGGGACTGGGGCGTGATCATTCATCTGCCCGCAGGGGAGGCGCAGTGCACCCTGTACTGGGCGAACCTGCGGATCGGGTGGGAGGCCGCACTCCTCGCAGGTGACATCCGGCGCATGCGCGCAACTCGGGGGGCGCTCGCCGCGTTCGGGGGTTCAGCCCAGCGGATCGTTTGATATAGTGTAACTACACACCGGGGAGGCCCGGTCGTCACACGAGGGGAAACAGCGATGCCCGAAGAGGCCCTGTCGATCACCATCAAAGTCCCGTGCGGGGAAGGCGAGACCGCCCCGCAGGTTGCCTTCAGGGGCAACGCGAGCGGCCTTCGCGAGGAGCTCGGCTCCTTCTTCGGGCTTGAAAGTAAGAGTGTTACTACCCTCACTCTCCACGAGATTCTCGTCGAGGTCAGCCAGCTCGCCAGGAGCGCGGAGGCCATCTCCTCCGGCCTGGGTGCCCGCGTCGTCCCGCAGGCATCTGCGCCGACGCCCCCCGCGCCGCAGGGTGGCCCCGCAGGTAGCCCGGCCTCCGCCGTCCTGGAGCAGATCGCCGCATGCCAGACCGCCGATGAGTTGCGCCGCCTCTGGGCGGCCAACCAGGCCGCCTTCGCGGAGTCGGTTGTCATGGACGCCTGGAAGGCGCGCGGCCGAACACTTCAGGCGTCGTGATGGGCCGTCGACTGCTCGGCGCGGCTGTCGCCGTCGTCCTCGCTGCCGGGCCCTTGAAGCCCCGACACCTCCCCCACACCCCCTACCCCGTTCACCGAAAGAGTGGAGATCAGCACTAGTGACCCTGAACCTGAAGAACATCCCGACCCAGGCCGGCGGCTGGTTCAAGCCGAAGGAGGCCCTCGATGCCGTCGCCATCCTCGTCGAGGTCTCGGCGTGGGATCGGCAGCGCCCGACGCCCAACGGTCCCAAGGACAGTGCTCTCGCCACCGTATCGATCTTCCGGACCCCGGAGCAGCTCTCGTCGCTGACCCCCGAGGTCTCGCAGGGGATGCGGATCGAACAGACCGTCCTCGCTCGTGACCTGGAAACGATGGTCGGTAGCGCCGTGCTTGTCACCGTCGCCCAGATCCCGCCGACGAAGCCTGGAGCCAACCCGGCCTGGGTCTGGCGCCAGGTCAACGACATGGCCACCCGAGCCCAGGTCATCGCGTACGCAGAGCAGCGCGACAAGGCCGTAGAAGCCGCGGTGACCGCAGCGCCCAACTTCGACTGACAGATCGGCCAACAGGAGGGGGCGGCCTCAACGTCGCCCCCTCCCCTTCACGATTGGAGCCGATCAAGTGCTCACCCCTGGACGGTCCTTGACCCTCCACGCTGAAGCGGGCCGCGAACTCCCCAGAATCGCCGCGTTCGAGGCCCTCTACAACATCGGTTGCCGGCCCCGTCAGGGCGAAGTCATCATGATCGCGGGGCGGTCGGGAACCCAGAAGTCCGGCCTGGCGCTCTACTGGGTCGCTCAGATGAACCTTCCTACCCTGTACTTCTCGGCGGACATGTCTGCCTTCACAGCCTCTTCCCGCCTGGCGAGCATGGCTACGGGGGACACGACCGAGATGGTCGAGGCGGGCATGGCGGCAGGTGGCCGGCACCGTCAGGAGTACCTGTCTGCCCTCGCCGATAGCCGCATCACCTTCTCCTTCGGTAGCCCGATTGCCTGGAAGAACGTGGACGAGGAGCTGGAGGCGTACATCGAACTCTGGGACGCCTATCCGCAAGTCATGGTGTTCGACAACCTCATGGACTTCGAAGGCTCGGAGTCCGACTACACCGAGCAGATGGCCGTGATGAGCGGCCTTACCGAGCTGGCCCGCGCGACAGGCGCGACTGTGATCGTCCTGCACCACGCCTCCGACAAGAGCTGGGAGGCCAAGAGCGACCCGTGGGCCCCACCGTCCCGCGATCAAGTCAAGGGCGGGTTGAGTGAGAAGCCTGAGCTCTCGCTCTCCGTGGCACTTGACCCGTCCAGCCTCGAATACCGCATCGCCGTGATCAAGCAGCGCATGGGGCCGTCCGATCCCACAGCCCGCCGGTACGCCACCCTGCGCTGCCACCCAGACGTCACCCAGTTTTCCGCCCTCGCACCACGCCAGTGGTCCCCTCTCGACGCCTTGAAGCAGTGAGGAATGTAAGAGTTGACTGACGTGAAGGCGCGGAACCGCCGAAACAAACGCCGAGGAGCCGACTGGGAGTCGGAGCTCCGCGACCAGCTACGCGCGACAGGCGTCGACATCGAGCGCCTCCGCCTCACCGGCAAGGACGACGAAGGCGATCACGTCGTTCGGCGCCCAGGCGGACGCCCGCTCGTGATCGAAGCGAAGAACGCGGTCTTCGAACCCAGCACCTTCGTCCGCGAGGCCCTGCGCGAGCGGGACAACTACGCCCGCCATCGTGGGCTGGACCCCTCCGGCGTGGATGCCGTGGCCATCGTCCGACGCCGTGGCGCGAGCTGGCGCGACGCCTACGTCCTCACCACGGTGTCCGAGTATTTCGGCCTCTCTCGCGAGGCCGAACGGTGAGGCAGTTCGAGGAGATGGCCGAGCACCGCCGTCTGACGAGGGAGCTCTCTGACCTCCTGGGCGAGTCCGAGCCCGATGGGCTCGACGACCTCGGATGGGACCGGCAGGCCACTCACTTTCGCGGGCGGAGGGTCGCGTGAGGCTTCGCAACATCGGCCGGCAAGACCGCGAGGACCAGCCGAAGCCCGACTTGGCTGCGGTCCTGGAGCACTACGGGGTCTCGATGACTCGGACCGGCATGGTCGCCTGCCCGCTGCACGAGGACCGCACCCCCTCGTGCTCCGTGGACGAGGACAAGGGCCTCTGGAAGTGCCACAGCTGCGGCCACGGCGGCGATTCGTACAACCTGATCATGCAGAAGGAGAGCACCACCTTTGTCGGAGCGCGAACCCTTGCGGCCTCTCTCGGCCTCCCAGCGGACGATGTTGGAGGAGGCGACGAACGCCTATCAGGCAGCTCTTACGGCGGACGCCGCCCGCTACCTGGCCGACCGAGGGATCGGCGAGGAGGAGGTGGCTACGTTCCGGCTTGGCGTCGTCGCTGATCCTCTGCCCGGCCACGGCCGCTACCGCGGAATGCTGGCGATCCCCTACCTCGGGCACGACGGGCACACCCTGACCGTCCGCTTCCGCTGCCTCGAAGACCACGACCACCGCGCCTTGGGCCACGGGAAGTACAACACGATGCCCGGCGATCCGCCCCGCATCTACGGAGTCGACTCCATCCACCAGGCCGGAGACGAGATCCATCTCAGCGAGGGTGAACTCGATCGGATCATCCTGCGGAAGGTCGGCTTCCACGCCGCAGGCGCCCCCGGTGCCGAGATGTTCTTCGGCCGACACCGCCGGATGCTCGCCGGATTCTCCCGTGTCTGGCACTGGCCCGACCCCGACGAGGGTGGGGCACGCATGGCCGCCAAGGTGAGCCGAGGTCTACGTACCGCCGCCTCCGTACGCCTTCGGGCCGGGGACGTCACCGAAACCTACAAGGCCGGCGGCGCCCAAGCCCTCTACGACCTCTACGAGAAGGAGAAGTCCAAGTGACCGAGAAGCCCCCCGTGAAGCGGCAGCCGCGGAGGCCGGACCCGACCACCGCCGTGCTGGCCGAAGTGCGTGCCGAGCGCAAGGTGCTGCCCGACGAGGACCGCCCGCTGAGCGGAGGACTCCGGCCCGACCGAGCCCGCCTGCACTACCGCCGCGAAGCCGATCGCTGGGCCGAGATCGCCTTCGCCCGTTCACTGGCAGATCATCCCGGCTGGGATGCCGAGCTCCTGGCCGTGCTCAATGCGGCCATCGCCACAGCGGATTCTGCGACCGCTCGCGCCGGACTCATCCAGGTGGCCGCCCTGGCGACGGCCGCCGTCGAGCAGCTCGACCAGGGAACGGCATGAGCAGCCCGTTGCCGGGGCGTCCCGGTCCGAGCCTGCTGGCGATCTGGGAAGCCCTGGATGGCCGCGAACGCGAAGCCTTCGAACGCCACCTCCTCCAGGACACGGCCGCCGAGGACCTCGTCTGGATTCTCGACCGATACGGGCACCGAGTGTCCGCCTCGACCATCCGCACCTACCGGCGCCGTCTGCGCCAGGAAGGGGTGACCGCCCTTGAGCGACACCCTGCTTGATGAACTCCTCTCCAAGCCCGTAGGCCCGTCCTTCCCGGCCCGCCAGGTCGACCCCGACCGGGACTACACCCGGCAGATCGAGGTGACCGGAGACACGGCCGAGGTCACCGTTCGAGGCCCTCAGGGAATCGATTCCGAATCGACAGCGGCCGACGTTCTCCGCGCACACCAGCTCGACCCCGCCGAGTGGGAAGTCACGGCATTCCGCTCCTCCGAGTGGACGATGCCGGGCGGTGAGACTGGCGTCTCCGCCCGCTTCAACTTTGGCCAGCGCAAGGGCATGTCGGCCGAGCGACCCAGCGTCGATGAGCTACTGACGGTCTTCGACCGGCATACCCCGCCCGTACGTACCGCCCTGGACACCGAGGGCGAGTGGACGTACATAGTGGCCCTCGGGGATACCCAGTTCGGCAAGATCGACGGGGACGGACCCGAGGGCACCCTTCGGCGCGCGATGGAGTGCATTGACAAGGCAGCCGACCTGCTGTCCGACTACCGCAAGCGCTTCAAGATTGAGCACGCACACCTGGCCTGGCTCGGTGATCATGTCGAGGGGTTCGTCTCCCAGGGTGGCGCGAACACATGGCGTACTCAGCTCACCCTCACCGAACAGATCCGCCTCACCCGGCGCCTGATGTCTTACGCCATCATCAGGTTCGCTCCGCTGGTCGCACGACTGACCGTCGTTGCCGTCCCTGGCAACCACGGCGAGGCAGTGAGGCCGGGCGGTAAGGGCGTGACCCGGTACGACGACAGCCACGACACCGACGCCCTGATCTCCGTGAGCGAGGCCCTGGCCCTCGCGGGCGAGGAGTTCGCTCACGTTGAGGTGTACGTGCCGGACACTGACGAACTGACGGTGACGGTCGAGTGCTCGGGAACCATCGTGGTCCACGCCCACGGGCACCAGTGGCGGCCGGGCAAGCACTTCGAGTGGTGGCGCGGCCAGGCGTTCGACAAGACCAGCGCCCTGCACACCGCAGATCTGCTCCTCGCTGCCCACCTGCACCACGAGTTCGTGGACACCGACGGCCCCCGGACGTTCATCCAGATCCCGGCCATGGAGTCCGAGTCGACCTGGTGGCGACACCGCACCGGTACCCGAGGTGCGCCGGGCCTGATGGTCATGGTCACCAAGGCCGGCCAGGTGCCGGTCAAGGAGGTGGTCCGATGAACCTGAATCTCGCCGATCTCGAATCAGCCGAAGCTCACGCAGCGGTCGACTGGTCCGTGCTTGCCGAGCCGCAGGTGGACAGCGTGGCCAAGGCCGTAGCCCGCGGATTCGCCCGCGACTACGGGCTGACCCTGGAGTACGACGACGCCTTCCAGGAGGCCGTCCTCGTATGCGCCGAACGATCTCTTGACGTCCGGCGCATCCTCTCCGAGTCCGGTCCCGGCCTACTGCACCGCTGGCTGTCCCAGCGACTTCGCGACCGCTGGCTCACCGAGGCCCGACACCGCGCCGGCCACACCTCGTACGAAGCCGCCCAGCAGGTCGTCGGAAGCGGTGAACGGTGAGCGGCTACGACCGGCGGCTTGTCGAACACCTTCTGCCGGCCGTCTGGGACACCGAGGCCGCGTACGGCATTCGAAACCCCACCGCTCCTGACGCCGACATGCCGAAGGGCACGGTCGACAAGAAGGCCGCGGGGACCCTGTTCGCGCATCTCGCGGACATCCGCGCAGGATGGGTGACTGCCCCCCTCTCCGTGGGCGAGCGCCAGGCCCTCCTACTCCGGTACGGAGCCGATATTCACGACGACGAGGCCGGAGTTCTCCAGGGCGTGACCGGACGCGCAGTGCGATACCGGCGCGAGCGGGGAGTGGGCAAGATCGCGGCGCACCTGAACGGCCATGAGTACGTTGATGGATACGACGAGCTGCTGCCTGAGGAAGAACAGTAGGCACCCGCGCCCCGGAGACCGTGAGCGCCTCCGGGGCGCACCGTCGTGCGACCGACAAGACCGCCCGTCACGGACTGGTGAGATCCTTCATCATTACCGCGTAGACCGGCGAGTCCGCGAACGGCTGGTTCTCTCCGACCTTGCTGTAACCCCATTCCTCGTACATCGCTTGAAGTCGGGGACGCTTGGTGTCAACGGTGAGGACGGCCCAGGCTTCCGGGCGCTCATCGAGGAGCGCATCGTGAAGGCGTGGTCCGAGTCCGGTCTTTCGCCACTTCGGGCGGACCATGAGCTCCGACACGGAGAACGTGGCTGCGTTCTCGGGCGGGGTCTCAAGATGCCCCTGCCACCACTCCCGCCCCGGCTCCGCAGGAGCTCCGTAAGAGAACCCGACCGGCACCTCCCCGTCCCAGGCGATGACGCACGAAAAGGCCGGGTTCTCGCCCCAGTGGCCCACAAACCACGGGAACCGCTGCACGAACTCCTCGTGTCGGCGATCCGCGTACGCGTCCTCGTGTACGTCCAGGAGCGTCTGCCGGATGTCGCCGAGGTCACCGTGTCCGTAGCGCTTTATCTCGGTGGTCACGCAGTTCTCCATTCAGTGCGGTAGCGGTCTGCCCACTCTCGTGCCACCTGGGCGGAGGGGGCAACCGTGAACAGGTTGCGGTGGAAGTCTCCGAGCATCGTCCGCAGGCGTCCCGGAAGGGGATCTCCGGCCATCAGGTCGAAAGCACCTCCGGTAGTCGCGCACGCCTGTTCCACCTCCCCCTGACGGAGCTGGGCAACCGCAAGCCTGACCATGGTCATCGACCGGTTTCGCCGCAGCTCCTTGGGCAGAGACGCTAGTGCCCGGTGTGACGCCGCTTCAGCATCGGCCGGCTTACCCAGTAGTTCGTGGATGATCGCCGTGAGCGCCGCCAGTTCAGCAGGTCCGTAGAATCCGATCCACGGCGGGCGCGGTGTGGCCGGATCGGCTTTCGCAAGGGCGACCTCGGCGTAGCGCAGCGAGCGCAGCGCGGGTTTGTGGTCGCCGCACGATGCGTGTCCAATCGCGGTGCGAGCGTGAGCAAGGGACGAGAGCATCGGGTCGCGGCGAGCCGCTGTAGTGGCCTGTGCGGCTTGCGAAGCTGCAAGCCCCTCGCCGTACTCGTGTCGCTGATGCGCGAGCATCGCGCTCGAATTCCACACCCGAAGCTGTGCTACAGGGTCCTGAGCCATGCCGGCCATACGAAGGGCCTCGGCCAGATGTGACCGAGCTCGATCAAGTTGCCTGGCGTCGATGCAAGACCAGGCTGCGGACGCAGTGTAGTGCGCCCCCAACGACAACAGGCGTTGCCGCACAGTCTGCGACGCGGCATTCTGCTGCAACCCAACCGCTTCCGCTGCCCCCGCGAGCGCGGCCTTCTCCAGCGCCGAGTGCCCTCCCCGGGTCTGGTCAAGATCCGTCAGCGCAGCCATGCCGTCACGTAGTCGGAGCACATCCGACATCCCCACCGTCCGTCTCACCGCGGACCCGGAGAGGGGACTGAGGAGGAGGCCGGTGGTGAGGTTGCAGAAAGAGCGGCGGAGCACGGGGTCCTCCGGTGGTACGGCGGTTGCGGTTGATGCGAACCCTAATTCCGTGATCGGGCATTGGAATACCTGCTCAAGCGCAGCCCGCGTGCGACCGATGGGGCGCGTAGTCGCTCCGCTGATCAGGTTCCGTACCGATCGCGCCGAGACTTCCCCCGGCCGACCGGTGATCCTCAGGAGCGCATCGTTCATCTGACGTGCCAACTCGTCTTGCTTGAGCCCCAGATCGGCCATCCGCGCGCGTAAGACAGCGTTTTCGACCATGCACCGAAAGTAGCCTTGCGCTAACTCTCCGGTCTACCCGATTTGCAAAGCGCGCGTAAAGTTTTCCGCCACGGCGCGTTGCCTCGGCAGGCAACCTTTCCTGTTTCGTCACGCCGGACGGTCGTTTACTGGGCACAGCCGACCGGGGCTTCGAGGATCTCGGGCGGCATCCCCCAGCAGCGGGTCGCGGATACTTCCTGCCACCCTGCGGCCCGCTGCACCCCGCCGGAGAGGAGCGACCGTGTCCAGCGCCTCCGAATCGCCTCGCAACCGCAACGTCAGCGGACGTACGCGTACCCCACCCGAGTCCCAGCCCGCGGCACCTAGCCGGTCGTTGCGCCTCCGTGCGGCTAACGGCTGGAGGAAGTTCATGCTGGGTGCCGAGTTCGCCATCGAGCCGGAGATCAGGGCGTGAAGGCGCGTCCGCGACCCGCCTCCCATCGGGGCCTCCCGGCCTGGCTCCACGAGGGCGCTCGCGTCTTCGATCCGGCCCGCGACCGCGAAGCCATCGTGCAGTTCATCGGCGAGTACGAAGACCCCTCCACGCGGCGGGTCATGCCGTGCGCTGTCTTCCTCCGGCCCGAGGGCGGGGGTACGGAGTGGATCGTCACCCCTGAGGCCCTCAGGCCGGCGGACGGGCGGTAACTCGTGCGTCAGCGCATTGCTGTCCTGCTCTACGTAGCCATGACTAGCGCGGTTGTCTTCGCCTTGGCTGCGGCCGGCACGAGCGGCCGTTGACGACCGATATCAGCTTCCCGCGTTCGACCGAGCCGGGACCGACAAGAGAAGGGAACGTGCCATGGGCGCGACCATCGACACCGAGACCGAGAACCCTGCGGTCACCACGAGCGACACCGAGATCGTCGAGAAGCCGGACGGTGACGAGAACGGCCACGGAATTGCCGGGCCGCTCGACGCGCGCGACATCCTCGCCGCGTAGCACCGCCACGATCACCGCCCCGGTCGGCATGTTCCGCTCGTTTCGAACACGTTCCCCCCTCGGAGCAAGCGGCGCCGGCCGGGGCGGGCCAGGCCCCCCACGCAGCCATCCCCTTGACCTCGCAGGAGGAGCAATGTCCACTCATCGCTTAGCCGTTCGCAGTTTTCTTGGCGGCCCCAACCTCGCCCCGGCCGACCTGGCCATGGTCCTCCTCGTTCGCGAAGACGACGACGACAAGCCGCGACCGATGCCCACGGTCACGGTCCGGGAGATTGGGGGGATGGTGAAGGCCCTGGAGTCCTTCGGCGTGGGGTCGGTCAAAATCTTCGCGGGCTCACGAGTCCGGGACTCCCGCGCGTCCCAGGGCGCCTCCCCCACCAGCCTCATGGCCCGAGCCATCAAGGCGGTGAAGCGAGCGGCTCCCAAGGTGCTCGTGATGACCGAGACATGCGTCTGCTCCCACAACGACAGCGGGGAGTGCTGGCTCGCCGACAAGGGCGGACGCATCGACGTCGAAGAAACGATCGAGGCCCTGGGGTTCCAGGCGATCATGCAGGCGGAGGCCGGAGCGGACATCGTCGGACCGGCGTCGATGATCCCCGACTCGGTGCGCTGGATACGCCAGGAACTCGACGGGGCCGGGCACCAAGGCGTAGGCATCATGCCGCACCTGATCTTCGAGTCCTCCCTCTACGAGGGCTACCGGACCTCCATGGGAGCCGTTCCGCGCTCGGGCTCCCGCGCCTTTCAGATCAACCCTGCCCACCCCGATCAGGCCGTTCACGTGGCACAGCAGATGGTGGAGGAGGGCGCGGACATGATCCTCACGGAACCCGCCCTGCACACCGTCGACACCCTCGTGCAACTGAAGGACAAGGTTGCCGTGCCCATCGTCCCGTTCTCCGTGTCCGGCGAATACCTGCGCCTGACCGACCGCCGCGACGACGGGGAGCGCGACGTCAAGGGTTTGATCGAGTCGTACACCGTCCTGAAGCGCGCGGGAGCCGCGCGCATCGTCACCTATGGTGCGCTGGATATCGCACGCGCACTCAAGCCTTCCTGATCTCCGCCAGGATGCCGGCCGCGCCGTGACCGATCAGATCAGCCGCAACGCAGGCCCCGAGCTTCTCGGGAGCGTCAACCGGCCCCTCACCCGCCGCACTGACCTGCTTCGTACCGTCCAGGGACGTCACGGTGGCAGACAGATACAGCAGGCCGTCAACACCGATTCGGCCCCAGGCCCCGACCGGCACAGAGCAGCCGCCGTGGAGTTCGGCAAGGAGGGCTCGCTCAGCCTTCACGCACGCATCGACGAGCGGGTCTCCCGTTGCCGCTAGCAGCCTGGCCGCCGGGGAGTCGACTCGAACCTGGATGCCGAGCGCGCCCTGCCCTGGTGACGGGGGGAAGACCGTCGGGTCGAACACCTCGCGCACGGCCGGCATCAGGTCGAGGCGGTTTAGGCCAGCCGCCGCCAGAACCACGGCGTCGAGTCCGCCCTTCGCGCTCTTCGCGAGGCGACCAGGGACGTTTCCGCGGATCGGTTCGACCCTTAGGTCCGGGCGGAGCGCGAGGAGCTGGGCCACGCGGCGCGGGGCGCCGGTCCCGACTCGGGCGCCCTTGGGGAGACCCGCGAGAGTCGAGCCGCACAGCACGTCCCGCACGTCTTCGCGCGGGCCGGGGGTGGTCAGCAGGACTGTGCCCTCGTGCACCGAGGTGGGGAGGTCTTTCAGCGAGTGCACGATCACGTCGACCTGGCCGGTGACGAGGGCCGCCTCCTGGTTTGTGGAGAACGCCGACCCGCCGGCCGTCTTGGCGACCTCGGCCAGGGTGGGTGTGACGCGGTCCTGATCCCCGCCTTCGAGGATGACCTCCCGCCGGAATGTCACGTTCGGGAACTGCTCGGCAACGGGCGCGAGCCACTCCGCGACCTGCCTCCGAGCCAGCTTGCTCGCCCGGGAACCGATCCGCACTACATCGCCCATTCGGGTCAACTCCTCGCCACAGACGGCTTGTTGACGGCCAATCGTACTTGCACCAGAAGCATGCAGTTTCCGACAGATTGTCACCAAAGGAGAGGTCCACGATGAGGACACCCCTACGCATCGGCGCTCGCGCTTCGCGGATGTCTCTCGCGCAGTCCGCCTCCCTACTGGCCGCCCTCGCACCGGACGCGATGCTCCTCCGCCCCTTCTCCGGCGAAGGTGGAGACCGCGAGGACAACCGCGCCACCTTGGAGTCGGACGGCGTCTTCTCCCAGGAGATCGAATCCGCCCTCCTCGCCGGAGAGATCGACGTGGCCGTCCACTGCCTCAAGGACGCACCCACGCATGACACGCCGGGTCTCACCATGGCGGCCTACGTCCGCCGCGACGACATCCGCGACTGCCTCGTCACCCGGGACCCTGCCGACACACTCGACACGCTACTCCCCGGCGCAACCGTAGGCACGGCCTCTATCCGCCGCTCGACGGCCGTACGGACCTATCGCCCGGACCTTGAGGTCACCCCCCTGCGCGGGCCCGTCTACAGCCGCCTGGAGGCCCTGTTCAGTCGGGAGGTTGACGCGCTGATCGTGGCCACGTGCTCGATGGAGCGCCTTGGGCTGCGCCACCGCATCGGCGAACGCATCAGCCCCGAGATCATCTGCCCGCCGCTCGGCGCAGCGATCATCGCCCTCCAGACCCGCGAGGACGACATGGAGACCCGTAGGCGCATCTCGAAACTCCATCATCTGGAGACAGAAGTCGAAGCTGAGGCGGAGCGCCTCGTGCTGCGACAGATGGGCGGCTTCTGCAACGCCCCACTGGCCGGGTACGTCAAGACCAACGACGACGGCAATGAGGTCACCTACACCGTTCGGGCGCGAGCGTTCTCGGCCGAGCCGGCAATCGCGATCGACGTCCGGCTCACCGGGGCGGACGCCACGAAGACAGCGCTCGCGGTCTGCCAGCAGCTCAGGAGCCACGGCGCCCTGGACATCAGCACGGCGGGATGAGAGAACGTGGGACGCATCAAGAGGTACGGCAAGGATCGTCTGCGCTCGCTCGAAAGCGGCGTGCCGGCGCCCCGCGGCGCCTCGCAAGAGGAGCGGGACCGGGCCGCCCTGCGGGTCGCAGGCCACGCGGACTCATGGGCTGACTGCCTGGAACTGCTGGATGCACTCGGCCTTGAGCCCGAACGGCTTCTCCAGCTTGGCCACGAGCGGCCCCTGCGTACAAATGGCGCAGTGGCAGAGATCACATCGAGGGATCAGGGTGAGGAGGATCCCTGCTGTCCGGCAGGTTGACCAGCGCTAAGACCGGCCTCAGCGACTGGTGCCACGCGTTGGCCGCATGACCAACGCGTGACCATCAGCACCCGTAAGTAGCCCGAAACACTGAGATCAGGGCATGAACGGACGGGGTTGACCCAACCCCCTAACAACAAGGAAACCCCAGCTCAGAGGGCCCATAGTGCGCCAATGCGGCCGGGGGTGGCGGCCTCGGTCGTCCTCCTCTCCGGCACATCCTCCCGCGCACCCTGCCACGCACCGGCCCGATCCGGCCACGAGGCATCGCGGGACATCACCGGACACCGCCGGACGGCCCGGCCGGCGCGACACAACTCATCCTTTCGGCTCTCTTCCGGGTGAAATCCCCGCACGGGTACGACACTCCCCGCCCGAGGTGGCTAGCGTGGCGGTACACCCCCGCCACGCCCCGAGGAGACCTCCGCTGTCCAGCCACCTTCCGGCACAGGTCCGCGGCACGGCCTCCGGCCCCGGGCCGGCGCGCTTCAACTCCCTGACCCCCGAAGCCGCCCAGGCGGCCCTGCTGCACTGCTGCGGCAGCCGGCGTTGGGCGCACCGGGTGGCCACCCACCGCCCCTACCCGGACACCGCCTCGCTGCTCGCGGCCGCGGAGGAGGCCTCGTACGACATGTCGCAGGCCGACCTGACCGAGGCACTGGCCGCGGAGACCTCGGCCGAGCTCGGACACGGGGCCCCGTACGCGGCGATGCTGGCCCTGGACGCGGCCCGCGCCGAGTACGAGCGCACCTTCCGGCACGCCTTCGTGATCTGCCTGGACGGCCACCCGCCGGAGGAGCAGGTGGACCAGCTGCTGGCCGCGATCCGCCGGAGAATGGCTCACGAGATCGACGAGGAACGCTCGATCTCGGCCGAGGAACTGCGCCTCGTCGCCCGCGGCCGGCTCGTCCGTCTGTTGGAAAGGTTGCCCTCGCTGCCGGACGGCTCGACCGGGACGGTCCCCGACGGTGGACCAAATGAGGCTGATTTCGGGCTATTCGCCCCTGTGGGATAGTCCGTCCGTGCCTGTTTGATCACACCGATGGCCCCCGCGCAAGGGAACCGACAAAGCGTCGCTACGATGTCCGGGGCCGGAGGACCGTACCCGGCCGGGCCCGACCGACAAAGAAGCCGGCTGGCCCCCGCCCCGCTTCCGGAGGGTTTTCCGTGCCGGCTGGAACGTTGTACCGCGGCCGGGAAGGAATGTGGTCCTGGGTGGCTCATCGAGTCACCGGCGTCCTCATCTTCTTCTTCCTGTTCGTACACGTCCTCGACACCGCTCTCGTCCGCGTCTCCCCCGAGGCGTACGACGATGTCGTGGCTACCTACAAGACTCCGATCGTCGCGCTGCTGGAGTACGGCCTCGTCGCCGCAATCCTGTTCCACGCGCTCAACGGTCTCCGTGTCATCGCTGTGGACTTCTGGTCCCAGGGTCCCCGTCACCAGAAGAAGATGCTCTGGACCGTCGTGGGCGTCTGGGTCGTACTGATGATCGGGGCGCTGTACCCCGTCCTCGGCCACGCCTACCTCGAACTGTTCGGGAAGTGACACGCATGTCTTCTGACACTTCTTTCGAAAAGGGCATCGGCGACGTCGAGGGCGTGTCCCTCTACGACGTCGACAACCCGGCGCCGTACATCGAGGCCCCGCGCAAGCGGACCGGCAAGACCCCGCGCTCGACGCGGGGCAACTTCGAGATGGTCGCGTGGCTCTTCATGCGCCTCTCGGGCATCGTCCTGGTCGTGCTCGTCATCGGGCACCTGCTCATCCAGCTGGTGCTGGACGGCGGCGTCTCCAAGATCGGCTTCGCCTTCGTGGCGGGCCGCTGGGCGTCCCCGTTCTGGCAGATCTGGGATCTGCTGATGCTGTGGCTGGCCATGCTGCACGGCGCGAACGGTCTGCGTACCGTCATCAACGACTACGCGGAGCGCGCCAACACGCGGCTGTGGCTGAAGGGCCTGCTCTACGCCGCCACGGTGTTCACCATCCTTCTGGGCACGCTGGTGATCTTCACCTTCGACCCGAACATCCGCTAGGCAACGGGGCTGAGGCGAATCCCATGAAGATCCACAAGTACGACACCGTCATCGTCGGCGCAGGTGGCGCCGGCATGCGCGCCGCCATCGAGGCGACGAAGCGCAGCCGCACCGCCGTGCTGACGAAGCTCTACCCCACCCGCTCCCACACGGGCGCCGCGCAGGGCGGCATGGCCGCCGCCCTGGCCAACGTGGAGGACGACAACTGGGAGTGGCACACCTTCGACACGGTCAAGGGCGGTGACTACCTGGTCGACCAGGACGCCGCCGAGATCCTGGCGAAGGAGGCCATCGACGCGGTCCTCGACCTCGAGAAGATGGGCCTGCCGTTCAACCGCACCCCGGACGGCACCATCGACCAGCGCCGCTTCGGCGGGCACTCCCGCAACCACGGCGAGGCGCCGGTCCGCCGGTCCTGCTACGCCGCGGACCGCACCGGCCACATGATCCTCCAGACGCTGTACCAGAACTGCGTCAAGGAGGGCGTGGAGTTCTTCAACGAGTTCTACGTCCTGGACCAGCTCCTGGTCGAGGAGGACGGCGTCACGAAGTCGGCCGGCGTGGTCGCGTACGAGCTCGCCACCGGCGAGATCCACGTGTTCCAGGCGAAGTCCGTCATCTACGCCTCCGGCGGCACCGGCAAGTTCTTCAAGGTGACCTCCAACGCGCACACCCTCACCGGTGACGGCCAGGCGGCCTGCTACCGCCGGGGCCTGCCGCTGGAGGACATGGAGTTCTTCCAGTTCCACCCGACGGGCATCTGGCGCATGGGCATCCTGCTGACGGAGGGCGCCCGCGGTGAGGGCGGCATCCTCCGCAACAAGGACGGCGAGCGCTTCATGGAGAAGTACGCGCCGGTCATGAAGGACCTCGCGTCCCGTGACGTCGTCTCGCGCTCCATCTACACGGAGATCCGTGAGGGCCGCGGCTGCGGTCCCGCCGGTGACCACGTGTACCTGGACCTGACGCACCTGCCGCCGGAGCAGCTCGACGCGAAGCTCCCGGACATCACCGAGTTCGCCCGTACGTACCTCGGCATCGAGCCGTACACGGACCCGATCCCGATCCAGCCCACCGCGCACTACGCCATGGGCGGCATCCCGACCAACGTCGAGGGTGAGGTCCTGCGCGACAACACCACCGTCGTCCCGGGTCTGTACGCGGCCGGCGAGGTCGCCTGCGTGTCGGTGCACGGCGCGAACCGTCTGGGCACGAACTCGCTGCTGGACATCAACGTCTTCGGCAAGCGCTCGGGCATCGCCGCGGCGGCGTACGCCCACGCGCACGACTTCGTCGAGCTGCCGGAGAACCCGGCGCAGCAGGTCGCCGACCTGGTCGAGCACCTGCGCAACTCCACGGGCCACGAGCGGGTCGCCGACCTGCGTCTGGAGCTCCAGGAGACGATGGACGCCTGCGTGATGGTGTTCCGTACGGAGCAGACCATCAAGACGGCGGTCGACAAGATCGCGGAGCTGCGCGAGCGCTACAAGAACGTGTCCGTCCAGGACAAGGGCAAGCGCTTCAACACGGACCTGCTGGAGGCCATCGAGCTGGGCAACCTGCTCGACCTGGCCGAGGTCATGGCCGTGTCCGCGCTCGCGCGCAAGGAGTCCCGCGGCGGTCACTACCGCGAGGACTACCCGAACCGCGACGACGTCAACTTCATGCGCCACACCATGGCGTACCGCGAGGTCGACGCCGACGGCAAGGACTCCGTCCGGCTGGACTACAAGCCCGTCGTCGTCACCCGCTACCAGCCGATGGAGCGTAAGTACTGATGGCCACCCCGACCATGTCCAAGACGGACCAGATGGAGGCGGCGGCCGCCGCCTCGCCGTTCATCACGGTCACGTTCCGGATCCGCCGGTTCAACCCGGAGATCTCGGAGGAGTCGACCTGGCAGGACTTCCAGGTCGAGATCGACCCGAAGGAGCGCGTGCTCGACGGTCTCCACAAGATCAAGTGGGACCTCGACGGCACGCTGACCTTCCGCCGCTCGTGCGCGCACGGCATCTGCGGCTCCGACGCGATGCGGATCAACGGCAAGAACAGGCTCGCCTGCAAGACGCTGATCAAGGACATCAACCCGGAGAAGCCGATCACCGTCGAGGCCATCAAGGGCCTCACGGTGATGAAGGACCTCGTCGTCGACATGGAGCCCTTCTTCCAGGCGTACCGGGACGTCATGCCGTTCCTGGTCACCAAGGGCAACGAGCCGACGCGCGAGCGCCTGCAGTCCGCCGAGGACCGCGAGCGCTTCGACGACACCACCAAGTGCATCCTGTGCGCCGCGTGCACGTCCTCGTGCCCGGTGTTCTGGAACGACGGCCAGTACTTCGGCCCGGCGGCGATCGTCAACGCGCACCGCTTCATCTTCGACTCGCGCGACGAGGCCGGTGAGCAGCGGCTGGAGATCCTGAACGACAAGGACGGCGTGTGGCGTTGCCGCACGACCTTCAACTGCACCGACGCGTGCCCGCGAGGCATCGAGGTCACGAAGGCGATCCAGGAAGTCAAGCGCGCCCTCATCACGCGCCGCTTCTGATCCCTGATCGACGCGCCGGAGGCCCGTATCCCCTCGGGGGTGCGGGCCTCCGGCGCGTCGCGGCGAACGTCGAAGCCGGCCTCCGGGCGGGTACGGAGGCACGGGCCGCTGTGGAAAGATCGGCCGTATGAGTGAGCAGCAGCCGAATCCGTATGCGGGCGGGCCGGGCGGGCAGCCCGGACCGGGTGACTACACGTGGGGCCCGGGCGAGCCCAGTTACGGTTACCCGCAGCCCTATCCGACCACGCCGGCGCCGTACCAGCCGACCATGGGCGCGGGCCTGCCCGCACCCGTTCCCGGCCCGATGGGCGGCGTGTTCGCGCTGGGCGACATCACCATCTCGGGCGACCAGATCATCACGCCCTCGGGGACGATGCCGCTCCGGGGCGCGATGTGGAACGCCACCGACTTCTCGCGCACCGAGGAGAAGATCCCGACGCACGCGATCGTGCTGGCCATCGTCTTCGCCCTGTTCTGCCTGGTCGGCCTGCTGTTCCTGCTGATGAAGGAGAAGGTGACCACCGGCTACATCCAGGTCACGGTCACCAGCGGCGGCCGCCACCACTCGACGATGATCCCGGCGACCGACGCGTACGCCATGCAGTGGGTCATGGGACAGCTCAACCACGCCCGGTCGCTGAGCATCTGAGGCCGGGCCGGCCCGACCGCCGGCGCCCGGGTCCGAACCCGGTGGCGACGGGCTCCCGGCCACGGGAGGATCGCGTCATGATCCTTTCCCATGACGTGACCGGGCCCGTCGGCGCGCCCGCCGTGGTCCTGCTGCACTCCTCCGTCTGCGACCGGCGCATGTGGGACCCCCAGTGGGTGCCGCTCGCCGAGGCCGGTTTCCGGGTCGTCCGCGCGGACTTCCGTACGTGCGGGGAGTCCCCCGCCGCCGACGCCCCCTACAGCGACCACGGCGACGTCCTGGCCCTGTTGGACCGACTCGACATCCACCGCGCCGCGTTCGTCGGCTCCTCCTACGGCGGCAGGATCTCCCTGCGGATCGCCGCCCTGCACCCGGAGCGCGCCTCGCGCCTGGCGCTGCTCTGCCCGGGCCGGCCCGGGCTGTCGCCGGACGGACCGGAGGTGCGCGCGTACGGCGCGGCCACGGACGCCCTGCTGGCCGCCGGGGACCTGGAGGGCGCGGCGGAGTTGACCGCCCGCACCTGGCTCGGTCCGGAGGCCGACGCAGCCGCGCACGCCGCCGTCCGGGACATGGAACTGGGCAACATCAAGGGCGCCCTGGCCGACACCGGGGACCACGAACTCCCCGAGCCCGACATCGACCTGGGCACCGTCACCGCACCGGTGCTGGCGATCGGCGGCGCCCACGACCTCCCCTGCTACCGCCGCATCCCGGCCGACCTCCCCGCCCTCGTCCCGGGCGCCGAGCACCGCGAACTGCCCTGGGCGGGGCACCTGCCGTCGCTGGAGCGGCCGCGGGAGATCACCGCCCTGCTGCTCGACTTCCTCGGCGCCCCGGCCCGGTAGGGCTGCTTCGGGCGGACGTGGTGGCGTCGCGGGCGCCACCACGCGACCCACAACCCTGAACCCGTTCAAAACCGGGCTTGAACCTGTTCAAAAAGAGGTCTACAGTCAAGGACGTCAGCAGTTGAACACGTTCAAAGGGGCTGGGGCAATGGACCTCACCGTGGTCGCGTACGTCATCTACCTGCTCATCAGCATCGGACTCACCGTCTGGGTGGCCCGGACGCTCAGCCGCAACGGCCGGGTCTTCATCGGCGACGTCCTCCAGGGGAACGAGAAGCTCGCCGACGCCGTCAACCAGCTCCTGGTGGTCGGCTTCTACCTCGTGAACATCGGGTTCGTGACCCTCTACCTGCGGTCGAGCGAGGACATCCGCGAGGCCCGCGACCTCTTCGAGGCACTGTCGGTCAAGCTCGGCGTCGTCCTGCTCGTGCTCGGCGTCATGCACCTCGGGAACGTGTGGGTGCTCAACAGGATGCGCCGCCGGGGCGTCATGGAGCGCCAGCACACCCCGCCGGTCGCCCCGCAGGGTTGGACCCCGCAGGCCGGGGTCTGAGCGATGGGACCGTCGTCGGCGCCCGTCCGGCACCTGACCGTCCTCTACGACGCCAACTGCCCGGTCTGCGTGCACATCCGGCACTGGCTGCTCTCGCAGCGGTGGCTCGTGCCGCTGCGGCTCGTGCCGGCCGCGTCCTACGAGGCGCGGCACCGCTTCCCCCGGCTGGACCACGCGGCGACCCTCCGGGACATCACGGTGGTCGGCGACAAGGGGCAGGTGTGGAGCGGAACGGACGCCTTCATCGTCTGCCTGTGGGCGCTCGCCGAGCACCGGCCGAAGGCGAACTGGCTGGCCACACCGGCCGGTCGACCCTTCGCCAAGGCGGCCATGCACACGGCCGCCGCCGTACGGCACGCGGTACGGACCGATCCGCGAGCGGAGCCCGGGGGCGCACTCTGTGACGAGCAGTGCCCCACACCCCGATAAGGTCGGACACCGTGACAGATCAGAAGGCGCCCAAGAGCGAGCAGACCCGGACGCTCATCCTCGAAACCGCGCTCCGGCTCTTCCAGGAGCGCGGTTTCGACAAGACGACCATGAGGGGCATCGCCAAGGAGGCGGGGGTCTCGGTCGGCAACGCCTACTACTACTTCGAGTCGAAGGAACACCTGGTCCAGGGGTTCTACGACCGGATCGGCGCGGCCCACCAGGCGGCCGTCCGGCCGATCCTGGACCGGGAGACCGACCTGCAGAAGCGGCTCGCCGGGGTACTGACGTCGTGGCTGGACATCGCCGCGCCCTACCACGAGTTCGCCTCCCAGTTCTTCAAGAACGCGGCGGACCCCGAGAGCCCGCTCAGCCCCTTCTCGCCGGAATCCGAGCCGGCGCGCAAGGCGGCGATCGACATGCACCGCGAGGTGCTGGCCGGCGCGAAGACGAAGGTTCCGGACGAACTGGCCGACGTACTGCCCGAGCTGATGTGGCTCTCGCAGATGGGGCTGGTCCTGTACTGGGTCTTCGACCGCTCGCCGGACAGCCAGAAGACCAGGCGGCTCGCGGAGCGCGGCGCGCAACTGACGACCCGGGGCATCGTCCTGGCCCGGTTCCGGGTGCTGCGGCCGCTGGTGCGCGAGGTCCACGAGCTGTTCGCGGACTTCCTGCCGGGCATGGCCCAGACGGCCGTCTCGCGCGGCAAGCGGGCCTCGGACCCGCACCCCGACGAGGCGTAGCCGACCCGGGAGGGCGGGGCCCCGGGCCCCAGGGGCTTCACGCCCCGAGCACCAGGAGGCCGGCGGCGGCCGGACCGAAGGCGCCGCCGAGCTGGTAGGCCAGGGTGAACAGGCCGATGGCCGCCGGCCGTCGGCCCGCGTCGGGGGCGGCGGCCACCGCGTGCGTGGACAGGACGGCGTTGGCGGCGGTGGCGGTGAACACGCCCGCCGCCGTGGCGGCCAGCAGCAGCGGGCCCGAGTCCGCGAGGACCGCCGTCAGGGCCGAGGCGGCCCCGGTCGCGACCAGCACCGTACGGACGGCCGCGCGGCTCATGCGGGCCGAGGCGGCGGCGAGCGGCCAGGACAGGGCGGATCCGGCGAGCAGCGCGAGGAGCTGCCCGGTCCCGACGGCGGCCGGATCCCAGCCGGCGCGGTCGGCGAGCAGCCGGGGCACCGACAGGAGCACCGTGAAGTAGGACGTCGACACGGTGAGGGCGAGCAGCGCCGAGACCACGAAGACGGGCTTGCGGAGCAACGCGACCGGTACGAAGCCCTCGGGGCGGCGGCGTACGTGCAGGACGAGCAGTACGGCAGCGGCGAGGGCCGCGCCCAGGGCGGCGAGCGGAGCGGTCGCCAGCAGCACGAGGGCGGTGACGAGGGCGGTCAGCAGGGCGGCGCCCCGGGCGTCGAAGCGGCCCGGGGCGGGCGCGGACGCGGCCCGCACCTCGGCGGCGCGGCGGCCGACGGCCGGGACGGCGAGCAGGGCGACCACCGGCAGGGCGAGGGCGAGACGCCAGGAGGCGCCGTCCGCGAGGGCCCTGCCGAGGAGCGGCCCGGACGCCCCGAGCACGCCGAAGCCGGCGCTGACGACGCCCATCCGGCGGGCGGTTCCGGCGAGGCCGATGGCGACGGCGACGAACCCGGCGCCGCCCGCGGCCTGGGCGCAACGGCCGACCAGGGTGAGCGGCAGCCACGGGGAGACGACGACGATCAGGGCGCCGGCCAGGACGAGGGCGGCGGACAGTCGCAGCAGGGCGGCCGTACCGCGGTGGCGCAGCAGTCCGGCCAGGAGCGGCGTGGCGACGGCCACGGCCCAGCCGAAGGCGGTGAGCAGTTGGGCGACGGCGCCGGTGGGAGCCCCGAGGGAACCGGCGATGTCGGGGACGATCAGCACCGGCGCGTTGGCCCCCGCGGCCAGGGGCGCGGCCAGCAGGGCGAGCAGGAGCGCGGGAACGGGGCGGCCCGCGGGGGCGGCTGCCGTGTTCGCGGGGGCCGCGGCCCGGATGGTGTTCGCGGGGGCCGCGGCCGGCGCGGTCCTGGCGCCGCGGGCGGCGGGGGTGGCCGGTGTGGTGCTCGGGCGGTGGGTGGTGGACATGGGAAACCCGACCTCGCTTCTCTCAACATTGATCATCTCAACGTTGAGATAAAAACAGGCCCACTACCTCAACGTCAAGTCTCTTAACATTGAGGTATTCTTTCGGCATGGAGAACGACATGGTGGCCCACGTCATCGGCCAGTGGACCGCGGAGCGCCCCGACCTGGCGGACGACCTGTGGCCGGTGGAGGCGGTGGGGCGGATCCAGCGGATGACCCGGATCATCGACAAGCAGCTCAAGACGTTCATGGCGGAACACGGTCTGGAGGTGGGCGAGTTCGACGTGCTGGCCAGCCTGCGCCGGTCGGGACCCCCGTACGCGCTGACCGCCGGGGCCCTGCTCCCCGCCGCCATGGTGACCTCGGGCG
This sequence comes from Streptomyces sp. NPDC057939, assembly GCF_042887545.1. Classification (NCBI taxonomy): domain Bacteria; kingdom Bacillati; phylum Actinomycetota; class Actinomycetes; order Kitasatosporales; family Streptomycetaceae; genus Streptomyces; species Streptomyces sp. NPDC057939. The sequence goes on from NZ_JBHVPG010000021.1 coordinate 108,375, forward strand.
CCATCACCAACCGCATCGACCGGCTGGAGGCCAAGGGTCTGGTCGAGCGGGTGCGCGACGACGTCGACCGGCGCTCGGTGCGCATCCGGCTCACGGAACGGGGCCTGGAGACCAGCGGGAAGGTGATGGAGGCCCACCTCCAGCACTACGCCCGGCTGCTGGCCCCCCTGGGGCGCGACGGGACGGCCGCGCTCGCCGAGGCGTTGCGCACCCTCCTACTGGCCCACGGGGACGCGCCGGCGCTCGACTGAGCGGGCTCCGGTCGGGGCCCGCTCGGGATCCGGCCGCCCGTCAGAGCCGGTTCAGCTCCCACAGGCGCCACACGCCCGTGCCGTCGGAGAGGTACTGCGCGCCGGTGACGGCCTCGCGGGACAGGACGTAGTCCTTCTTCTGCCAGATCGGCAGCATCGGGACCTGCTGGGCGACGACCTTCTGCAACTCGCGGAAGTCCGCGGCGGCCCCGGCCCGGTCCGAGAAGGACTGGGTACGGGTGATCAGGTCGTCGACGGCCTTGTCGGAGAAGCCGTTGTTCATGCTGGACCCCGCGCCGACGAGCGGCGCGAGGAAGTTGTCGGCGTCCGGGAAGTCGGCGATCCAACCGATCGTGTAGGCGTCGTACTCCCCCGCCGCGTAGCCCTTCTGGAAGTCGGCCCACGCCTCGACCGGCTTGACGGTCACCTGGAACAGGCCGGTGGATTCGAGCTGCCGCTTGATCTCCGCGGCCTCGGCCACGTTCGCGCCGCGCGCGTTGACGCCCAGCGTCAGCGGGACGGCCGCGGTGATCCCGGCGTCCTTGAGGAGCTTGCGGGCGAGCGTCCCGTTCGGCGAGGGGTACGCGTCGAAGAAGGGCGTGCTGTGCGCCGCGATGCCCGCCGGAACGAGGGAATAGAGCGGGGTGACGGTGCCCTTGTACACCTCCCCGGAGATCTTCGAGCGGTCCAGCACGGCCGCCACCGCCTGGCGCACGGCCGGCTTCGCCACCGCCGAGCCCGGGCGCACGTTGAAGACCACGCCGCGGGTCTCCGTACCGCCGGAGGCCTGGTAGCGGGTGTCCTTCATGCCCGGGTTGAGGCCCGCGAGGACCTCGGGCGGCATGTCGCGGTGCGCGACCTCGACCTTGCGCTCCCGCCAGGCCTCGTCGAGGTCGGCGGAGTCCTTGAAGTACCGGACGGTGACGTTCGCCCGCGCGGGCCTGCCCTGCCCCTTGTAGGCCGGGTTCGGCTTCAGCTCGGCGCTCGTGCCCGGCTCGTACGCGCCGAGGGAGTACGGGCCGCTGCCGTCGACCGCGTCGCCCTCGCGGAGCGCGTCGGCCGGGTACTTCTCGCTGTCGACGATCGAGGCCGCACCCGTCGCGATCTTGAAGGGGAAGGTGGCGTCCCCGGCCGACAGGTTGAAGGTGACGGTGCGCCCCTCCGCCCGGACCGACGCGAGGGTGTTGAAGAGCGGGCCCGGACCCTGTTCGGAGTTGATCCGCTTGATCCGGTCGAACGAGAACTTCACGTCCTCGGCGGTGATCGCGCGGCCACCGGAGAACTTCAGGTCCGGGCGGAGTTCGCACTGGTAGGTCGTCAGCTTCTGCCCGACGAACTTGCAGGAGGAGGCCGCGTCCGGGACGGGGGTGTCGGAGCCCGGCTTGATGGTCAGCAGCGACTGGTAGACGTTGCTGAACAGGGCCCAGGAGCCGGCGTCGTAGGCGCCGGCCGGGTCGAGCGCCGAAACGACGTCGGTCGTCCCGACCCGGATCACTGCCTTGCCGTCGTCCCCGGTGGGCAGCAACTGCCACCCGCCGACGCCCGCGGCGGCCAGGACCAGACCTGCCGCAATGACCTTCAAGCGGACAGACCGCATCCCCTGAACCCCGCTATTCGAACTAGGTATCCGACTATCGGTCACCCAATCACGGAAGATCAACTGGCGGAAGGGTCGCGATGCCCCGATCGGGCCTGGTCAGGCCTGGTATGAGGCGAGTTCGACGACGGTGATGTCGGACGGCGCCCCGACCCGGACGGGCGGGCCCCAGGCACCCGCGCCGCGGGACACGTACAACTGGGTGTCGCCGTAGCGCTCCAGACCCGCGACGGTGGGGTTGGCCAGCTCGGCGAGGTACTTGCCGGGCCAGAGCTGTCCGCCGTGGGTGTGACCGGACAGCTGGAGGTCCACACCGTGCCGGACGGCGTCGTCGATGACGATCGGCTGGTGGGCGAGGAGCACCGAGGTGCGGGAGCGGTCGCGGTCGCCGAGCGCCGCCACGAAGTCGGGGCCCTGGCCCTCGGTCTCCCCGGCGATGTCGTTGACCCCGGCGAGGTCGAAGTACGGCAGTTCGCGGCGGGCGTTCTCCAGCGGGTTCAGACCGAGTTCTCGAACGTGGTCCACCCACTGCTGGGCGCCGGAGAAGTACTCGTGGTTCCCCGTGACGAAGAAGGTGCCGTGCCGGGACGTCAGCCCGCGCAGCGGCTCCGCGGCGGGGCCGAGGTCCGCGACGTCGCCGTCGACGAGGTCGCCGACGATCGCGATCAGGTCCGGCTGCGTGCGGTTGACGGTGTCGACGATCCGCTGCGCGTGGGCCCGGCCGAGGACGGCTCCGAGGTGGACGTCGCTCACGACGGCGATGCGGAACCCGTGCGCAGCGCGGGGCAGCCGGGCCAGCGGCACCTGGACCCGCTTCACGCGCGGCCCGCGGAGCACCCCGTAGGTGCCCGTGCCGACGGTCGCGGCGGTGGCGACCAGGGCCGCGCCGCCGAGCGCCCGCGAGACGAACAGCCGACGGGTGACCCCGTCGGGCCCCTCGCCCGGAGCTCCCCCGGCGACCTGCGCGGGGGCCGTGGCCACGTCGCCCGGTCCGGATCCGGCGGCGCCGGTGTCACCCGGACCCGAGCCCGTACCGGTACCCGCACCCGCGCCCGTTCCCGTGGCCGCTTCCTCGCGGACCAGGGGCTCCGGGTCCTGCGGGGAGGCGACCGGGGCGGCGGGGGCCGCCGTGCGCGCGGGGCGGCGCAGCCAGACGCGGCGGACCACCTCGGCCACCAGCATGGACAGCGTCAGGTACAGGAGGACCGCCAGCCACATGAAGCCCGGCCAGGCGACCAGCCGCTGGAGCCAGAACGGGGCGCCGGCGCGGCCGGCGGTGAGGGCGGCCACCGCGAGCACGGGCAGCACGAAGGCGGCGACGGTGCCGGCGCGCCGGACCGCGGACCCCGGGCGGGTCGTGTCGCGGACCAGCCGGACCCAGAGCCAACGGTGCACGGCCGCCAGCAGCGCGAGCACCGCCAGGACGATCAGCACAAAGACAAATACGGTCATCTTGATTCCCGACGCAGAGTCATCACGCTACGCAACCCGATCACACCAACGGCCGTCCCCAGGAGAAAGGAGGCCACTGCGAGGAGAAGGTGGACCCAGAAGTACCCCGTAGGGTCACCGGCCGTGTCGAAGGACAGGCCGCTGCCGTTCTTCCACAGGTTCCGGACGAAGGAAATCCAGATGAACCAGCTCCACACTCCGAAGGCGAGCAGGAACCAGGAGGAGGTTCGGCTGAGTTTCATGACCCCAGTATCGGTTCGGTACCCAGGACGGACGCGCCGGGGTGGGCTGTCCCGGCGGTGGTTGCGGCGGGTTGGCCGGTCCACGACGGCAGACAGTCCATCAGGATGTACTTTCACCTGCGTGTCTGCCAAGAAGACCGCGCTGACGGTCCTATCCGCCGCGCTGCTGGTGCCCGCGATGCTCGCCGCCCCCGCCCACGCCGCCCCGGAACCGGCACGGCCGGCCGCGGACGGCAAGGGGCAGCCGCTCAGGGCCAAGGCGGCTCCCGCGCCCCCCGCGTCGATGTCCACCGTCGGCGGGGCCTCGCTCGGGCAGCCCGGCACCCAGGTGAACCTGCTGCCCGGCGCGCCCGCCCTGCCGGCGAACCTCACCGGGCGGTCCTGGATCGTGGCCGACGCCGAGACCGGCGAGGTGCTGGCGGCCCACAACGCCCACTGGCGGCTGCCGCCGGCCTCGACGATGAAGATGCTGTTCGCCGACACGGTGCTGCCGAGCCTGCCCAAGGACCAGGTCCACAAGGTCACCTACGAGGAGATGGCCGACGTCGGGCCGGGCAGCAGTCTCGTCGGGGTGAAGGAGGAACACGAGTACACGGTCCACGACCTGTGGCTCGGGGTCTTCCTGAAGTCCGGCAACGACGCCGTGCACGTGCTTTCGGCCATGAACGGCGGCATCGACAAGACCGTCAAGGACATGCAGGCGCACGCCGAGGAGCTCCAGGCGCTGGACACCCACGTGGTGTCGCCCGACGGGTACGACGCCCCGGAGCAGGTGTCGAGCGCCTACGACCTCACCCTCATCGCCCGCTCCGGTCTGCAGAAGCAGGACTTCCGGGAGTACTGCGGGACGGTGACGGCGCAGTTCCCGGGTCGGCAGGAGGGCGGCAAGCCCCGCGAGTACTTCGAGATCCAGAACAGCAACCGGCTGATGACGGGCGCGGGCGGCATCAGCCCGTACAAGGGCATCGCCGGGGTGAAGAACGGCAACACCACCATGGCGGGCTCCACCTTCACGGGCGCCGCCCAGCAGGGGTCGAAGAAGCTGTTGGTCACGGTCATGAACCCGGACACCGGCGGGGCCAACTCGGTCTACGAGGAGACGGCCGCGCTCTTCGACTGGGGGTTCGCGGCGGCCGGGAAGGTCAAGCCGATCGGTGAGCTGGTGCCGCCGAAGAGCGCGGACACCAAGTCGCACGGCTCCCCCGCCCAGTCCCACGAGAACAACCCCTCCGCGGGCGGCGACGACTCGGGGAGCAGCGGCATCGGTACGGCGATGGGCATCGCGGGCGGGGTGCTGGCCGTCCTGGCGGGCGGGGCCTTCGTGGTGAACCGCCGCTGGCCGCGCGGCCGCCGCGGCCCGGGCAGCGGCCAGGGCGCCTGAGCCCCGGCCGGGCGGGGGACGGGCTCGGGCGGCCGGAGCCGGACAGCTCGGGCCTTCGGCCGGATCAGGGGAGGTCAGGCCTTCGGCCGGACCCGCAACGAGCGGACCTTCGGCCGACCAGGGCTCGAACGATCAGGCGGCCGGGCCGTCAGGCGCTCGGACAGTCGGGCGCCGGGGACGGCCGGGCGGCCGGGACGCCGGCGTACGGGCGGTCGGGCGCTGGGGTGGGTGGGCCCGTCGGGCGGTGGGGGGTCAGGTCGTGCGGGGGGTGGGGCCGGGGGGCGGAGTCGGGTTCGGGGCTCCCTCGGCGTCGGCGGCGGCCGTCCCGGCCGGGGCGTCGTCGTCCCGGGTCGCGGTCCAGGCGGAGCAGTAGAGCAGCAGCTTGGCCATGAAGTTGATCCACAGCAGCAGGGCGATCGGCACGCCGAAGGCCCCGTACATGCTCTTGCCGGCGACCTCCCGGATGTAGCCGCTGAGCAGCAGCTTCAGCAGCTCGAAGCCGGCGGCGCCGATCAGGGCGGCCTGGATCAGGCGGGCCCGCGGGGGCTCGACGCCGGGCAGCAGGGTCAGGACGTACAGCAGCAGCAGGAAGGCCGCGACGACGCCCACCAGGAAGGCGGCGGTGCGCAGCAGCACGCCGCCCGCGCCCCCGGAGGACAGGCCGAGCGCCTCGCCGGACTTGCCGACCGCGCTGGCCCCGATGATCGACGCGGCGGCGGAGGCGAGGCCCGCGCCGCCGAGGCCCAGGAGGACGAGGGCGTCCTTGCCCTTGCGGGCGATGGGGTTGCCCTCGTCCTCGTCGTCCTTCTCCCAGACCGCGCGCAGGCAGTCCCGCATCGAGCCGACCCAGCCGATGCCGGTGAGGAGCAGCAGGGCGGCGGCGACGAGGCCGACCGTCCCGGCGTTGGCGACGAGGCCGTTGATGTCGAGCTGGTCGGAGATGCCGGGGACCTGGTCGGAGAGGTTCTTCTGGAGCCGGTCGAGCTGTTCCTGGCTGAGCAGGCCGGCGCCCACGGCCGCCGCCACGGTGATCAACGGGAAGAGCGCGAGGAAGCTGATGAAGGTGATGGCGGCCGCGAGCCTGGTCCAGTGCACGCGGTCGAGCCGTTCGTAGGAACGCCACGCGTGCGTCCGCATGGCGGCGGACACCAGGGGCCCGATCACCGGGAGTTTCGTCAGCCAGTCCATGGGGCCACCGTAATTGAGCTGCCGGAAATAGCGGGGATTGCCGGTTTCGGGGACTACGGTCGTCGATTGTGACTTTTTGCCCGACGGCCCGTCCGTTCCACGTCCTGGTCCTGCGCAGCCTCAGGTTCCGCACCGTCCAGGCCCTGCGACCGCTGCGTCAGGAGCGACGGCCCGTCGCCTCGGCGGCCGCGCCGGCGGGTGACCCGGACTGTGCGGGGATGCCCGTCGGGCCCGTGCCGAACGGGTACTCGCGCAGCTTGCGCCAGACACCGTCCGAGCCCTGCTCGTAGAGCGCGAAGCCCTCGCACAGCCACTCGGCGGCGTAGTCGGCGAGCTCCGTGTGGGCCCGGTCCATCGCCTCCTCGGAGATCCCGTGGGCGACCGTGACGTGCGGGTGGTACGGGAAGGCCAGCTCGCGACTGATGGGCCCCTCGGGGTCCCGGACGCACCCCTGGAGGCGGGTGCAGCCGGCGGCGCCCTCGGCGAGCTTGACGAAGACGACCGGCGAGAGGGGACGGAAGGTTCCCGTCCCGGCCAGCCGCATCGCGAAGGGACGGAAGGACAGCGCGACCTCGGCCAGGTGGGCCCGGATCTGCGGCAGCCGGTCCGTGTCCACCTCGGTGGGCGGTACGAGGGTGACGTGCGTGGGGATGCCGTGCGCGGCGACGTCCCCGAAGCCCGCGCGCAGCTCCTGGAGTCGGCTGCCGTACGGCTCCGGGACCGCGATCGAAACGCCGAGCGTTGCGGTCCCCACGTCTGTCTCCTCCGTGTGTCTGTGTGCGCGGTGGCGTAACGGTGCGGCCGCCGGTCGGGGCGGTGCGGCACCGCCGGTCGAGCGGTGCTGCCGCCAGTGTGGCGGCAGCACCCCCCCTACCGCCAGGGGCCTCGGTCCGTCAGTGCTTCGCGGGCAGGAAACCGAGGCGGTCGTACGTCTGTGCCAGGGTCTCCGCGGCGACCGCCCGGGCCTTCTCCGCGCCCTTGGCCAGCAGGGAATCCAGGGTCTCCGGGTCGTCCAGGTACTCCTGGGTGCGCTGCTTGAAGGGTGTGACGAAATCGACCATCACGCCGGCCAGATCGGTCTTCAGCGCGCCGTACCCCTTGCCCTCGTAGCGGGTCTCCAGATCGGGGATGCTCTCGCCCGTGAGGGTCGAGTAGATGGTGAGCAGGTTGCTGACGCCGGGCTTCTCCACGGCGTCGAAACGGATCTCCGCCTCGGTGTCCGTGACCGCGCTCTTGATCTTCTTCTCGGTGACCTTGGGCTCGTCGAGGAGGTTGACCAGTCCCTTGGGGGACGACGCCGACTTCGACATCTTGATCGCCGGGTCCTGGAGGTCGTAGATCTTCGCGACCTCCTTGACGATGTGCGCGGCGGGCAGCGTGAAGGTCTGGCCGAAGCGGGTGTTGAAGCGCTCGGCCAGGTCGCGGGTCAGCTCGATGTGCTGGCGCTGGTCCTCGCCGACCGGGACGGCGTTCGCCTGGTAGAGCAGGATGTCGGCGACCTGGAGGATCGGGTACGTGAACAGGCCGACGGTCGCGTTGTTGACGCCGCCCTTGGCGGACTTGTCCTTGAACTGCGTCATCCGGCTGGCCTCGCCGAACCCGGTGATGCAGTTCATGACCCAGCCGAGCTGGGCGTGCTCGGGCACGTGGCTCTGGACGAAGAGCGTGCAGCGCTCCGGGTCCAGGCCGGCCGCGAGGAGCTGGGCGACGGAGAGGCGGGTGTTCGCGCGGAGTTCCTTCGGATCCTGCGGCATCGTGATCGCGTGGAGGTCGACCACCATGTAGAAGGCGTCGTGCGTCTCCTGCAGGGCGACGTACTGACGGATGGCTCCGAGGTAGTTCCCGAGGTGGAACGAACCGGAGGTGGGCTGGATACCGGAGAGCGCGCGAGGACGGTCGAAAGCCATGGCCACATTCTCTCAGGTGCGGGGGCGCGCTCCGGCCCCGCGCCGGCCGGAACCGGTCCGCGGCGGTGGCGTGCGGGCGACGGTCGGGGCACCCCCGCCCTGACGTGCGACGGGACCCGTCCGAGTACCGGGCGGTAGCGGGGCGGCCGGATCCCGCCCCGGCCGAGCGACCGCTTTGCGCCGCCGGATCGGCGGCCCCCGCACCGGCCGGGCGACCGCCTTCGGCCCGGCTCCGCCCCGTTCCCCGGGGCGGGGGAACGGGGCGGGCGGTCGAGCGGGACGGCGGTCGGTCAGGTGGTCGGGCAGGGCGACGGTCGATCGGACGGTCGCCGGCCCGGTGGCCGATCAGGCCGTCGGCAGGCCCGGCGCCGGGAAGGCCGCCATCAGGTCGGTGACCTCCGCGCGGACCGCGGCGAGGGCCGCCTCGTCCCCCTTCGCGGCGGCGTCGACCGACCGGGAGATCCAGTCCGCGACCAGCGGCATGTGCTCCGTCGTCAGGCCGCGCGAGGTCAGCGACGGGGTGCCGATGCGGATGCCGGACGGGTCGAAGGGCTTGCGCGTGTCGAACGGGACGGTGTTGTAGTTGACGACGATGCCCGCGCGGTCCAGCGCCTTGGCCGCGACCTTGCCGGGAACCTCGCGCGAGGTCAGGTCCAGCAGGATCAGGTGGTTGTCCGTGCCGCCGGACACCAGGTCGAAGCCCCGGGCCGACAGTTCACCGGCCAGCGCCTTCGCGTTGGCCACCACCGCGTGGGCGTACGCGGTGAACGACGGCTGGGCGGCCTCGTGCAGGGCCACCGCGATGCCCGCGGTCGTCTGGTTGTGCGGGCCGCCCTGGAGGCCCGGGAAGACGGCCTTGTCGATGGCCTTGGCGTGCTCCTCGCGGCACATCAGCATCGCGCCGCGCGGACCGCGCAGGGTCTTGTGGGTGGTCGTGGAGATCACGTCGACGTGCTCCGCCGGGGAGGGGTGCGCGCCGCCCGCGATCAGGCCCGCGATGTGGGCGACGTCGGCGACGAGGACCGAGCCCGCCTCCTTCGCGATCGACGCGAAGGCCTCGAAGTCGATCGTGCGCGGCAGGGCGGTGCCGCCACAGAAGATGATCTTCGGGCGTTCGGCGAGGGCCAGTTCGCGCACCGCGTCGTAGTCGATCCGGCCGGTCACGGCGGAGACCCCGTACTGCACGCCCCGGAACCAGGAGCCCGTCGCCGAGACGCCCCAGCCGTGGGTGAGGTGCCCGCCCATCGGCAGGGCCATGCCCATGACGGTGTCGCCGGGCTTCGCGAACGCCAGGTAGACGGCCAGGTTCGCCGGGGAGCCCGAGTACGGCTGCACGTTGGCGTGGTCCACCCCGAACAGGCCCTTCGCCCGCTCGACGGCCAGGGCCTCGACGCGGTCGATGTTCTGCTGGCCCTCGTAGTAGCGGCGGCCCGGGTAGCCCTCGCTGTACTTGTTCTGGAGCACCGTGCCGGAGGCTTCGAGCACGGCGGCGGACACGTAGTTCTCGCTGGGGATCAGGCGCAGGGTCTCGGCCTGCAGCGCTTCCTCCGCCTCGACGAAGGACGCCAGTTCGGGGTCGGTCGAGAAGAGGGCGGGGTGGCGGCGCGCGTTCATGGCGGCTCCTCCGGGGTCGATGTCGACATCTCGTCCCCGCGAGGCCCAGGCGAGCGGCCCTGTGTGCGGTCGTGCGCGCACGACTCCCCCGGAGTCCGTTCTCCGTGCGCCAGTCGCCGTGCGTGCCGCCCACCTTAGCGGGCGCGCCGCAAGAAAGGTTTCTCCGTCCGGTCCGCGAGCGAGGATGGACAGTGACGCCACCCTCGTCACAGGCCCTGACGGACGATCGGAGACCCCGTGTCGACTACTGCTGATGCCATCCGTTCCGCCGACGCGCACAGCGCGCACAACTACCACCCCCTGCCCGTCGTCATCGCGTCGGCGGAGGGCGCCTGGATGACCGACGTGGAGGGCCGCAGGTACCTCGACATGCTCGCCGGGTACTCGGCGCTCAACTTCGGTCACGGCAACCGCCGGCTGATCGACGCCGCCCGCGCCCAGCTGGAGCGGGTCACCCTGACCTCCCGCGCCTTCCACCACGACCGCTTCGCCGACTTCTGTACGGAGCTGGCGGCGTTGTGCGGCAAGGACATGGTCCTGCCGATGAACACGGGCGCCGAGGCCGTGGAGACGGCGGTGAAGACCGCCCGCAAGTGGGGCTACGAGGTCAAGGGCGTGCCGGACGGCCACGCCAAGATCGTGGTCGCGGCCGACAACTTCCACGGCCGCACGACCACCATCGTGTCCTTCTCCACCGACCACGAGGCCCGCGACCACTTCGGTCCCTACACGCCGGGCTTCGAGATCGTCCCGTACGGGGACCTCACGGCGCTGGCCCACGCCGTCACCGAGAACACCGTCGCCGTGCTGTTGGAGCCCGTGCAGGGCGAGGCCGGGGTCCTGGTGCCGCCCGCCGGATACCTGCCGGGCGTACGGGAACTGACGCGCGAACGGAACGTCCTGTTCATCGCGGACGAGATCCAGTCGGGTCTCGGTCGGACGGGGAAGACCTTCGCCTGTGACCACGAGGGGGTCGTGCCCGACATGTACGTCCTGGGCAAGGCCCTCGGCGGCGGCGTCGTACCCGTGTCCGCGGTGGTGGCCGACCGGGACGTGCTCGGGGTGTTCCGGCCCGGCGAGCACGGGTCCACCTTCGGCGGGAACCCCCTCGCCTGCGCGGTCGCCCTGGAGGTGGTCGCGATGCTCCGCTCGGGCGAGTACCAACAGCACGCCGCCGAACTCGGCGACCACCTGCACCGGGAGCTGAACCTGTTGGTCGGCGGCGGCGCGGTGACCGCCGTACGGGGACGCGGGCTGTGGGCCGGCGTGGACATCGACCCGGCCCGCGGAACGGGCCGGGAGATCTCCGAGAGGCTGATGGAACTGGGGGTCCTGGTGAAGGACACCCACGGCTCCACGATCCGCATCGCGCCGCCGCTGGTGATCTCCAAGGAGGACCTGGACTGGGGGCTGGACCAGCTCAGGTCCGTCCTGGCCGGCTGACCGGCCGACCCCGCCGACCGGCCCGACCGGTCGGCGGGGCGGCGGGGCGGCGGGGCGGATCGCCCGCCGGCCGGTCAGAGGATGACGTGGGGCAGGAAGCGGGCGTACTCGTCCGTGACCGGGCCCGCCGATTCGCGGATGCCGAGCCCCGCCGACTCCTCCTCGACGACCCACGCGCCGAGGACGACGCGGTTGCCGTCGAAGTCGGGCAGCGGCGCCAGGGCCTGGAAGACGTACGTCTCCCCCTCGGCCGGGGCGAACGGCTCGCCCTCGGCGCCCGCCTCGTGGAGCGTGACCCCGGCGCCCTCGCGGCCCAGCAGCGGCTTGGCCACGTAGCCGGTGGAGCCCGGCTCCGCGAGCTCGCGGGGGCCGTCGAGGTACGCGGGGAGCAGGTTCGGGTGCTCGGGGAACAGCTCCCACAGGATCGCCAGGAGCGCCTTGTTGGCGAGCAGCATCTTCCACACCGGCTCGATCCAGGCGGTGGTCCCGGAGCCGCCGCCGTGGTCGTAGGTGCCCAGCACCTGCGGGCCGAACTCGTCGGTGGCCAGCCACTCCCACGGGTAGAGCTTGAAGCAGCCCCGGATGAACTGGAGCTTCTCGTCCACGAAGCGGCCGGACAGGCTGTCCCAGCCGATCTGTTCCACCGACAGGGCGTGCGTGTCGATTCCGGCCTGTTCGGCGGTCTCCTGGAGGTAGGCGACCGTCATGAGGTCCTCGCCCAGCTCGTCCGTCTCGGAGTGCGCGAAGTGCAGCGGACCGGGCGGCAGCAGTTCGGCCTGGCGGCGCCAGGCCTCGACGAGCCGCTCGTGGAGGGAGTTCCACTGGTCGGCCCCGGGGAAGCGCTCCTCCATCCAGAACCACTGCGGGCTCGCCGCCTCCACCAGGGAGGTGGGGGTGTCGGCGTTGTACTCCAGCAGTTTGGCGGGGCTGCCGGAGCCGTCGTAGCGCAGGTCGAACCGGCCGTAGAGGGAAGGCTGCTCGGCCCGTCGCCGCCAGGACTCCTTGATGAGCGCGATCAGCTTCGGGTCGGTGAGCCCGAGGTCGCGGAAGCGGTCCCGCTCGACGATGTGCGCGGCCGCGGCCAGGCACATGGCGTGCAGTTCCTCGACGACCCCCTCCAGCGCCTCCACCTCGGGGAGCGTGAAGGAGTAGTACGCGCTCTCGTCCCAGTAGGGGCGCAGGGAGTCGTCGGGGAACCGGGTGAGGGGATAGATCAGGCCCTGCTCCTCGACGGTCTTCTGCCAGTCGGGGCGGGGTTCGATGGTGTGGCGTTCCACGGGATCAGCCGCCGCTGGAGCCGGAGTTGCTGTGCCCGCCGATGCCGCCGCGGGTGACGGCCGACTTCTCGAAGCTGCCGCCGGCCACCTTGCCGGCGCTGACGTAGCCGCCGTAGTAGTACGAGCCGGAGCCGCCGGTCTTGCAGTCCTTGCTGTTCAGGTGCTTCAGCGTGGTGCGGGACGCGCAGCGCTTGTCGGGCTCGTCGCTGCTTCCGCAGGCCACGAGGGTGGCGGCGAGCAGACCCATGCCGCCCAGGGCGACCGCTCCCGACCGCATCCGGCGCCGGGTGGTGTTGCTGGTGTCCATGTGAATTTTCGCTCCCCCTGTGTGACGTGTACTGCCGAAGGCTGCCGACAGCGTAGAGCGGGGGCGCGCGGGGATGGAATCCGGCCGCCGTCACACCCTTGTCACGGTCGTGACCTAGAGTCGCTTCGTGCTGATTGGGATGATTTGCGCACTGGGTGCGGCGGTCTGCTTCGGTACGGCGTCGGTCCTCCAGGCGGTGGCGGCGCGGGCGGCGGAGCCGGGGACCGGCTCCGGCGTGGACGCAGCGCTGTTCCTGCGGGCGGTCCGGCAGTGGCGGTACCTGCTCGGGCTCGGGCTGGACGGGGCGGGGTTCGTGCTCCAGATCGTGGCCCTGCGGCACCTGCCGATCTACGCGGTGGGCGCGGCGATGGCGTCCAGCCTGGCGGTGACGGCGGTGGTGGCTGCCCGACTCCTGCGCGTGCGGCTGTCGGGGCGGGAATGGGGCGCGGTGGCCGTGGTGTGCGCCGGGCTGCTGATGTTGGGCCTGGCCTCGGGGGCGGAGGGCTCGGGCACCGGGTCGACGGCGCTGGCGTTCGGGCTGCTCGCCGCGGCCGCGCTGGTACTGCTGGTGGGGGCGGCGGCGGGCCGCCTGCCGGACGGGCCGCGCGCGCTGGTGCTGGGCCTGGCGGCGGGTACGGGGTTCGGGGTCGTGGAGGTGGCGGTCCGGCTCATCGACTCCCTCACGCCCCGCGAGTTCGCGAACCCGGCGCTGTACGCCCTGCTGCTGGGCGGGGCCGCCGGGTTCCTGCTGCTCACCTCGGCCCTGCAGCGCGGCTCGGTGACGGCGGCGACGGCCGGGATGGTGATGGGCGAGACCGTCGGTCCGGCGCTGGTGGGGGTGGTCTGGCTCGGCGACCGGACCCGGGAGGGGCTGACCTGGCTGGCGGTCCTCGGCTTCGCGGTGGCGGTCGCGGGTTCGCTCGCGCTGTCGCGCTTCGGGGAGCCCGGGACCGGGGATACGGCGCCGTCCCCGGTCGACTGATTTCACTTAGTTCAAGAACCCTCTTGCACTTAGTTCAGGAACCGGACTACCTTCTCCTTGAACAAAGTAAAAGTCGAGGGAAGGGGACGGAACATGTCGCAGGGGACGCTGGCCGGTTTCATCGCGGCCGCAGCAGCGGAGTTCGGCATTCCGGGAGCGGCCGTCGGGGTGTGGCACGGCGGCCGGGAGGTCCTCGTCTGCCACGGCGTGACCAGCACGGAGAACCCGCTCCCCGTGGACGGCCGCACGCTGTTCCAGCTCGGGTCCGTCACCAAGACGTACACGGCGACCGCCCTGGTGCGGCTGGCCGAGGAGGGCCTGGTCGACCTCGCCGCCCCGGTCCACCGCTACGTTCCCGAACTCGCTCTCGCCTCCGAGGAGGTCGCCGGGCGGATCACCGTGCGGAACCTGCTCAACCACACCGCCGGACTGGACTGGAACCTCGTCAACGACACCGGCGAGGGCGACGACGCGCTCGCCGCCTTCGTCGCGGACCTGGGCTCCCTCCCCCTCATCGCCGCCCCGGGCACCCGGGCCTCGTACAGCCAGGCCGGCTACAACCTCGCGGGCCGGATCATCGAGAACGTCACCGGCCTGACCTACGAACGGGCCGTCGACCGGCTCGTCCTCGAACCGCTGGCCCTGCGCGACACCCTCTTCGCCACCGGTGACGTCATGACCCGTCGCTTCGCCGTCGGCCACGAACTCGACGCCGACGGCGCCGCCGGCGTCACCCGGCCCTGGAAGGGCACCCGCGGCAACAACCCCGGCGGCGGCATCAGTTCCTCCGTCGCCGACCAACTGCGCTGGGCCCGCTTCCACCTCGGCGACGGCCGCGGCCACGACGGCGCGCCCGTCCTGCCCGCCGACGCCCTGCACCGGATGCGTCAGCCGACCGTGCCGCTGATCGCCAGCACCCTCGGTGACGCCATCGGCACCGGCTGGTTCCTGCGCGACGTGGACGGCGTGCGGACCGTCGGACACGGCGGGTCCGGCTTCGGCCAGTTCGCCGAGCTGCTCATCGTCCCCGAGCGGGACTTCGCCGTCGTCGTGGCCTCCAACGCCGGCCCGGACGCCGGCCTGCTGTTCAACCGGGCCGTCGTCCGGTGGGTGCTGGAACACCACCTCGGGGTCGTCGACCGCGATCCGGAGCCGCTGCCCCACGACGCCGAACGCGCCGGCGAGATCCTCGGGGACTTCGAGAACGACGTCATGGCCCTGACCATCACCACCGACGGACGGGCCCTGGCCCTCGACGTCCGGATCAAGCCGGAGATCCGCGCCGCCTCCGACACCGACCTGCCCCCCGACCTCCCGCCGGCCGATCTCGGCCTCCTCCCCGGCGACGCGGACGAGTACGTCCTGACCAACGGCGGCCTCAAGGGACAGCGCGGCTGTTTCACGCGCGACGCGAGCGGCGCGGTCATCGGCGTCGACCTCGCCGGCCGCCTCTTCACCCGGACCGGCCCCACCCCGGGGTGACTCCCCCGCCCGGCGCGGCGGGCGGCTCCGCGGCCCCGTTCATCCGGCCGGCCGCGCAACGGATGCCGCCCGCGCCCGGCCGGTGCAGGCTGCGGGCAAGGACAGCCATCACCGCACAGACGAGGACCGTGCCATGTCCCACCTCCGGCGCATCGGCGTCATCACCGGGGCGGCCGCGCTGCTGCTCACCGCCACCGCCTGCTCGGGCCTCGGCCGGAGCACGGTCGGCACCCTCACCTTCCGCGGCCACGACTCCCCGCTCGAAGTGACCTACACCAACACCCCGGTCAAGGGCTGCCACCGCATCAAGGTGCCGGACGGCGCCACCCACGTCGAGAACAACACCCTCGTCGACGTCGTGCTGTACCGGACGCCGGACTGCAAGAAGCTGGAAGCGGAGGGCGGCAGCTACATCGCCACCACCCTCTCGAACGTCACCGCCCCCCACAGCCTGCCCTGGCGCAGCTTCAGCGTCATCCACTGAGCCCCGGCCGGCCGCCGGGCGGTCAGGGGAGGGCGGCCAGCAGGGCGGCGAGGGCCGGGGCCCAGGCACTGTCGGACGGGGTGCCGTACCCCACCACCAGGGCGTCCCGCACGGGCAGGTCCGAGTCCGGGTGCCGGTAGCGCGCGAGGCCCTCCAGGGCCAGGTCCTGCCAGGCCGCGGCCTGCACCAGCGAGCGTTCCGCCCCCGCCGGGAGGTCCAGGACCGCGTGCAGCCCGGCCGCGATGCCGGACACGGGGACCTTCCCGGCCAGGGCGGCCACCAACTCGTCGCGGCGGCGCCGGTAGCGCAGCCGCATGCCGCGCACGTGTCGGTCGTAGGCCCCCGAGGTGATGAACCGCGCCAGCGTCAGCTGGTCCAGGGCGCTGGAGGTCCAGTCGGCGGGGCCCTTGGCCGCCAGCACCTCGTCCAGCAGGCCGGGCGGGACCACCATCCAGCCCATCCGCAGCGCCGGGGTCAGGGACTTGCTCGCCGTGCCCAGGTACACCACCCGGTCGGGGTCGAGCCCCTGGAGGGCCCCGACGGGCTGACGGTCGTACCGGAACTCCCCGTCGTAGTCGTCCTCCAGGATCAGGGCGCCGCTCGTGCGCGCCCAGTCCACCGCCGCCGCCCGCCGGCCGGGGGTGAGGGCCGCCCCGGTCGGGAACTGGTGCGCGGGGGTGAGCAGCACCGCTCCGGTGCGGGGGCCGAGGCGGGCCAGGTCCGTGGTGCGGGCCCCGTCCCCGTCCAGCCACAGCGGGCGGGTGGTGAGGCCGCCGCGGGTGAGGAGGTCGCGGTGGATGTCCAGGCCGTACCCCTCCACCGCCACCTCCCGGACCCGCCTCCCCCGCAGCACCCGGCCCATCAGCGTCAGCCCGTGGGCGAAGCCCGCGCACAGCACGATCCGGTCCGGGTCCGCGTACACCCCGCGCGCCCGCGCCAGGTATCCGGCGAGCGCCTCGCGCAGCTCCACCCGGCCGCGGGGGTCCACCGCGTACCCGAAGGCCTCGTTCGGGGCGTCGGTCAGCGCCCGCCGGGCCGCCGCCGACCAGGCCGTACGGGGAAACCCGCCCAGGTCCGGCGAGCCGGGCAGCAGGCTGTACGCGGGCCCCCCGCGCGCGGGGTACCGGGCCCGTGCCGTCGCGGCCGCCCGGCGCGGCCGGGCCCGCTCGGCGACCCGGGTGCCGGATCCCTGCCGGGCCGTCAGCCAGCCCTCGGCGACGAGTTCGGCGTACGCCTCCGCGACCGTGTTGCGGGCGATCCCGAGGTCGGCCGCGAAGGACCGGGAGGACGGCAGGCGGGTGCCGGGCGCGAGCCGTCCGCTGCGCGCCGCCTCCCGCAGCGCCTCGGTGAGCGAGGCGCGCAGACCCCGTCCCGCCGCGAGGTCGAGGTGCAGGTCGGCGCCGAAAGTGGCCCATGATCCCGTCATGAACATGGACCATAGCGGCGGGCCGCCCGGTGCCTACGGTGGAGACATGAGCAACCACACCGCAACCACCGCACTCGCCGCCGAACACGCCCCCCGCATGCAGATGGCCAAGCTGGCCCCCGAGGTCTACAAGGCCGTCCTCGGCCTGGAGATCGCCGCGCGCAAGGGCCTGGACCCGTCCCTGGTCGAGCTGGTCAAGATCCGCGCCTCGCAGATCAACCACTGCGCCTTCTGCCTCGACATGCACACCAAGGACGCCCTGGCGGCGGGCGAGAGCGTCGAACGCGTCGTGCAGCTCGCCGCCTGGGAGGAGTCGCGGCACTTCTACACGGAGAAGGAGCTGGCGGCGATCGAGCTGACCGAGGCCGTCACCGTCCTGACGGACGGCTTCGTGCCCGACGAGGTGTACGCGCGGGCCGCCGCGCAGTTCGAGGAGGCCGAACTGGCCCAGCTGATCGCCGTGATCGCGACGATCAACGTCTGGAACCGGATCGGCGTCACCACCCGCAGCACCCCGGGGCACTACACCCCGGGTCAGTACAAGCAGGGCTGAGGAACTCCCCGCTCGGGACGCCACGGGGGCGCCCCGGGCCGGGGCGCCGGTTCCGGCCCGCGGGTCACTCCGGCCGGAACGACTCCACGGCCGCCGTCAGGTGTGCCCGTACGGTCCCGCCCTCGGCGGCCGGGCCGGCCACCAGCAGCGCCCACCGGTCGCCGCCCGGCGTGGTGACGATCCGCTCGACGCCCCGGCGGCGGTCGCCGCTCTCCGCGCTGTCGTACTCGTAGACCAGCTCGCAGGCGCTGCCGGAGACCGGTTCGAGGGAGACCTGCCGGTAGCCCGGGTTGGCGCCGAGCGTCCGGGAGGACGTGCGCAGCAGGTCGCACGTGCCCGTCGAGGCGGGCTCGGTGACCCGGAAGACCTGGAGCAGGGCGCTGCGGTCGCCCGGCAGGCGGTAGAAGGATCCGCTACCGCTCTCGTCGTGGCTGCGCTCCCAGCCGTCGGGCACGGCGACCGAGAAGCCCGCCCCGTCGCGCACCACGGTGTGGCCGGCGGTGGCCGCCCCCTCGGACGGGTCGGCGCTCGCGCCCGTACCGGCTCCCGCGCCGGCTCCCGCGCTCGGGGCGGCGCCCGCCGTCGGCGTCGCGCTCGCGCTCAGGGTCGACTCCGGGCTGGAAACCGGGCTCGGGACCGCGCTCCGCGCGGGGGCGGCGCCGGTCGGGGCCGCCGACGGCTCCCCGGAGGTGGTCAGCGAGACGGCCGGGCCGGGTCCCGCCGCGTTCCCCGACTCCCCCTGCCCGGTCAGTACGTACCACCCGGCCACGAAGGCCCCGGCGACCACGACGGCCAGCGCTCCGACCAGCAGCGGGCCCCGCGGCCCCGAAGCCGACCGGGCCCGCGGCGGCGGCGCGGCGACCACCGGCGGCTCGGGGGCCCAGGCCACGTACTGCGGCATGGGCGGAAGCGGGAGCCCGGACGGCGGCGCGGCGTGCGGGGCATCGGCCCCGGCAGGCGGCACGGGCGGCAGCGCGGGGTACGGCGGCTCGGGGTGCGGGGATCCGGGGTGCGGGGGCTCGGCGGGCCGCGGGCCCCAGTCCCACCGCTGCGCCTGCGGGTTCCGCTCGTCCTCGCTCACCGGGCGACCCTATTTTCGTCCCGCATGCGCCCGACAGCCGAATTCACGCCAAAGCGCCCCGGCCAGGTTTGGCCGGGGCGCTCGGACGTTCGCGGGATGGGCCGTCCGGGCGAACCGGACGGCCGATCTCCGATCGAATCAGATCAGGCCGAGCTCGCGCACCGCGTCGCGCTCCTCGACGAGCTCCGCCACGGACGCGTCGATGCGCGCACGGGAGAACTCGTTGATGTCCAGGCCCTGGACGATCTCGTACTTGCCGTCCTTGGTGGTGACGGGGAAGGAGGAGATGATGCCCTCCGGGACGCCGTAGGAGCCGTCCGACGGGATGCCCATCGAGGTCCAGTCGCCCGCGGCGGTGCCGTTGACCCAGGTGTGCACGTGGTCGATGGCGGCGTTGGCGGCCGAGGCGGCCGAGGACGCGCCACGGGCCTCGATGATCGCGGCGCCGCGCTTGGCGACGGTCGGGATGAAGGTGTCGGCCAGCCACGCCTCGTCGCCCACGACCTCGGCGGCGTTCTTGCCGGCGATCTCCGCGTGGAAGATGTCCGGGTACTGGGTCGCCGAGTGGTTGCCCCAGATGGTGAGGCGCTTGATGTCGGTAACGTCGGCGCCGGTCTTCTTCGCGAGCTGCGAGATCGCCCGGTTGTGGTCCAGACGGGTCATCGCGGTGAAGCGCTCGGCCGGTACGTCCGGAGCGGCGGCCTGCGCGATGAGCGCGTTGGTGTTGGCCGGGTTGCCCACGACCAGGACCTTGATGTCGTCCGCGGCGTGCGCGTTGATCGCGGCGCCCTGCGGCTTGAAGATGCCGCCGTTGGCGGAGAGCAGGTCACCGCGCTCCATGCCCTTGGTGCGCGGGCGGGCGCCCACGAGCAGCGCGACGTTGGCGCCGGCGAAGCCCTGGTTCGGGTCGTCGAAGATGTCGATGCCCTTGAGCAGCGGGAAGGCGCAGTCGTCGAGCTCCATGGCGGTGCCCTCGGCGGCCTTCATGCCCTGGGGGATCTCCAGGAGGCGGAGCTTGACCGGCACATCCGCGCCGAGCAGGTGGCCGGAGGCGATGCGGAAGAGCAGCGCGTAGCCGATCTGGCCGGCAGCGCCGGTCACGGTGACATTCACGGGAGTGCGGGTCATGGCCTTCTCCGTTAGACAGCTGGCGGTGGGGCGTCCCTGCCCCATGTGCTGGACCCCGCGTGCGGGGAGGACGCCGCTTCGCAGCCTGTGAATCTTGACGTGAAGAGACATCCGCCGTCAGGCTATCCGACCCGCGGGGCCCCCAACCCCCGGCCCCGTGTGGTCCACGGCACACGGGTCCCGATTCCGGGGCTACTCCACGCGGAAGACCTCGCCCGTCCGGTGCCCCTCCACGGACCTGACGTAGGCGTTGGCCGCGCGGGCGACCGGGACCGGATCGAATCCGGCGAAGGTGTCCCCGTAGACGTCCATGGACTCGGTGAAGACGGTCGGGCTGACCGCGTTGATCCGCTGTCGGCCGGGCAGCTCGATCGCGGCGGCCCGCACGAAGGCCTCGACCGCGCCGTTGACCAGGGAGGCCACCGAGCCGGTCAGCAGGGGCTCGCGGGCCAGGATCCCGGTGATCAGCGTGTACGAGGCGTGTGCGGGCAGCCGCGGGGCGCCCTGGCGGACGAGCTCGATCTGGCTCACGACCTTCCCCTCCAGCCCGGCGCGCACGTCCTGGACGGTCAGTTCGCCCAGCGGGCGCCACGGCACGCTGCCCGCCGCGCACGCCACCGCGTCCACGGACCCGACCTCGTCGTACATCGCCCGGACGGATTCGGGATCGGTGATGTCGACGTGGACGTCCGCGCCCTTGCGGGAGGCCGTCACGATCTCGTGCCCGCGCTCGCGCAGCGCGGCGCGCACCGCGCGGCCGAGCGTTCCGTCCGCACCGATCAGGAGCACCTTCTGGTGGTTCGCAGTGTTCATGGACCGAGCATCCCCGCACCGGGAACGTGAAGTCCAGCTACCTCTCCTACACCGACCATTAAGATGAACTCATGCTTGATGTGAAGCGGATGGTCATCCTGAGGGACCTGGCGGAACACGGGAAGGTCACCGTCGTCGCCGACCTGCACCGGGTCACCCCTTCGGCCGTCTCCCAACAGCTGCGCGCCCTGGAGGCCGAGGCGGGGGCGACCCTCGTCGAGCGCGAGGGCCGCGGCCTGCGGCTCACCCCGGCCGGAGCGGCCCTGGCCGCCGCCTGCGGGCCGGTGCTCGCGGCCCTGGAGCGCGCCGAAGGGGCCGTACGGGCCCTGGACGACGGCCCGGTCGGGGAGGTCCTCGTCGGCTGCGCCCCGAGCGCGCTGGCGACGGTCGCCGCCCCGCTGGTCGCCGCACTCGCCGTACGCCACCCCGGACTGCGGCCGCGCGTCGTGCAGGCCGACCCGGAGGACGCCGTGCCCCTGCTGCGGCAGCGCCGCCTGGACCTCGCCGTCACCTACGCGTACCCGCTGCTCGGCGCCCCGCCCGCGAGCGGCACCACCGCGCTGCCGCTCTTCGACGACCCGCTCTGCCTGGCGCTGCCCCGGGACCTGCTCCCCGCGTACCGCCGCGACGGGCTGGCGGCACTGCGGGAGGCCGACTGGGTCTCGGCACCCGCCCCGAGCAGCTGCCGGGAGATGCTCGTGCACGCCTGCCGCAACGCCGGCTTCACCCCGCGCATCGCGCACGAGTGCGCGGACCTGCGGGCGGGGCTGTGGTTGGTCGACACCGGGCGGGCCGTGTCGATCCTGCCGAAGCTGCTGTGCGACGCTCCGCCGCCGGGCACGGCGGTGCTGGAGCTGCCGGGCCGCGGACGGACCCTGGAGGTCCAGGTCAGGACGGGTACGGAGACCCGTCTCGCCGTCGCGGCGACCCTGGAGGCCCTGACGGGCCTCACCGGCGACCGGAGCCCGGCGGCGCGGTGAGGGTGACGGGGCGGCGGGGCGGAGCGCTCGGCCCCGGCCCTCCGCCCGCTCAGCGGACGGTGAAGCGGACCGCGGTCTCCAGGAACGGGATCCTCAGCCACGGTTGGGGCTCGATGACCATCGCGAGCAGCGTGATCGCCACGCCCAGCAACCCGTACGTGACCATGTCCGTGAAGCGGGAGCGCACCGCGAGCATGCCCACCGAGGGCAGCACGCGCCGCATGACGGCCGCCGCGATCAGGGCGATGCCGATGGCCAGGCAGCCCGCGCGGGGACGGCCCGTCGCCGTCAGCAGCAGCCCCACCGCGGTCGCGGCGAGGACGCCGAGCATCGGCCACTGCCGGGCCGGCGTGGACACGGCTCCGGGGATGGCCCGGCCGCCGCCCTCGGGGCGGGCCGTGTCCTGGGTGACGGCGGGAAAGCGCCGCGACCGCGCCCCGGCCGCGCCGGCCCGCGCCCGGTCCGACGACACGGCGCCGTCGGCCCCTTCGGGACCGGCCCCGGGCCCGGGCTCGGGCTCCACGGCCCCGGCCGCCGACTCCGGGCCACCGTCATCGCCCGCGCCCACGTCCACGCGCCCGTCCGCACCCGTACCCGGATCCGTCGGAGCGTCCGAGCCCGGGGCCGGTCCCGAACCCGGGCCGGCCTGCTCCGGCTTGTTCCCGGCGGCCGGGCCGCCGTCCGCGTCCTGCTCAGCCCGCACTGGTGATCCGTTCCGCCGCCTCGACCACGTTCACCAGCAGCTGCGCGCGGGTCATCGGGCCGACGCCGCCCGGGTTGGGGGAGATCCAGCCCGCCACCGCGGCGACGCCCGGGTGGACGTCCCCGACGATCTTGCCGTTCTCGTCGCGGCTGACGCCCACGTCGAGCACCGCGGCGCCCGGCTTCACGTCCTCGGGCTTGACCAGGTGCGGCACGCCCGCCGCCGCGACGATGATGTCCGCCTGGCGCAGCAGCCCGGAGAGGTCCCGCGTACCGGTGTGGCACAGGGTCACCGTGGCGTTCTCGGACTTGCGGGTCAGCAGCAGCCCGATGGACCGACCGACGGTGATGCCGCGACCCAGGACGACGACGTGCGCGCCGTTGATCGCGACGTCGTGGTGGCGCAGCAGCTCGACGATGCCGTACGGGGTGCAGGGCAGCGGACCCGGCTCGTTGAGCACCAGCCGGCCGAGCGACATGGGGTGCAGGCCGTCCGCGTCCTTGGTCGGGTCCATCAGTTCGAGGACCCGGTTGGTGTCGATGCCCTTGGGGAGCGGGAGTTGGACGATGTAGCCCGTGCAGTCGGGGTTGGCGTTGAGCTCCCGCACGACCTCCTCGATGTCCTCCTGTGAGGCGGTGGCGGGCAGTTCGCGCTGGATCGAGGCGATGCCCACCTCGGCGCAGTCCTTGTGCTTTCCGTTGACGTACCAGCGGCTGCCCGGGTCGTCGCCGACGAGCAGCGTGCCGAGGCCGGGGGTGATGCCCCGGTCCTTCAGCGCCGCCACCCGGGCGGTCAGTTCGGACTTGATCGCGGCTGCGGTGGCCTTGCCATCGAGAATCTGGGCGGTCATGTCGCCATCCTCCCGGATGGAGTGGCCCCGGTTCCAGTCAAGGTGCTCGGCGGTGGTCCTCCGTTGATTGCACTTGCACAACAAGTAAGGGGCCCCGCGGCAACCGGCTGGACAAGGAACCACCCGCCCGACGACGATGCAACGACCAGAGTGCCGCGGGCAGTGCCGGGGGGCGGACCGCAAGTTGCAGAGTTCCTCCGCGCGTGTTGCCGTGCGTCCCCGCACTTCCACGGAGGAACACCCAAAGATGAGCTTCGGCGACCCGAACAACCCGTACGGACAGCAGCCCCAGGCCCCGCAGGGTCAGCCCGGCTACGGCTACCCGCAGCAGGCCCCGCAGGGCGTCCCCGCCCAGGCCGGCTACGGCTACCCGCAGGGCACCCCCGGTGGTGGCTACCCGGGCACGCCGCTCACGATGCCCGGTGGCGTGACCGCCTCCCGCGTGCTGCTGTTCGTGATCGCCACGCTCCAGATCATCGGCGCCGGCATCTTCATGGTCGCCGGTGCGGCCGTCCAGAAGCTCAAGGACGACCCGACGCTCCAGGCCGACGCGCAGTTCGAGCAGCTCCAGGACTTCCCGACCGGGGCGCTGTACGCGTTCGCCGTGCTGATCCTGGCCTGGGGCATCCTCGCGATCGTCCTCGGCGTCAAGTTCGGCAAGGGCGGCAACGGCATCCGCGTGACGACGATCGTCTTCGCGTCGATCACCGCCATCGCCGGTATCTGGCCGTTCGTCGGCATCGGTCTGCTGCACACCATCCTGGCCATCCTGATCATCGTCTTCGTGGCGAAGTCGGACGGCGCGGCCTGGTTCAACCGCCAGCGCTGATCCTCCCGCTCCACGACGAAGGCCGCGTCCCGCAGTGCGGGGCGCGGCCTTCGTCGTCGTTCGGGGCGGACCGGGATCCGCGGCGGATCAGTGGAAGAAGTGGCGGGTGCCGGTGAAGTACATGGTCACGCCGGCCTTCTTCGCCGCCTCGATCACCTGCTCGTCGCGCACGGAACCGCCCGGCTGGACGACGGCCTTGATGCCCGCGGCGGTCAGGATCTCCAGCCCGTCCGGGAACGGGAAGAACGCGTCGGAGGCGGCGTACGAACCCTGCGCGCGCTCGGCGCCCGCCCGCTCGACGGCCAGCTTCGCCGAGTCGACGCGGTTGACCTGACCCATGCCGACGCCGACCGAGGCGCCGTCCTTGGCGAGCAGGATCGCGTTCGACTTGACGGCCCGGCAGGCCTTCCACGCGAAGGCGAGTCCGGCCAGTTCCTCGCCCGACAGGGCGTCACCGGTGGCCAGCGTCCAGTTCGCCGGGTCGTCGCCCTCGGCCTGGAAGAGGTCGGACTGCTGGAGCAGCGCGCCGCCACTGATCGGCTTGAGGTCGCCCGGCTGGTGCGGGGTGCCGTCCACCTTCAGGACGCGGATGTTCTTCTTCTTCGCGAGGACCTCGACGGCGCCGTCCTCGTAGGCGGGCGCGGCGACGACCTCGGTGAAGATCTCCGCGATCTGCTCGGCGAGCTCGACGGTCACCGGGCGGTTCACGGCGATGACGCCGCCGAAGGCCGACAGCGGGTCGCAGGCGTGCGCCTTGCGGTGGGCCGCGGCCACGTCGGTGTCCACGGCGATCCCGCACGGGTTGGCGTGCTTGATGATCGCGACGCAGGGCTCGTCGTGGTCGTAGGCGGCCCGGCGGGCGGCCTCCGTGTCCACGTAGTTGTTGAAGGACATCTCCTTGCCGTGCAGCTGCTCGGCGTTGGCGAGCCCGCCCGGCTGACCGTCCGTGTAGATCGCGGCGGCCTGGTGCGGGTTCTCGCCGTACCGCAGGGTCGACTTGCGCTCCCAGGCACCGGCGAGGAACTCGGGCAGCGCCGCGTCCTCGGACTCGGGCGCGTACGCGTTCGTGAACCACGAGGCGACGGCCACGTCGTAGGCGGCGGTGTGCTGGAAGGCCTCGGCCGCGAGCCGCTTGCGGGCGGTCAGGTCGAAGCCGCCGTTCTTCGCCGCGTCGAGGACGTCGGCGTAGCGGGCGGGGCTGGTGACGACGGCGACCGACGGGTGGTTCTTGGCCGCGGCGCGCACCATCGAGGGGCCGCCGATGTCGATCTGCTCCACGCACTCGTCCGGCGTGGCGCCCGACTGGACGGTCGCGAGGAAGGGGTAGAGGTTGACGATCACCAGGTCGAAGGGCTCGACGCCCAGCTCGGCGAGCTGGTTGCGGTGGTCCTCCAGGCGCAGGTCCGCGAGGATGCCGGCGTGCACGCGCGGGTGCAGGGTCTTGACGCGGCCGTCGAGGCACTCGGGGAAGCCGGTGAGCTCCTCGACCTTGGTGACGGGCACCCCGGCCGCGGCGATCTTCGAGGCGGTGGAGCCGGTGGAGACGAGCGCGACGCCCGACTCGTGCAGGCCGCGGGCCAGCTCTTCCAGTCCCGTCTTGTCGTAGACGCTGACGAGCGCACGACGGATCGGCCGCTGGGTCGTGGTCGGTTCGTTGCTGTTCGCGCTGGCTGCGGGCTCCACGCGCTCTGCGGCGGTCACTGGATCGTTACCTTTCGTCCCTCAATGCGATAGCCGTGCCGGGCCAGGCGCCCCACGACGTCGACGAGCAGCTGGCGCTCGACTTCCTTGATCCGCTCGTGCAGAGCGGCTTCGTCCTCCGCGTCCCTGATCTCCACGACACCCTGGGCGATGATCGGCCCGGTGTCCACGCCGCCGTCCACGAAGTGGACCGTGCAGCCGGTGACCTTCGCGCCGTAGGCGAGGGCGTCCCGTACGCCGTGCGCGCCGGGGAAGGCCGGGAGGAGGGCGGGATGGGTGTTGATGAACCGGCCGCCGAAGCGGTCGATGAAGCTCTCCCCCACGATCTTCATGAACCCGGCGGAGACGACGAGGTCGGGCTCGTGGGCGGCGGTCGCCGCGGTGAGCGCGACGTCCCACTCCGCACGGGTGCCGTGGGCCTTGACGGGGCACACGAAGGTGGGGATCCCGGCCTTCTCCGCCCGTTCCAGGCCGGCGATGTTCTCGCGGTCCGCGCCGACGGCGACGACCTCGGCGCCGAAGCCCTCGGCTCCGCCGGGGTGGGCTTCGATGGCGTCGAGCAGGGCCTGGAGGTTGGTGCCGGAGCCGGAGACCAGCACGACCAGGCGGGAGGCGGGCATGGGAGGCCCTTTCTTACGGGAATGCCGTTGTTGCTCTTGTGTGGTCGTACGAAACTACGACGTGCCGACTCATGGGCAACCGTACGAAGCCACCGACCGCCTGCAACGATACCTGTACACCCGACCGCCCCCGAGGGACGGGGGGACGGGCGGGCGGTAGCGTCTGCATACAAGCCGCGCACGCCGCGGAGCGCGCCGCCGGACGCGGCACGAACCGCGTCCACGACACAGGGGAAGTAACGCACTCGATGCCGGACCGCCGTCAGCCCGACTCCTCGACCGACGACAACCCCTTCGCGGCTCCCCCCGAGGGCCGGCCCGACCAGCCGTGGAAGCCGCGCGGCGGCGGTCCCGGTGACTCCCCCGGCCAAGGTCCGGGCCAGGGCCCCGGCCCTGGTCAGGGGCCCGGCGGCGGCCCCGGCGGCTCCCCCGGGGGAGGCGGCGGACCGGCGCGCTGGGACCCGATGGACCCCGTGCAGCGCCGGGCGCGGTACGCGCTCCTGGCCGGCATGTGGGGCTTCTTCTTCGGCATCTTCGGCATCCCCTCGATGGGGCTGCTGCTGGGCGCGCTCGCCATGTACTGGGGCATCAGCGCGCTCCGGGGCGGGCCCGCACCCGAGTCCGGGGCCGCCCCGGCGGCCGGCACGGGTACCGGTACCGCGGCGAAGCCCGACCGCCTGGCCGCCCTGGGCCCCGCGGCCCGGCCGCAGCGGGCGGCCGCCGTCAGCGGGCTGGTGACGGCCTCGCTGGCGCTGCTGCTCGCGGCGAGCTCGTACGCGCTGCAGATCGCGTACAAGGACTTCTACGTCTGCCGCGACGACGCCCTGACGCGCACCGCGGAACTCCAGTGCAACACCCTGCTCCCGGACAACGTGGTGGGCGACATCCTGAAGGTCCAGCGCTGACGCCCCCGCCCGAACGCAGGTGGCCGGCCCCATCGGGGC
>NZ_JBHVPG010000022.1:0-70227 GCF_042887545.1 Streptomyces sp. NPDC057939
CCCCTGTCCGGGGTGTCGGGCCGCGCCGTCGTGAAGAGGGGGGTCAGGCGGGGCGGCCGCCGAAGGGGGCGCCGGTGCCGTAGTAGGTGCCCAGCTCCTCGCGGTAGCCGGCGTCGCCGATGTGCTTGTCCCGGTGGAACTCCGGGGCGTCCTTGATCTGTTCCTTCGTCCGGTCGACGTAGACCTTCTCCTCGGCCGTGTCGATCCGCACCACGGTGCTCGCCGGGAGGAGGACCTCCTTGCCGAAGATCCACACCCCGGTGTCCACGACCAGGTAGGCGTCACCGACCTCGTCGGAGTGCTTGTCGACCTTGCCGATGCTCCCATCGGTCGCCTCGACCTTGAACCCGATCAGGTCGGTACCGGCCAGGTGGCCCGCGGTCTGCTGGTAGCTCCACACGTTCTCAGTCACGCGAAAACAACTCCTCCGTCTACCGAGAACTGACAAAGTATTCACGTTCCGTCAGCCCCGATGTATTCCGTTCGAATTCTGTGGCGAACGATGCATCGACCGTTCCACCTGAGATCCGCATGCCCTCGAATTCGCACCCCACACGCACGGGTTCGGAATTCATGGCCGGGACGGCCGCCGATCTTTGGAGGTGAGCAGGTCCCCTGCTGCGTCACGGCGACCGTCCCGGTTGATGCCGCTGATGCCCCGACCATCCCGTTTCACCCGTTACCGCAAAACCATTACCGCCCCACGCGGACATGGCGGTGGCCTGGGCCCCCTCGTCGGAGGGGGGACCAGGCCACCGCCATGCATGTCAGCTCCGGGGCTTCCGCCGGTCGGCTACCAGCGGTACCAGCGGCCACTACCGCCCTTCGGACGGGCAACGAAGCCGACCAGCCACAGAACCAGGACCGCGATCGCGACCCACCAAAGAATCTTCACCGCGAAACCCGCACCGAACAGAATAAGAGCGAGCAGAAGAACAAGAAGCAGGGGAACCATAGTTATTACCTCCAGAACAACGAATGCCCCCACCCGTTCCAGCCATGCGCCGCAAAATCACCTGTTTCTCATTCGTGTTGACGGGAAGGCGCGTCGCCCCGGCAGACGGCCGACCAAGCGAGAACGTCTACGCCGGCAACGCCATGACCCGCCGCGCGATCTTCATGTACGGCGACCGGCTGCCGAAAGCACCCAACGGCCAGATCAGTGCCGGCCTGGACATGACCACCTCCCCCACATCCTCCTCGCCCTATCGAAAGACCCCGCCGTCCGCGTGCGGGAACTCGCCGAGGGTTGTCTTGCTCACCGAACGGACCATCCAGTCGATCTCTCCGACCTGGAACAGGAGGGATACCTCACTCGGGTACTCGAGGGCCGCCGCACCCAATACCGCATCACCGCCGGAGCCAAACCCAGCCACCCCGCCGAAGCAAGCCGCGGCATCGCCGACCCAACCTCTTCGCCGGCACCACGCACAGGGCAACCGTCTCCTCCGTCACGGCCCCGAACGCATGCGCCCCGTAGGACACTGAATAGTGAAGAGCCAGGATCGACCCTTCGTCGCCAATGCCCCCTGGACCGGTTGCGCCCGGGTCGGTCTTCGGAGCTCGTACCGGGCGGCGCGAGGAGAACGACATGTCAGCGAAACAGACCGTGTACCACGTCTCACCCTCCGGTGAGCGGGCGGCCGCCGCGGGTGTCAAGTGGCAGGTCGAGGGCAGGGAAGGCCGGCGGAAGCTGCACGAACCGCACCGAACCCAACAGGACGCCATCGCGGCCGCGCGTCGCCATGCCAGGGAGCACATGTCCGCGCAGGTGATCGTCCACGCCCGAGACGGGCACGTCCGCAGCGCCTACAGCTACGGGACCGCACCCGACACACCACTCGACGAGCGGGGCCGCAGAGCAGGGGAACGCGGGGGCCTCTTCTGAACCGGCTCAACTCCGCACTCCGGAAGTCATCGCTGCGCGGGTGGACAGGCGTCAGGGGTCGACTTCCGGGTGCGTGAACCGCCCTTGCCCAATGAACGGGCGCGGGCGATCTCGGCTCGGTTGCTGTCACCGGGCAGTCGCCGACTACGAGCACACCTCATCAGCGAGCCGGATCTTCGCCCGGTGCAGAGCCGCCCGGTGCAGAACGCGGAGTCGAACCTCAAGCGCCGCCTCAAGACTCCACCGGCTGCGCGCCCGGCCGGGCTCGGTCCGGAAGTGCCGCTCTCGAAGCAGGTGGACCATGCCCTACGGCACGCGCCAGACATTGGCGAACGCCGCGTTCTCGATGGAACGGCGCTGTCTCACGGCCTCCAGCTCCATCACCGCGTCGTTGACGCTCGCCAACACGGTCATGACCGCTTCGTTCTCTTCACCCTCCAGGAACACCGACTCGTTGACGTGATCACTCCCGTCCTCGGAGCGGCTTGCCGAAATGCCCACGGCCGCGGCGAGGGCAATGAGGTTGGGTTCACCGCCCTCCCAGCGGCTTCGGGCCCGGCGTCGAGTGGGTGACTCCGCGACCTCCAGGCGATCATTTCCGAAGGGCAGCAGGGCGCGTCGTCCCCGCGTCAGCTGCCCGGCCTCTTCCAGGGCCGCCTGGTAGGCCGCGGACAACTCCCGACCGCGTCGCCACAACCACTCTTCGACCCTCTCGTAGGGCACCTGACGGATGAGCGCCGACAAGGCCTCAGCCACCAGTTCGTCGTGCGGCGCATCCTGCCCGCCCGGCACGATGAGGTCACCGTCCAACGAAGCGGCCTGCACGGCGAGGAGATCGAGTAGCTCAGCGCCCGCGAGAGCCAGCGACAGGTCGCCTTGCCCGACGCCGGATCCAGGCCGTTCCTCCATGGCGATGATGAACAGGTCCTTCGCTGTGCTCATGAGCGCTCCCCTTGGAACCTTCACAAATCAGATCTGTCCGTCAGATTTCTACCGTCGCACCAACACCGCAGAGAACTCCACAGTTGCCCCTACACGGCGGGCGACCAGTGTCGGCATATCCACAGTGTGCCCAGCCACGCACGAATGATCGGGCTCTGTCGCTGTTCCTGTGATGCCGGGGTCGTGAGGCGCGCAACCTTCAGAGGTGCGGTTCTCGTCCCTGGCGGCCGGGGCCGGGCGTGGGTCCGGTCGGCGCGCGACCATTGCGCCGCCTGCGGCTGTCATCTGACATCTGGACGATAGGGCCGTGCCGCATGGAGAGGGCCTCGCCGAACCTCTGCCGCGGCCCACTGGAAGAACTGGTTGAACGACTCCGCCTTGCCTGTCGTGGCGGACACCCGCCGGTGAAGTGTCGCGTCCGAGAGGTGGCACAGCATCTGCGCGAGGCGGACCACGCGGTCACCTCGCGGAACGAACCCTTCCACGTCGCGGTCGGAGGCCTCGTTTGACATGCAGGTAAATGCCTGCATGATTGATGGTGTGAGCGATGAGATGGACCGGGTCTTCAAGGCCCTGTCCGATACGACCCGCCGGCGACTCCTGGACCGGCTGCACGAGAAGAACGGCCAGAGCCTCGGAGAACTGTGCGAAGGCCTGGGCATGGCCCGCCAGTCGGCCACCCAGCACTTGAGCCTCCTCGAAGCCGCGAACCTCGTCAGCACCGTCCGCAGAGGCCGGGAAAAACTCCACTACCTCAACCCCGTACCGCTCCACGAAATCCAGGAGCGGTGGATCGACAAGTTCGAACGCCCCCGCCTGCGCACCCTGAGCGACCTGAAACGGAAGGCAGAACAGGCCATGACCTCCAAGCCCGACTTCATCTACACCACCTACATCGAGGCCACCCCCGAAACGGTCTGGGAGGCCCTCACCGATCCCGAGATGACCGCCACCTACTGGGGCCACTCCAACGTGTCCGACTGGCAAACCGGCTCCATCTGGGAGCACCGGCGCATCGACGGCTCCAGCACCGCCGATGTGGCGGGGACCGTCGTCGAGGCCGTACCTGCCGAACGCCTCGTCCTGACCTGGGCCGTACCCGGCGAGGAACGCCCCGACGGGCCGTCCACCGTCACCTTCGACCTCAAGCCGCTCGGCGGCACCGTGCGACTCACCGTCACCCACGAGAACCTGCGAGACGAAAGCGAACGCCGCCAGGCCGCCGGCGGCTGGTCCACCGTGCTGTCCAACCTCAAGACCTACCTCGAAACCGGCAAGCCCCTCCCCCTCCCCGCCTGGAATTGATCCACCACAGTGGGACCGGCCGCCACCGGGGGGCGGGGTCGCCCATGGCATCGGATCCGGCCGTGGTCGTCGAGGTCGATACCGCGGTCAGTTCGCCGGTCAGGGCCTTGCTCACCCCGGTCCGGGGCCGATCCACGCGGTCAGTGCGGTCAGTGCTTTCAGTGCTTTCAGTGCTTACAGTGCTTACAGTGCGGCAATCGTCGTCGGCCGCGCTGTGGCCCTCGCCGAAATGGGCGGACGTCTTCAGGGGAAAGATCGTCGCGCAATCGGGGTGACCGGATCGGAGAAAGCGCGCCCGTGGGCGAGGTTCGCGAACAAGCCGTGGGTGTGGTGGCGACCAGCGGAATGTACGCCGCGAGAATGACCGGCAGGCAGAGGTCTCGTATCAGGGCAGGCCCGATGTCGCGCCGGTGCCGGTGCCGGTGAGCATCAGTAGTGCGACCTCGGTGGCGGTGTCGGAGCCGGGTCCGAAGAGCGTCCCGAGCGGATCCGAACGACGCTCGTCGAGATCGGCGGCTCCGCGTATCGTCACGCCTGACCGGTGGGACGCAGTTCGCGTGCGAGCGCAGACAGAGCGAACATGCGTGCGGATGTGTGTTGCCGGCGGGACCGTCCGAACATCACGTCTTCGGAGATTCCACTCAGCATGGCCGCCGCTCGGATCGTGACCTCGGTGATGTCCACGTCGGCGAAGTGTCCCTGGTCTCGACCTTCACGAAGGATGGTTTCAAGTCGCTCGTCCCAGCCGTCCGACAGCGCGGTGAGGGTTTGCCTGCCCGCTTCGTCGTGGCGCTGGGCCAGAACCTGCGTCCACAGCGCGTAGCGTTCGTCGCCCTGATGGCGGGGTAGGAGAAGCGGACGAACAGGTCCCGTTTCTCGGCGGGCGATGCGGCCTGGTCAGCGGCGTGCCGGAACCTGGCCCAGAGGTCCGATTGGCTCCATGCCCGGACTTCGAATAGGAGCCGGTCCTTCTTGCCGAAGCGGCAGAGGAAGACCGGCAGCCGGCGCACGGTGCCGCCGCGCACGCCGCGGCTGCCGGCGCGGTGACCTGACGGAAGCCTCCGGCCGGGCCTCGGCGCGGCCAAGAGGTCGGCCCGGCGGCCGGGCCGCCGTCCTGAGACGGCTCCGGGGAACCTCCGCCACTGCGTCGAGGAGCTGCTTGGCAGGCGCAGCTGCGTGCAGCCACGCCTACCCGGCAGCCTTGTTCAGCGCCACGACGACCACGCCGACCCCTGCTCCGAGCCGGCTCCGACGGCCGTCGCGGCCAGGGACACACCGGTGACGCCGAGGGCCGGCCCGGAAGATCAGGAGCAGGCCGCTGGGCAGGGTGACCACGTTGACGAGCAAGGGCGTGTACATGGGCACCCGGATCGCCCCGATCCCCGCGCAGGCGCGCCCTGGAGCGTGAACGAGGCGGCGGCGAAGGGCACCACGAACACCATCACCCGCAGGTGGCCGTACCCTGCCCGATCAGCTCGTCGGCGACGGCGCGCAATGCCAGGTCCCGGCGCGGCCGTGGCGTACAGCGCCCTGACGGTCGCACCTCGCACCGACCGGGACGGCCGGCCCGATCCGCCCCCCTCCCGGCCACCTCGCCCGGTCGCCTCGCGCCGTGGCGGGGCGGCCTGGACCTGGACGGCGGTCGGCCAGCCGCGCATGACGATCAGGGCGACGCGATAAGAGGGTGCGGCGGGCCCGAGCGCACTCGGAGTGCCGGTGGACAGGTGGGCGGGCATGACGGTGTCGACGACGTGGACGACGGTCTGCGTCCGGCAGTCCAGCGATCAGCAGCGGGTAGGTCAGGGCCACTTCGTCGATCAGCGTGTCGGGGACCGCCGTCACAGCCTCGCCCCTGCGGCCTGCGGCGAACCGTTCCCGGATGGTGTGCGCGAGGCCCTCGTGGCCCAGGTGGCAGGCGATAGGGGGTGGCGGTTACCAGTTCTGCCAGGCCGGAGCGGGGTGGCGGGGTGCGCGCCGCTTGCGGGCTTCGAGCCCGAGGAACATGGCCCCCGAGGCGAGGGTCACGAGGAACGACACCAACATGGCCAGTGGCAACAGGATGTTGGCGGGTTCACCCAACCTCAGCCACAGTGCCGCCGTCGCCGATGCCAAGGCCACCAGCGACGAGACCCTCGCGGTGAGCGACAGCCTGCCGCTCACCGCGACGAAGAAGTACCCGACGAGCAGACCCGGCGCGATGGTCACGATCAGGCCCAGGAGCAAGAAGACGAGCAAGGCGATGGGCACGTTCTACCGACCTCCGGGTCTCACGGCCAACTCGTGCCGAGGGCGAACGGATTCACGTCCCCCTGGCCCGGCAGGCCTTTCCGCGCGCCATGCTGCCAGATTTTCTGAACACGTTCAACATCGGTCGTGGAAGTGGTCCACGAGGCGGGCCGTCCTCCCGATTGCCGTCCCCGGCAGTCACGCGGAACCCGGGGACGCGCCCACCGAACCCGCGACCTGGCAGGACACGGTCGACAAAGGGGGCTTCTGGGCGGACGCGGCGGCCGACGTGGAGCGGGGGCAGCATTTTCCACGCCGCTTGCCGCATCGCCAGGGACAGGGGCAGAGACCCGCCGGATGGAGCGGGACGGGGAACCTTGCTGCCAGGAACGCCGTTAGGGCTCCAGGTGATCGTCCAGCATCAGCGTCCAGAAGGGTCCCTCATGTCATTACTCGATGCCGAGCCGACCGGCGCCGTGACACTCGACCGACGTATCGGTCCGCACGGCGAAGTGGTCCTGCGTCGCCGGGGCAAAACCTACGAGATCATCGCCAACGGCTGTTTCCTGATGGACACTTCCGACGGACGCTCCGAACGCCTCCTCATCGATGCAGCGCTGCGGCAGACGACTGCCACGGCGCCCTCGGTCCTGATCGGCGGCCTCGGTGTGGGGTTCTCCCTCGCCCACGCCGCCGCACAGCCGCGCTGGTCCCGGATCGTCGTCGCGGAGCGCGAGGACGCCGTCATCGACTGGCATCGAACAGGACCTTTGCAGGCCTTCACCGGCGCCGCTCTCGCCGATCGGCGCGTCCGCGTCCTGCACACCGACCTCAACGACCACCTGTACACCACGACCACCCGGTACGACGCCCTGTGCCTCGACATCGACAACGGCCCCCACTGGACCGTCACCGACGACAATCACAGCCTGTACTCCCCCGCCGGACTCGCCGCCTGCCGCACACGCCTCAGCCCCGGCGGGATCCTCGCGATCTGGTCCGCCCAGCCCTCACCCGCCTTCGAACAAGCCCTCCGCCGGGCCGGATTCGAAGAGGTCCACACCGAGGAGATTCCCGTCTCCCGCGGAGTGCCCGATGCCATCCACCTGGCGCGCAACCCCACCTGAACAAACCCGGGCCGCAGGAGTGGACCTGGCGCGCACGGGGCTACGCGGCGGGTGGAACCCACGTCCGTGCCGCCACGGTCCGCCGCGATGTCCAGCAGCCGATCCCGTTGGACTCTCCACCGCCGGACCCCGGCGCAGCTTCGCCGCGCTCCACTCCGCGCCGTACCGGCACAGCACCTCCTCGGACCCCGACGGCGGCAGCCACCGGGCCGGGTCGGGATCCGCTTCGCCGTGCCTGGAGCAGGGCACGCTCCAGGCATCGCGTTCAGGGGCCCGGCTGGACGGATCCGATCAGGGGGTGACGATGGGGAATGCGTTGTCGGGTTCCGTGACGAAGGAGAAGAGACGGGTCCAGTGGGCGGGGTCCCCGTCGGTGGTGACGCCGTCGAGTCCCTGACCCTCGAGGGCTTTGAAAAGCTGCGGCCGGGTCAGGGTGAGGGTGAGGTCGGCCGGCGTCCCGACCGTGTGGTCGAGGGGGGCGGAGCGGTGGGTGAGGGCGCCGTTGTGGAGGGTCACGCGGTGGCGACGCCGTTCATCGGTCAGCGCCAGGTCGATGGTGAGGTCTTCGTGCCAGGCGCGCGGTCCGTCGATGCGGATCGCGAGGGAGTCCAGGACCATGTCCGTCGTCAGGGCGACGGCCATCTGGGGGTTGGTGGGATCCAGTAGGGCCGGACTTTCGCCTTGGCGTAGTTCGAGGGCGGCGGTGAGGTAGAAGTTGCGCCAAGGTCCGTTTTCGGCGCCGTGGCCGAGCCTGTCGTAGACGGCGGCCAGGGCCGTCCTGGCTCCGGGGTCGGCGGGGTTGGCGAAGACGAGGTGGTTGAGGAGCGTGGCCGCGAAGCGGAGGTCGCCTGCCTCGGCGTACGCCGTGGCCTTGGTCAGGGCTTGTTCGGGGCCGCCGGCGATATCGACGTAGCGCTTGGCCTGTTCGACGGGTGGGTGTTCCCACAGGTGGGCGGGGTTGCCGTCGAACCAGCCGAGGTAGCGCTGATAGATGGCTTTGACGTTGTGGGATACGGAGCCGTAGTAGCCGCGGGCGTGCCAGGCGTTTTCCAGCGCGGGCGGCAGGCGGAACTCTTCGGCGATCTCGGGTCCGGTGAGGCCTTGGTTGAGCAGGCGCAGGGTCTGGTCGTGCAGGTAGGCGTAGAGATCTCGCTGG
Source organism: Streptomyces sp. NPDC057939 (assembly GCF_042887545.1). Taxonomy (NCBI): domain Bacteria; kingdom Bacillati; phylum Actinomycetota; class Actinomycetes; order Kitasatosporales; family Streptomycetaceae; genus Streptomyces; species Streptomyces sp. NPDC057939. The sequence goes on from NZ_JBHVPG010000022.1 coordinate 8,645, forward strand.
GCGGTGAGGAAGGCGACGATGTTCTCGTGGCCCCAGGTGGGCCAGTGGTGGGAGGCGAAGGCGACTTCGTAACCGCCTGCGAAGAAGTCGACTGTTTCGTCGAGGTAGCGGGACCAGATGCGGGCGTCGCGGACGACGGCGCCGCGCAGGGTCAGGATGTTGTGCATGTTGTGGGTGGCGTTCTCCGCCAGGCACAGTGCGCGCAGGTCGGGGAAGAGGAAGTTCATCTCGGCGGGGGCTTCGGTGCCAGGAGTGAGCTGGAAGACGATGCGGACGCCGTCGACGGCTTCTTCCTGACCGGTGTGGGTGATGTCGAGGGTGGGCGGGATGAGGGTGATGGTGCCGGTGGAGGTGGTCATGCCCAGGCCGGCACTGATCTGGCCGTCGGGTGCTTTCGGCAGCCGGTCGCCGTACATGAAGATCGCGCGGCGGGTCATGGCGTTGCCGGCGTAGACGTTCTCGCTGACGGCGTGTTCGAGGAATCCGGCGGGGGCCAGGACGGGGATGCCGTCTTCGGTGCCGGGGGGCAGGACGCCGCGGGCGCCGCCGAAGTGGTCGCCGTGGGAGTGCGTGTAGATCAGGGCGGTGACGGGGCGATCCCCGCGGTGCTGCCGGTAGAGGGCCAGGGCCACGGCCGCGGTCTCGGCGGAGATGAGCGGGTCGATGACGATGACGCCCTGGTCGCCCTCCACGAGGGTCATGTTCGACAGGTCCAGACCGCGGACCTGGTAGACGCGGTCGGTGACCTGGAACAGGCCCTGCTTGGCGCACAGCTGGGCTTGGCGCCACAGGCTCGGGTTGGCGGTGTCGGGGCAGCCGCCCTCCAGGAAGGCGTACGCGTCGTTGTCGTAGACCACGCGACCGTCGGCGTTCTTGACCACGGCGGGCTTCAGGGCGCCGACGAAGCCGCGTTCGGCGTTCTCGAAGTCGGTCGTGTCCTCGAAGGGCGGTGCACTCATGCGTCGGATCCGTTCAGCAGGGCCGGACGGCTGCCCGACAGCAGGACGAGAGCCTGCCGCCGGGCGAACCGTGAGCGCCGATTCGGGCATTACGGACACACTCTGGCGGATGTCGGTGCCTCAGCCCCGTGTCCCTGGTCGGGCCGCGCGTGTCCCCGGCAGGCGCGTCCGGGCCAGGACGGGAGGGGGAGGGAGGGAGGGAGGGAGGGCGGCGGTGGGCGGCTGCCGGTGTGTCCGACGTGGTGTGGGGTCAGAGGGAGCGGGCGGCGCCACCGTCGATGCGGATCGATTCGCCGTTGATGTACGCGGCGTCGTCCGAGACCAGGAAGCGGGCGAGCCTGCCGATCTCCTCGGTGGTGGCGTACCGACCGGCGGGGATCCTCGCGAGGAAGGCCGGGTCCTCGGGCCAACTGTCGACGTAGCCCGGCATCAGGGAGTTCATCCGGATGCCCTTCGCGGCGTACTCGTCGGCGTAGAGCTTGGTGAAGCTGGTCAGCGCGGTGCGCATCGCCGAGTTCACCGGGATCACGCCCATCGGCTCGAACGCCGTGTACGAGGACAGGTTCACGAACACACCCTTCCCGGCCCGTTCGAAGTGCGGGGTCACCAGGCGCGCCATCCGCACGACCGAGAGCAGGAGCATGTCGAGGCCGTCGTGCCATTCCTCGTCGGTGACCTCCAGGAGCGCGGTGTTCTTCGCGTGCCCGGCGCCGTTGACGACCGCGTCGATGCGGCCGTACCGCTCCGCCGTGGTGTCCACCAGGCGCCTCAGGTCCGCCGGGTCGGTGAGGGAGCCCGGCACGGCGGTCGCGCCGAGTTCGTCGGCGAGGGCGTGGATCGACTCGTCGATGTCCAGCAGGGCCAGCCGGTAGCCGGCCTTCGCGAGCTCGCCCGCCATGCCGCGACCGATCCCCGAAGCGGCGGCGGTCACGATCGCCACAGGAGCGTCGGCTGCAGGCGTTGTGGGCTCGGTGTGCGTGGTGGGGGTGGTGCTCACGACGGATCTCCTGGGCGAAGAGGAAGGGTGGGGTGGACCCCCAAGTACGAGAGTACGAGAATCACCATACAGTCGTACTACAGAAAGGGACAATCGACTCAGTACGTGACTCGTCGTACAGTCGGAGCATGGCCACCTACCATCCGAACCGCGAACAGCTCCTCATCGAGGACGTCCTCTCCGCCCTCGGCAACCCCGTCCGCCTGCACATCGTCCGCGAACTCGCCGCCTCCGAGGGAGAACGGACCTGCGGCAGCCTCCCCCTCGACGTCACCAAGGCCACCGCAACCTTCCACTGGCGGGTCCTGCGCGAATCCGGCATCACGCGCGAACACAAAGCAGGCCGCTACAAGGCCGTCGAACTCCGCCGCGAAGACCTCGACACCCGATTCCCCCACCTCCTGGACGCCGTCCTGGCCGCCACACCCCCCACTCGGAACACCGACGGCGACACTCCCTAGGACACTCCGACCACGGCCGGCGCACACCGTTGACCGCACCCACCCACGCCGGGGCCCCGCGCACCGGCGCGTTCGTTTGGGTCCCGCGGGGACACCACTGCGGTCGTGTCGCCATGGACCTTGACCACCGACGGAACCGACGGTCGAAGGTGGCTGGGGAAGCATGCTCGGACGCGTGTACCGCGAGCGGATCCCGAGGTGGCGCGGGCCCTGAGTTCCGCCGCTGACGGCGACACCCGATTCGCCGAGCGCACCGCCAAAGCCCGGTCGCGAGTTGAAGAAGACCTTCACGGCGGCGTCAAGCTTCTTCTGGAACATCTCGTACGCGTCCGGTGCCTGCTCCAGGGGCATCCGGTGTGTGGCGAAGTCGTCGACGCCGAGTGCGTCCTCGTCGGTGAGTAGCGGGAGGATGGCGTCGACCCAGCGGTGGACGTTGGCCTGGCCCATGCGGAGCAGGAGTTGCTTGTCGAACATTGTCAGCAGGGGCATGGGGTCGGCTGCGCCGCCGTGGACTCCCCACGTCGGTCAGGTCGTCTCCGCACTCGCGGAGGTCGAGCGTGTGAATGCCGCGTCGCCGGGCGCGTTCCAGGCGCTCCGGGTACGAGGTCGATCCCGATCACCGTCCCGGCGCCGTGGTGGGCTGCGTTGCGCGTGCTCATGTCTCCGATCGACCCCACGCCAAGGACCGCGACACTTCCGCCCGGCGGGACGGCCGCGTACTGGACGGCCTGCCACAGGGCGAGGTGCGCCGGGGCCGGGAGTGGGCAGGCCGGGTGGGGTGTGCGCGGCCACGAGAGTCGGGCTGAAGTTGTGGAACGTGGCAGCCACGGCGCCCGCACCCACCGTTCCCATGGCCGCGGAGCGCCCGGCGAAATAGCCCATTCGTCTCCTGTCCAGTCCGGCGGCGATGAACTCGTCTTCAGCCTCGGGGGCGAAATGGATCAGGGAATGGAGGGGGTTGAGGGCCTCGTGGCACCGCTTACCGGCCAGAGCGGACGTCGGTCAGGGGACAGGAGCCGAAGACACCGAGGAGTTGACCGGGCGTACCGATTTCACGGACGGTGCCGTTGTCGTCGCGGAGGAGGGCAGCCGGGTGACCGGCCAGGGCGAGGGCCCGGCCACGCCGGCGGGCGTGAAGCGGATTCGGGCGTGGCCGGCCGTCAGGCGGTGGGCGGCGCCCTGGCGGAGCATCGCGGTGTTCAGGTGGTCCATGAGGTCCGCCGGGGTGCGGTCTCCGAGCGCGTCGCCAGTGCTGCACAACCACGCCGGACGCCCCACGACCAAGGCCGCCGCAGAGCACGGGAGCCCTGCTACAGGGCACGTGCCGCCGCGATGCCCTCGGCTGTCGGGAGGAGGTCACGGACCTGGGTGAGTTCCAGGAGCCGCTCCAATCGCGGAGGCACGGGTCCGGCCACGACCAGGCGGCCGGTGCGCAGCATGCGGATCAGGAGGTTGAGCATGGAGGAGTCGGCGAAGGTGATCCGGGTGACGTCGAGGACGATGCGTCGTACGCCGGGGTCGTCGGCAGCGTTCGCGCACGCCCGGTCGAGGGGTTGCAGGGTGTCCTGATCGAAGTCGCCCGCGCACATGATGACGCGGACGTCGTCCTCGTCGGGCAGGACCCGTACCCACTGTTCCATCCGCGCTCCCCAGCGTCTCTACCCGGCTGAGTGCCGCGAACCGTCGCCTGCCGACAATACCCCGGCGGACAACACCCGTTGTCCATGGTTCGAGATTCAGGCCCCTCCCGACCGTGATCGGGTCGGACGCGGCCCTTCCGCGTTGACCTGCCGCGTCAGGGCCGGCGGCCGCGCGGGGTCGGATGCCGCTCCGGCCGATCGAACAGCATTCGGGCGGATAGAGTCCTTCGGTGTCGCGCCCGCAGCGTGGCCGCTGAAGAGGACAGAGGAGGCCGAACAGCCCGTGACGAGGCGCCACAACCCCATATCGTGCTCCGCCACGTACGCGGGCGGCGAGCCGATCGCCGAGGCCCGCCACCTCACCCGTCGGTTCCTCGCCGAGGTCCAGGACGTACACCGTGTCCCCGTGAGTGACCGCGCCCTGGACGTCGTGGAACTCGTGGTCAGCGAACTCGTCACCAACGCCCGCAAGTACGCCCCCGGACCGAGCCGACTGACGCTGGAGGTCCGGGACGGTCGCATGGAAGTCATGGTGTGGGACAGCAACCCGAACCCGCCCGCGATCCTGCCCCCCGACCCCCTGCGCATCGGGCAACAAGGACTCGCGATCGTCATGGCCGTCACCCACTCCCTCGCGATCCGACGTGAGCCCGCCGGGAAACAGATCTCCGCCTCCATCCCGCTGACAGACGGCTGAAGGACCCGCCCGATACGGTCGACAGAACCGGATCCGGCTGCGCTTCCCGGTTCCGCCGGTGCGTCAAGGAGCCCGTGACCCGTTCCGGAGTCCTTGCGCCTCCATCGGGAGAGAGCGGCCGGGACCCGGCCGGTTGACCTCCGGCCGTCGACACGGGGGGACGGGAGCGCGCTCGGTCCTGCTGCCGGCCGCCTGGCGAGGAAGGTCGGAGCAAAAGATGCGCCGTGATGGTCTTGCCATGGGGACCGATGGATCTCCGTGTGTTCGGCGAGGCGGTTGCCAAGTCCCCGACCGAAGCCGCCCGGCAGGCGTGCGGGGCTGCCCGGGGAACGCGGATGCTGCGGCGAGGCATCGGGTACTTCGATATGGCCCTGGGCGGGGACCGTCGGACCCGGTGGGTCAGAGGTGGTGCGGTCCGTCGTGGTAGCCGCCCACCTGGCGGTGATAGTCCTCGTTGCCGAGGTGCCAGTCCTTGTCGAACTCAGGAGCGTTCTCCATCTGCTCCCTTGTCCGGTCGAGGTAAATCTTCCGGTCGTGGGTGTCGATGTACGCGGAACCGACCTCGTCGGAGCGCTTGTCCATCGTGTAGCCCGTCAGATCCGCGCCGGGCAGGCCGCCGGACGTCTCACGGTAGCCCCACGCGTTCTCGGACATACGAAGAACTCCTTCAAAAACAGATTCTCGACGATTGCTCCCACCTGAAAGTTTCCGTGTGACGCAACCGCGTTGAGCTCCGCATGCCCCGGCAGAATTGCCTCACGCCCAAGAACTTCGCCCTTCCCACTGCTGCCTCGCCCACAGCGGCGCCTCATTGACGACGCACGCCGGCGCCCGGTAGGAGGGCAACGACGAATTTCGGCAGGGCGAGCGGGTGGAACCTGGAGTGCGGAGCTCCGGCAGGTCTGTAACCAGCCCCGCAAGAAGGGCCGTTGAGGCGCGGATCACCGTCGCCCCGCTCCCGGTGCCAGGGACCGTTGCCGGCTTCCGTATTCGCCTGCGCGGCCCGTCACCTCTGTGCCGGGCCGAGAAAAAGGGGGCGGGCAGGACCGTGCCGGTCGCTCGGGAGCGGGAAGGGCGTCCGTCCACGCGCCCGCACAGGACGATGGGAAAGCCCGCTTCCGACAGTGCTCATGGGCAGGAAGGCAGAGCGGTACCCGGCACGGAGAATTATGGCCTAGGGTTCGGTGACTCATATAAAGGGATGTGCATTGTGGCTGATGGGAACGTTACGGACCGCCTGATCGGCCTGTTGTCGGCACGAGGTGAGGACCTGGGGGCCGAATGGGCCGACAAGGTCACCGGTTCGCTGGGCGGACGCGTGAGCCGGAGCGAGGTACAGCGTGAGCTGCAGGAGCTGTACACGGCGCTGGTGGCCGCGCTGGGCGAGGGCAGCCTGGACGCGCGCGGGGAGGCGTTCGGCGAGGTTCGCGCCCTGCTGACCGAACTGTCACGGAACCGGGCCCGGCAGGGCTTCAGCCCGACCGAGACCGCGGTGGGCGTGTTCGCGCTCAAGGAGGTCCTGGAGTCGGCGCTCGTCGGCAAGGACCACGACGTTCAGGCCTACCTGCACTTCACGACCCTGCTGGACGCTCTGGGACTGTTCACCATCGAGGTGTACACCCGTACCCGCGAGGAGTTGATCTCCGCACAGGCCGAGCAGCTCATGGAGCTGTCCACGCCGGTGGTGAAGCTGTGGGACGGGATCATCGGCGTCCCGCTGGTCGGGACCCTGGACTCCGCTCGCACCATGGTCGTCATGGAGAAGATGCTCCAGGCGCTGATCGACACGGGCTCCGAGCAGGCCATCATCGACATCACGGGTGTTCCGGCGGTGGACACCGAGGTGGCACAACACCTTTTGAAGACGGTTGTCGCGGCCCGTCTGATGGGTGCGGAGTGCACGATATCGGGGATCCGTCCTCAGATCGCCCAGACCATCGTGGCCCTGGGCATCGACTTCGGTGACATCGTCACCAAGGCCACCCTGGCCGACGCGCTGCGCCACGCGCTGCGTCGCTCCGGCGTCTCCTTCTCCCGGCCCGCTTCGCAGGGTGGCAGCCGGTGAGTGAGCGCGTGCCGGTCCTGCGGATCGGTCAGGTTCTGTTGGTTTCGATCCAAACGGATTTGGACGACCAGGCGGTGATGGTCCTCCAGGATGATCTCGCGGCCGCGGTCGTCGACTCGGGCGCGCACGGGGTGGTCATCGACATCACCGCCGTCGAGATCGTCGACTCGTTCGTCGGGCGGATGCTGTCCACCATCGCTTCGATCTCGCGCCTGCTGGACGCGCAGACGGTCGTGGTCGGCATGCGGCCGGCCGTCGCCATCACCCTGGTCGAGCTCGGGCTCTCGCTCGGTGGGGTTCGGACCGCCCTGACACTCGACAAGGGCCTGCAGGTCCTTGAACGGGCCCGCAGGCAGCAGTTGGGTGAGGGCTCCTACTCCTCCGTCACAGAATTCGGCGATCAGGGTGCCGGGCCGGATCCTGCGGCAGGCCGGTGAACGGCCCGGCCGGCCAAGGCCCGACCGTACTGGAGATCAGCGCCAACGCCGGCGTGGTCCAGGCCCGGCAACTGGTCCGCGCCTTGGCCCAGGAGTGCCGGCTCTCCCTGGTCGAGCAGACCAAGCTGATCACCGCCGCCAGTGAACTGGCCCGCAACACCCTGATCTACGGAGGCGGCGGGACCATGACCGCCGCACTGGTAAGCGAATACGGCCGACGCGGGGTGCGCCTGGTCTTCACCGACCACGGACCCGGAATCCCCGACGTGGGCCTGGCCCTCACCGACGGCTGGACCTCGGGCAACGGCATGGGGCTCGGACTGTCCGGCTCCAAGCGGCTGGTCGACGAGTTCGTCCTGGACACCGCCCCCGGGCAGGGCACCACTGTCTCCATCACCAAGTGGGCGAGATGATCGGCATGGGAGACGCACCACTGCTGGACTGCGAGGACACGGCCTGGTTCCGAGACCGGCCCGAAGCCGCCCGCGGCGCGGCCGCCGCCCTGGGTCGCCGCATCGGCCTGGGGGAGCACCGCACCGCGCAGCTCGTGCTGGCCGTGACCGAACTGGCCACCAACCTCGCCAAACATGCCGTTGACGGCTCCATACTGCTGCGGGTTCTGCGCAACCGGAGCGTCGCCGGTGTCGAGGTGATCGTCATCGACGGCGGCCCCGGCATGGCCGACGTACCTTCGGCCCTGCGCGACGGGGTGTCCACGGTCGGGACACTGGGGCTGGGACTGGGCGCGGTGACACGGTTGGCCGACCGGTTCGACGTCCATTCCCTGCCCGGCACCGGGACCGTCCAACTGGCCCGGTTCTGGCCGCACCCCCAGCCGCCCTCGGTGGCCGGTGAGGCCGTCGTCGCGGGGATCAGTCGGCCCATCAGCGGCGAGGAGGTCTGTGGCGACGCCTGGATCGCGCGCGGCGACGAACGGACCGGCGGGCAGGTGCCCGGCGAACGCGCAGAAGCAGGTTCCGGCTCCGGCTCCGGTGACAGGTCTCCCGCGGTTCTGGACTGGTCGGCGATGACCGCGGCGCGGTCCGGCGGTCCTTCGCACGTGAGGCCCGTACGGCCGGATCGCCACCTACGGCCCGGGACCACCGGGCGTTCGGAACTCGTCCAGGATGTCTCCGTGTCGGAGCGGGGCGTGCTGGTGATGTCGTGCGACGGACTCGGCCACGGACCGATGGCAGCCAACGCCTCACAAGCCGCCGTCCATGCCTTCCGCACGGGTTCCGGTCACACTCCCGCGCAGGTGATGGAGGAGGTACACCGCGCGCTGCGCGGTACCCGCGGCGCCGCAGTCGCCATCGCGCGGCTGGAGACCGGCGGGCGGGTGCTGTTCTGCGGGATCGGGAACATCACGGCGGCTGTGATCAGTGTCGACAGCCGCTCCAACCTTCTCTCCCACCCCGGGATCGTCGGCCATCAGATGCGGCGCCTGCGCACCTACGAACATCAGGTACCGGCGGGCGGGGCGCTGGTGATGCACTCCGACGGACTCAGCGAGCGTTGGAGGCCCGGCGATCTGGCGTCCTCGCTGCATCATCCCCCGGCCCTGATCGCGGCGGGACTCCTGCGCCTGGCCGGGACCCGCCGCGACGACGCCAGCGTGGTGATCGCCAAGGGGGGCTGGTGAACGTGCCCGCCGCCCGCGCTCCTGGACGGGTCCCCACCCTGGTGACCGCGGTCGCCACCGAACAGGACGTCTTCGCCCTGCGTCGGCGCGCCAAAACCGTTGCCGAGGCCGCCGGCCTCGACAACCGGGATCAGGTGCGCCTCGCCACCGCGCTGAGCGAACTGGGCCGCGATCTTCTGCGCTCCTCCGCCCCCATGACCGCGTCCTTCGACGTCCTGCGCGAACCGCCGGCGCTCAAGGCCTCCCTGCGGTGGCATGACGACCGAGTCCCCAGCAGCGAGTCGTTGGCCGCCGTCACCCGCCTCCTGCCGCAAACCGAGTGCGCTCCCGCTGCCGTCGGGTCCGCGGCGGAGGCGGCCGGCGTTCGCGGCGGACGCATCGACATCACCTGCCCGCTCCCCCACCTCTCGGTCGGCGAACATGCCGCGGCCCGGGTACGGGCACTCGTCGAGGCCGAGGCTCCCGCAAGCGCGATCGACGACCTGCGGGCCCAATCCCGCGACCTGATCGCCGCGCTGGAGGAGTCCCACGCCCAGCGTGACGAGCTCGAACGTCTCAATGAGGAACTCACGGAGACCAACGCGGGGGTCATGGCCCTCTACGCAGAGCTGACGGTGGAACACAAGGACGTCGTCGAACGCTTCAGCCAGGAGCACGAACTCGCCCTGGCCCTCCAGCGCACCTTCCTGCCCGCGGCCCTGCCCGAATCCCCCGGTGTCGAACTCGCCGTGCGGTACCTGCCCGCAGTCACCACGGCCGAGATCGGCGGCGACTTCTACGAGGCCGTCAACACGCCTCACGGACTGCTCCTCGCCGTCGGCGACGTCGTCGGCCACTCGCTTCAGGCCGCTCTCGTCATGGGCCAGCTCCGGCACGCCCTGCGCGCCTACGCGGCCCAGGGGCACCCCCCGCACGTCCTGCTGGAACACCTCGACCACCTACTGGGCCTGCACCAGCCCGGCTGGACCACCAGCGTGTGCATCGTGCTGATCGAGCCGGGCAACGCGCGGATGCACGTCGCCAATGCCGGCCACCTCCCGCCCCTGCTCCTGCCGCCCGTCGGCGCGCCCCGTTTCCTGCGCGAACACGGCCCGATCCTGGGCATCGGGCTGCCCCACCCACCTGCCACCGGCCATCCCATCGAACCCGGCAGCCGGCTCGTGCTGGTCACGGACGGACTCGTCGAAACCCGTCGCAGCGACCTCTTCGAGCGCCTCGACCTGCTCGCCGCCAGCGCCGCGGCGGGACCGCACGAACCCGAGGCCCTCTGCACGCAACTCGTCGACACGTTCGCGGCCGAACCCGACGACGACATCATCGTCTTCACCGCCCGCCTCCACCCGTCCCCCGCCTCCTGAAGGACCGAGTCGGCAATGGGCACCCCGCTCCAGCCCATCCACCACGGGTCCGGCCCGCTTGGTCGTCACCGTCCGCTCCGCGCCGACGACCCGCCGGTCCGGGGCATGCCGTGTGAGGGCGGCTTGGCAATGGCCGTCATCCAACGGAGTCGAAATACTGGTCCGTCGACTCGTACTTGCCAGTGCCCGTGATCTCACCCACGAACCAGCTGCCGACGCGCCCGTCCCGCACATCGATGAACCTTCCCCTCCAGCCGTCCTGGTCCGACAGGAACGGGATCCACTCGTTACGCCAGAACGGGTGGTCCGGCTGGTCCGGAGGGTCGAATCCGCAGGACGTGGAACGGTTCGCGTAAAGCCTCTCCATCGCCCGGATACCCAGAAAGACCTTCCCTCGTCGGGGAACCCATCGAAGCCAAAGCACATCACTTCGTCGTCGAAATCTTCCTCCGGCAGATCCAGATTGTTCCGCAGCAGCCACGTCCGCAGGTCCCCATGCAGGGAGATCCCCATCCGCTCTTCGGCTGCCGCGAGCATCTGCACCGTAGCGGGCCCAGGCAGATCCGCGTGATCGGCCGGCGCATGCTCCCGAAGAAGACCCATCACACGCGACCAACTCCCAGCCGCGCTCATCGCCCTCCGACCTGTGTCCTTCTACAGAAATGTCTCCGTCCGACTACGCCACTGCGGAGGTTGAGAAGTACCGGCCGGAGAACCTTGCAGAGATGGCACTTCTAGAGTGTGTTCCATTCCTCCCCACGATCGCCTTCCGCCCCGAAGCGCAGGGGCGGCCCCTCGGCGAAGTACCGCCCGCGACTTATCACAGACAAGCCACTGTGCCCGGCGGGCCCAGCCGGAGAGTTTCCAGGACTCGAGCGAGGGCCACGGCGTCACCCCGGAGTGGCGAAGCTGAAAACGCTCACTCACACCATCACCGGCCACACGACCCGCTGAACGCACGGTAGAAACTACACTCAACAGGCGAAAAGAGACTGTAGGGGCTGGCGCCTACAGGGGCTGCTTGGCGGCCACGAGGAGGTTCTGCGTCAGTTCGCCCACTCCTCCTTTACGCAGGATGTCGGCCCACTCGTTCTGGCTGGCCGTGATGTGGCTGACGCCCTCTTGCATGACGTCGTACATCAGCCATTCGCCGGTCTTGGAGTTCCTGCGCCATTGGAGATCCACGTAGGTCCTGTCGTATACGACACGCATGGCGACCATGTCCGTTCCGTTCGGGGCCGCTCCGGAGCAACGGTCGGAACTTGGCCCAGGGTGTGGGACAGCCCCCGGGCCAGTTCCCGTTCCGTGTAGCCGCCGAACTCGGAGAAGTGCGCCTCATGTTGCGCCGACGACGCGCTCTTGCAGTAGGCCCCGCAGGCCGGCGCGGCGGAGTACTTCAACACCCGCTCCTGGGTCAGGCGCGCTGTGACCTTGCCCAACAGATATTGCGTCATCGAGTAGGGGTTCTTCTTATCCGTGATCATTTGCGGTGATCCTTCGCACAAGCCCCCCTGAGCCAGGGGGTGGACGGCCGCCGTGACGGGCGGCTTTGCACGTGGCTAGCCGTGGTTTGATCCCCGCAATCGAGCAACCCCGACAGGGAGCACCGAAGAGTGTGGCTCTCTCGTCGGATACCCGCCCTGATTTGCCTTCGCCGTCCTGTAGTACAGGTGGCTGTTCTCGTCGCCCTCGTGCTTGCGGCCGACCAAGACCTCATTTACAGGTGCCTGGAAGTCAGTTTTCACCGCTGGGGTTCGGTCGGGGCGGCTGTCCGTGGCCGGGCTGATCGACCTGCGGCCCGACTGGCGTCCGCACGGTGCAAGACTGGGCACCTCTTCGATGGAGGCAAGAGGCCTTCGTGTGAGGCGTTTTGGGTGGGGGACGATGCGCAAGGTCAGGTGGGTGGCAGTGGCCGCCGGTGTTGTACTGCTTGTGGCGGGGTGCGCCGGTGAGGGCGGTGTGAAGGTGGAAGCGGCCACGGTCGCAGCGGAGATGGACGCGGCCGCGACCGCGGCCGGGTTCACCAAGGACCCGTCGATCGACACGACGGGACCCGAGGCCAAGGAGTGCAAAGTCGACTGGGCGGTGAACGACCCCGGTAAGTCCGCCGATCCGAAGAAGGCGTTCGCGGACACGATCGCCGGCCTGGTCGAGGCCGGCTGGACCGAGGGCAAGAGTGACCGCAAGGGCGACGTGGACATGAAGATTGCGACCAAGGGCGACTGGGAGGTGCGGGGGGCAGCAGACCTGGGTGAGGGAATCAAGGCCGTGGTGTTCGCCGGCACCAATACGTCCGCGAAGTGCCTCCCGATCCTCATCGCCGACCAGGGAAACAGCAAGAAGCACTGACGGCCCGGGTCACCAACACCGTCCCACGCCCTCCCGGGCGGCGCGGGACGGGTCGGCTCCTCGGCGGACAGACGCTGCACCTCGACGTAGAGGCTGATCGGGCCACGCGTTCGACGGCCCGGGCGGTGTCGAGGTCATTGCGCCTGAGTGCGGTAGTCGGGCCGTGCGGCCGACCACCGTGCTCAGGCGGTCAATGTCAGCGCGAGAGACGGTCGGGCGTCAGGCGGGCTCCGGGACAACCTCCTCGACCGAATCAGCGAAGCCGAGCACGGAGGCTGGCTCGGCGAGATCGAGGGCCTCCGCGTCAGCCTCGCCGGGGCTGAAGCCAAGATCAGGCAGATCGACGGGGCGACGGCCGGCGGGCCCGTGCTGCTCGGCCCGCCGGTGCCACGCCCTGCGCCCCTGGGGTGATCCGGAACTGGGAGGAGGAGCGTGCGTCGGCCGTGTATGTCGCCGAGCCGTCCGCCAGTGATCAGTCCGACGCGACGGTCAGCGAGAACCCGGCGGTCAGCCACTACGCCGCGGCCCGTCCGGCGCCAGTCGATGACAGGATCGCGGGCAGGGCGATCAGGACGACCGACTGGTCGGCCGGGGGCGGTGGTACCCGGTGCCGGGTACCACCGCCCCCGGGTGTGGCTCAGTCGGTCTGGCTGTCGGCCTGCTTGGGCAGGCTGAACATCAGGGCCCACATCAGGGCAAGGAGGGCGCTGACCCACCACAGGACAGTGACGAACGCGTCGCGGTTGACCGGGCCGTCGTGGGAGCCGCCGGTGATGGCGAAGAACACGACGGCGGTGAGCGCGGTCCCCAGTGCGATGCCCAGGTGGATGGCGGTGTTGAACAGGCCCGAGGCCGAGCCTGCGTCCTCGTGCGGGACCCTGGCCAGCGACAGGTCGGCGAGCGGGCCGGACACCATGCCCAGGCCAAAGCCGATCAGTACCACCGGAGCGGTCATCGCCAACAAGGTCAGGTCGCCCTGGCGGCTCGCGATCTGGAGTCCGTAGGCGATCATCGCGGCGGTCGCGATGAGTGCTCCGGCCTGCGGCAGACGACGGGCGAAACGTCCCGCGGTCTTCGCCGCGATGGTCGCGCCGCCCAGTTCTCCCACGGAAAGCAGCACGAAGGCAATGGCCGCCTCGAGCGGGCTCATGCCGAGTCCGCGCTGCAGGTACAGCGTCCAGGTCATGAAGAACAGGCCGCACAGCAGGCCGTGCAGCAGGTCCGTGGCCATGCCCCCGGAGAACTGCCTGATGCGGAAGAGGGACAGGGTCACCAGCGGGGCATTGCCCTGCCTGCGCCGCTGATGACGCAGGAAGACACCGAGGAGAAGGACGCCGGTGGCGAGCATGGCGAAGCACCACAGCGGCCATCGGTGGGCGTGGCCCTCGGTGAGCGGGAAGAGGATCAGGACGATGGCCAGGCCGGACAGCAGCGTGCCGACCAGGTCGAGCCGGTCGGCCTTGCGGACGGTCGACTCGGGGACGAACTTGCGTCCCAGGAGGAGTACGGCCAGCCCGACGGGCACATTGACCAGGAAGATCGGCCGCCAGGACAGCCCGAACAGGTCGGCCTGGGTGAGCACGCCGCCCAGGACCGGGCCCAGGACGTTGGCGATGGCCAGGACGGCCCCGTACAGGCCGAACGCCTTGCTGCGGTTTCGGCCTTCGAAGGTGACGTGCATGGTCGCCAGGACCTGCGGGATCATCACCGCCACACCGATGCCCTGGAGCAGGCGGGCGCCGATCAGCACGCCCGGGCCGGTCGCCAGACCGCACAGCAGCGAGGCGGCTGTGAACACGACGGTGCCGATCAGCAGGATCCTGCGCCGGCCGTGGATGTCACCGAGCCGTCCGCCGGTGATCAGCCCGACGGCGACAGGGAGGGAATAGGCGGTGGTCAGCCACTGCAACGCGACCGGTCCGGCGCCGGTGGACTCCTGGATCGCGGGCAGGGCGGTCAGGACGACCGACTGGTCGAGCATGTTCATCAGCTCGGCGGTCAGCAGCACCAGGAGGGCGATCCAGGCCCCCATGGCCATCTTCGACGGGCCAGGTGAGGGGTGGGCCGGGGTCCGGGTGGTGGTGTGCTCTGGCTCGTTGTCGAGCGCGGAGGAAGACAAGGCGGGAACTCCTGATCCAAAGGAATCGGGGAGCCCTGCCGCCAGCCGCACCGGGGTCGGAAAACACCAAAGCCCGGGGCAGACGGCAGAGCTGCACCCGGGACGGAAAACTGCGGGGATGGGTGACGCAACTCAGGCCGGCGCGACGTCCGCCCCCGGACACGTGCGACACATCAGCACGCGGGGAACACGGACGACTACACGGCCTGGTTAATAGGACGTCACCTCAAGATCGACACACAGAAGGAACAAGAACTCCGGTCACTGCCACCGACACCTCGACGCAGGGACCTGTCCACGATACGACATCCCCGAGCGCCGCCGCACAACAGATTGCCGACCCGCGAAACGATGTCGCTCCGCGTCCACCACACATCGGGATGGCTCAGAGAAGGTCAGCCCGCCGGTCGGCCTCTGCACAGCCACCGACAGCCACACCATCCACTTCCATCAGCTCCAGCGCGGCACCTCCGACCGCATCCGCAACAAACGGATCAACGAACGAACCGGCGACGAAGTGGACCTGTCGGACATCGTGAAGGGCTACGACACCGGCGGCGAGTACGTTTTGGTCGATCCGAAGGAACAACCTATTGCCTCGGCCCTCGCGGGAAGGGCTTCGACAAGGTCTACAGCCTTCTTGAGCAGGCACTGACGAAGGCCGGGAAGGCCGGGAACGCCACGTTCGTGATGCGCCGGCACGAATACCTCGTCGCCCTCAAAGCCGAGAACGGCCTCCTGACCCTGCACACCCTGCACTGGGCCGACGAGATCCGGGACCCGAAGAAGGAGATCGACGCCCTGCCCGGCCGTACCAAGGCCTCCGCCAAGGACTACGGATGGCCGAGCAACTCATCACCGCCCTCAGCATGACCTGGAACCCCGAACAGTTCCACGACACCTTCCAGGAGAAGGTCGCCGCCCCCATCGACGCCAAACAGGCGGGCGCGAGCGTGGAGAAGGTCGAACCCGCCACCGAGCCGACCGGCGTCGTCGACCTCGCGGAAGCCCTGAGCGCCAGCGCAGAACGAGCGGCGAGCCCGAAAGCCACCGGCGGAAAAGCCACCGCCTCCGGCAGAACCACCTCCCCGAAGAAGCCGGCTGCGGCGAAGAAGCGGATCCGCCCCGCACCCAAGAAGGAGGACCTCGACGGCCTGTCCAAAGGCCGCCCTCTACAAGGAGGCGGCCGCCGCCCACCTACCCGGCCGCTCACACATGACCCGCGACGAACTGGTACGAGCTCTGGCCCGCACCTGACGTAACCCGCGGCCGGCCGCCGCCTGCGGGCGATCCTCGTCCGAGCCCTCGGTATCGCCGCCCTCTTCACCATCCCGCGCCCCCTCGATCCGTGCCGCGGCACTGCGCCAGGCGTTCAACGTCAAGGCTGTCGGCGCCGCGGACCGCTTGCGAGAAGGATCGGCGGGCCGCCCCGGGGTGCCCGGTTCGGGCCCGCGCGCTTTACGACTGCCGCCAGGCCTCGCGCGCCGAGAGCCGGCCGTCGCCAGGTGCGAGCTGATCGGTGGGCCCTGAGACGCCCGCCGGCCGTGCGCACCGGTGCCCGAAGCGTTGGGCGTACTCCTCGTTCGACAGGATCAACGTCTCGCCTCCGTCCTCCGGGGCGGGACCGGCGGCTTGTGCCAGCGGAGTCGCCAGCAGGACCGACAGACAGGCCGCCGCGGCGGCGCTGATCACGCGTCGGAAGGGTGGAACGGGCATCAGGGCTCCTTCGTCGTGGTGTCCGCCGTGTGTGGCGGACGGGTGTGGCGGGCGTGCGCGGAAGCAGGGTATGGGTACGGCAGGGCATCCGGCCTCGCACGCCACGGGCGAAGGCCCGTCCGCCCGCCGGGCGCCTTCGGCGCCCATTGCGTGGCTACGGTCGGGAGTGAACTCCACGTCCGTGCCGCCGCATCCGGCCGCGATGTCCAGGAGCCGGTCCCGCTCCAACCACGAAGGATGGAACGGCTCACTGGATGCCGGCTCGTCCGCGATCGATGTGCCGGCGCGGTCGCCGGTCCCCGGCAGGTCCTCGGCGAGCCTGCCTACGAGTGCGATCACCGGGCATCGACCGGGTGAGGACGCCGAGTGTGAGCAGAGCGAGCGCCGGCAGCACGGCGACGATGATTCCCATCGGCAAGGCGTCGGTGGCGCCACCCGCGCCGGCCAGCGGAGCAAGTGCCGCGCCGAACATGAACTGGCTGAAGCCGAGCAGAGCGGCGGCCGACCCGGCGTGTCCGCCGTGGTCGGCCATGGCCTGGGCCGTGGCGTTCGGCATGACCAGGCCCACGCTGGAGACCAGGACGAACAGGCCGATCAGGAGCACGGGCAGGGGTGCCCGTGTCAGCACCGCGCCCAGGACCGTGGTGCCACCGGCTGTCGCGCCCAGCAGACCGGCGAACAGCAGCGCGCGGGCGCCGGCCCGGGCCACCAGCCGGCCGCTGATCCGGGCGGCCGCGATGAGTCCGGCGGCGTTGACGGCGAACACGGCGCTGTACTGCTGCGGTGACAGGCCGTGGATTTCCTGCAGGACGAACGGCGAGCCGGAGATGTAGGCGAACATCGCCGCGAAGACCAGGCCGTTGGCCAGGACGTACCCGATGAAGACCCGGTCGCTGAGCAGCTGCCCGACGACGGCCGGCAGTGGCCGGCGTGACGCGGAGGGCCGGCTCTCCGGCACTCCTGCGGCGGAGGCCGCCAGCATCACGGCGCCGAGTACGGCCAGGGCCACGAAGATTCCAGGCCAGGTCGTGACGCGCAGTAGCTGGCCGCCGAGGACCGGCGCGAACACCGGCGCCAGGCCGGTGATCAAGGTCAGTGTGGCGAAGAGACGTGCGGTGCGGGTTCCGGAGGTGCGGTCGCGGACCATGGCGTTGGCGATGACGATGCCGAACGCCCCGCCGATGCCCTGGACCAGGCGTAGGCCGACGAAGGTCCGCAGGTCTGGTGCCACCGCGCAGAGCGCGCCGGCGATCGTGTAGAGGGCGAGGCCCGCCAGCAACGGACGCCGCCGGCCGTAGGTGTCGCTCAGCGGCCCGGCGATCAACTGTCCGATGGCCAGCCCGGCCAGACAGGCGGTGATGGTGAGCTGGGTGGCCGCGGCGCCGGCGCGCAGGTCGCCGGCGAGGTCCGGCAGTGCGGGCAGGTAGCCGTCGATGGACAGTGGTCCCAGGGCCACGAGCGCTGCGAGCAGGACGATGAATCGGGTGTGCCGGCCGGCGGCGTCGTTGCTCATGGTCAGTACGCCACGGTGATGCGGCGGCGGATCGCGGTGCCGCCCTCGATCGTGTCGGCCAGGGCGATCGCGTAGTCGGCGTACGAAATGCGGCTGTTGCCGTCGTCGTCGGTGAGCAGGCTGTCCCCGGCGCTGCGGTAGGCCCCGGTCCGCTCGCCCGCTCCGATGACCGCGGCGGGCGACACGTACGTCCAGTCGAGGTCGTGCACGCCGCGGTAGAGGTCGAGCGCTTCGGACTGGGCCTCGGCGTTGGCCTTCCACAGCGCGGGGAACTCCGGGTCGTCCATGACCCGGGCGCCTGTCGGCGTGCGCAGGCTACCGGCACCCCCGATGGTAACCAGGCGGGTGACGCCGGCTCGGCGGAGTCCGTCGATCAGGGCACGGGCGGCACCGACGATCGTGGCGCGGTCGTTCTCCTGGCCGATCCGGGGGCCGACGGCCGACAGTACGGCGTCGTGGGAGGCGGCGAGGCCGGCGACCGCCGCCGGGTCGGTGACGTCACCGGTGGTCACGGTCAGGGCCTTGTGCTCGAGGCCGTCGACGTGGCCGGATCGGGTGACCGCGGTGACGGTGTGTCCGCGCCGCAGCAATTCCTCGGTGGCGGGCCGGCCGATGTTGCCGCCGGCACCGAACAGGACGATCTTCATGTGTTGCTCCTTGTTTCTGATGGTCACAGAACGGGCCGGCCGTCGGCGACGATGGCCGCGGTGATGCCGCGCTCGTCGGCGGCGTGCTGGAAGCGCTGCTCGATGTCGGGTTGTTCGGTGTAGAACGGCGGGTTGTGGAACAGGCCGTAGTGCATGGCGCAGACGGTGCCGGCGCCGAGTGCGACGGCGGCCTCGACGCCCTGCTCGGGGGTCATGGTCGCCGGGACGTTGGCCGCGTAACCCTCGAAGTGGGCGATGACGCCGTTGACCGGGACGAACGCGACGTCGAACGGGCCGTGGTCGCGGGCGATCTGCCACCAGCTGCCGTGCCACTGGGTGTCGCCGCAGTGGATGACCCGCCGGCCGGCGCCTTCGACGACCCAGGCGACCTGGTCACAGTCGTTGCCGCGCCAGTCCAGCGAGGTCACCGGGGTGACGGTCAGCTCTCCGATGCGCCGTGACCGGCCCAGGTCCTGGGCAACGGGGGTGATGCCCGCCTCGCGCAGCGCGGCCGCGCTCGGGGTGTGGCAGCCGATCGTGCCGGTGGTCGCGATCCGGGCGATCAGGTCGTGGTCGTAGTGGTCGGGGTGCAGGTGGGTGATGAGGGCGTGGGTGCCGGGCGGGGTGTCGACCGGGTCGACCGGCCGGTGCGGCGGCCCCATCACCGGCGCCAGCGGAGCGACGTTCTCGAGCGGGTCGATCAGCAGGCGGGTGTCGCCGAGACGGATCTCGACGCCGGCCCAGGCCAGCCGACGCACGGAAAGGGTGGTGGTCATGGGCAGCGACGCTAGACCGACCTTGTTGAGAAAGTCAACAAGGAAGTTTTGAATCTCAACGTCGCGATGTAGGGTGGTGGCATGCGCACTTACGGGCAGTACTGCGGCATCGCGAAAGCACTGGACACCATCGGCGACCGATGGACCCTGCTGATCATCCGCGAACTGCTCGCCCTGGGTCCTTGCCGGCACACCGACCTGCGCAACGGGCTGCCCGGAATCGCCAGCAACCTGCTGGTCGACCGGCTCCGCGAACTCGAGGAAGCCGGCCTGATCCACCGCGAGGCCGCCCCGCCGCCGGTGGCCACCACCCTGTTCTCCCTCACCGAGCGTGGCCGCACGCTGGAGCCGGTGCTGCAGGAACTGAGCCGATGGGGAATTCCGCTGTTGCGTGAACCGGCCGGCAGCGACACCTTCCGCACCCACTGGCTGGACGTGCCCGCCCGGGCACTCACCGACCACCACCCCGACCAGCCGGCAATCGCCCTGCAACTGCACGCCGACGGCAACGAAGATCTGGTCATCGAAGTCAAGGACGGCTCGGTGCACACCCACGCCGGCAGGGTCGACCACCCCACCGCGTCCCTGACCGGACCGCCGCACCTGCTGGCCGCGACCCTGCTCGGCGAACTCGATCTGAGCGCCGCAGTACAGCAAGGCTTGCGGCTCGGCGGCGATCACCAGGCAGTACTGCGCATCCTGCCCCGCTGAACGACCGGCCGCTCACGAGGCTGCGACCTCAAGCCCTACCGAGCCTGCGCCGGTCTCAAAAACGGTCCATTGAGCGTTTTCCAACTGGCTTTGGTCAGCTGAGGGCGCGTATCGGGTAGGGCGCGGGGTCGGGTGGGGCTCCCGGTAGGACAAGCAATCGACCGAGAAAGATGCCCGGGAACTCCCGGGAGCCTGATTGCTGTCCCACCCTGCCGCGATCCCGCTGAGCACCCGTTCGCTGAACAGTCTCGCCGACCTGATGCGCACCCATCGCCGGCAACGCCGATCACGATGGCGCCGCCTCAAAGCCGACCGTCAAGCGCTCCTGGCGCAGGCCCACCTTCGCAAGGGCGACACGTTCACCCTGCCGGCAGTCGGCTTCCAGATCGATGGTGGCCACCGCCCGGCCTACGTCCGCGAAGCGATCACCCTGCTCGCGGCGACCGCCGAGCACCTGCAGGCAGCCATGACCCGGATTCGCCTCCTGGCCCACGCGATCCTCAGCGGCACCCGTCCCGATCGGCTTTGTTCAATTCCAGGGGCAGCGTTTGTCCGCCGGTTTGGGCAGCAGTTGCGGATCTTGAGGCCCTTAGACCGCGTTTGAGATCTGCCGTAGCCGTGGGCTGACGTGCTCGTTGGACTCTTCGCGAGCGGTTCTGGGGGCGGGTATCCGTCGGATCCAACGGACGAGCAGCGGACGCTTGTGGAGCCGTTGCTGCCGCCGGCGCGGGTGGGGCCGAAGGGCGGGCGGCGGGAGAAGCATCCGCGGCGTCGGATCGTGGACGCGATCTTCTACGTGGTGCGGACAGGGTGCGCTTGGCGGCAGCTGCCGAAAGACTTCCCCCCTGGCCCACGGTCTACTGGTACTTCACCTGGTGGCACGATGACAGCACCGTCGAGCGTGTCCACGACGCACTGCGTGACCGGGTCCGCGTGGCCGACGGACGCAACCTTGAACCGAGTGCCGGACCAATCGACTCTCAGTCCGTGCGCACTGCCGACACCGTCCCCGCCGCTGCCAGAGGCTTCGATGCAGGCAAGAAGGTCAAGGGCCGCAAGCGGTTCATCGTCACCGACACCCTCGGCCTGCTCCTGGCCGTCCACGTCGTCGCCGCGAACATCCAGGACCGCGACGGCGCCAGGCGTCCGCTGCTGTGGACCCGCCTCGACCACCCGGGTGTGAAGAAGATCTGGGCGGACCAGGACTTCGCCGGACGCCTGGTCGATTGGACCGCTCAGATCCTCGGCCGCGAGCTGGACATCGTCCGTAAAAGCCCGGGCCAACGCGGCTTCCAGGTCCAACCCAAGCGGTGGGCGATCGAGCGCACCTTCTCTTGGCTCACCGCCCACCGGCGCCTCGCCCGGGACTACGAGACCATTCCGGCCCGGTCCGAGACCGTGATCCGCTGGGCGATGATCGGCATCATGGTCCGCCGGCTCACCCGCGCCCGACCGGCGACGCGGCCGGGCCCGCACCCGCTCGTACGCACCGAAACCGGACAAGCTATTCGACTCGGCTGAGCGATTCGAGGTCGTCGGGCGTGCCATCAAGGGCAGGACCACAGTCAGGGGGGAGGTGCGAGGCTACGAGTTCCACGGCCTCATCAGCAATAACGGCGCCACCGATCTGCTCCCGCCCCGAACCGCGCGGCTCATGCAGCCGACGAACACGGAAGTGCCGTTCGCCATGGGGGAAGATCGAGGGCAGGTCTTGCGACCAAGGGAAGCGGGTGCACCGGCTGAACTGCAGCGATCCATGACTGACCAGCGGAAACAGAGCCCGGAGGGCAGGGTTTGCATATGCCGCCTCCACCAGGGCTGTGTCGATGAGGTTCGCGCCCATGTCCCGCACGACCTGCCACTTGGCTGCCACCGGGTCGTCTGGCGCTGTCCCGAGTATGTCCTTCTCTGCCATGCTCGGACATTAGCTGACTCTGCAACGGCTGCTTCGTAGGCCGCCGTTTGCCTTCCTCGCTGATGAGGAACTGCTTCACCGGTACCGCACCTGCCACCTCCGAGCTCCCCTCAACCACACCGGCCACTTCGGGGGCACCTCAGCCGCACGTCAGAGCAGATCTCAAACGCGGTCTTAGATGTTCATGAGAAAAAGCGGCGCCTGTGACGCGTCATTGCCCCGCGCGTGGCCGGGTGAGTCCAGCTCCGACCCTGGTCAGCATCTGGCCGAGGAGGTGGAGAGCTCGTGCCCGTGTCGGCACTCCGCGTGCTGTGCCCCTCCAGTAGGCGTCGGTGAGTTTCTCGGTCACCTCGAGAGTCCGACTGTCGTCCTGGGCAGCCAGCACAAGGACGAACCGCACGTAGTCGCCGATGTCGGTGCCCTTGGGGTACTGGTTCATGACGGTGTGCAGGCGCGCTGTCAGCGCGGGCAGGGTGCGGACGGTCGGAAAGACCACGGCGAGACCGGCGAGAGCCAACCGAACTGCGGGGCATTCGGCCGACCAGCGGGCGAGTAGATCAGGGGTGTGCAACAGGACCGCGTTGCCGGCTCGGGCCTCGCTGTGGGGATCGGCATGTCGCGGGGTGGCCGGCCAGGCCTCGGCGAGGTGGCGCTCGGCGACAGTGGCGGCGCTGAACAGCAGGTCGACGGCTTCGAACCGGTGTCGGGCGGGGGTCCGGTCGTCGACGGCCAGGGCCGCAAGCAGGGCCAGGCCGTCAGCGGTGTAGGGCTGGCAGGTGTCCTGGTGGAGGATCTCGTTGTAGAACTCGGCGAGGAAGGACCGGTCGTCCCAGGTCGGGTCGATCGCTGAGCCGAACAACATCGCCGCTTGGAGCGGCAAGCGGTCCAGCAGGCGATCGGCAATGACGTCCCGGAAGAGTTGCCGGACCGGCGGGCCACAAGAGATCGCGTCGTGCAGGGTCTGCTCGGGTGCGGCGTGCATGTCCATGACCAGCGCAGCCTACTGGGGCACCTGCTGTGACGGGCCGCCGCCCTCCGGGCGGCGGCCCGTCACAGCAGGTAGCGGCAGGGGTCAGCCGGCCTGGGCCGCTTCCGCGGCGCGAGCGCGGGTGCTGGCGAGACGGTAGGAGTCGGTGCCGGTCTCGATGATCCAGGCCACATCACACGCCAACACCGCCTACGCCGTCAGCCGTAGCCCTGGCCGGCAGAGGCCACCCACGCGTACCGGCTATTCCAACCGGGCCTTCAGCGGTCGACCACCGCCCATGCCTCGAACCCAGTCCTCATCACCCCGGCCATCGCGGGTCCGCCTCATCCAGTTAAACCGTCGAGCCGCCACCCCATCGCGCCCTCAGAACCTCGGCCCAGTCACCGGCTTCGGGACCCGGATCCTCCCACTGTGGCACCGGGCCGGGAGCAGTCTCGATCAGGTGCACGAGTGTCCAGGCGACGCCGTAGCAGTCGTCGGGGCCGAAGCAGGTGGCCAGGGCAGCCGCCTCTTCGGACGTGACAGGGCGCGAGATCGCCGACAGCTGGTGGTCGCGCCGGTCGATCTCTTCCTCGCTCGCATCCCAGTCGGGTAGCGGTCCATCAGCGACGAACGTCTGCACTTCGGGTCTCATGACCGAATGATCGTCTCCTCTGCCGTACCGGGACCATTCGTCGCGCGCCAGACCCGCAGCGAACCACTTGATCAGCGGGATACGGCTGAGGAGGACTGCCGCGACGGGGTGTGCCTGCCGGTCAGGGGCCGGGGATGGGACCTCCCGGCCTGAAGCGCTCCACCCCGACGATGTGTCGCACCTTGAGTGGGCGCACGATCACAGCGACTCGCTGTTCCCCCGGCATGGTCCACTCGTAGTCGCTGCCAAGGTACTTGCGGGCCAGCTGGTCCATCCGGTCGTGGGCTTCCTCGCCCTCGATGAACCGGGTCGCCACGCCACTGATCTGGACTCGGTCGAAGGGGTCGGTGGCGTCCGCGTGCGAGAGATAGACACGGGGGTCGCGGCGCAGGTTCTCCTCCTTCACCCGACCGACCGAGGTGTTGAACGTCAGTTCCCCCTCCCCCTCCAGATCCACCCACATCGGGCTGACCTGCGGTGCTCCATCGGCGAACACGGTTCCGACGTACCAGACGTTGGGGGCCTGCAGGCGGGCGCGGACAACGTCATCGAAGGTCGCAGTCATGGTGGGAGGGTACTGGGCACCGATCCTTGGAACATGTGCGAAGCCAGATGATGGGTCTGCGGGGGTAAGGGTTTCGAGGTGGGTGTGGGCACGTTTCTCGTGGCGGGTGGCGACGGGCGTCCGGGTCCGCCTTGTGATCGACGAGGCCTTTCAGATGGACCGGGCCACGAGACCGGCTCGAAGAGGTCCGGGGCGCCCTGTGCCGGTGGCATCACAGCGATCCGAGGTGCTGCGGGGGGGGCGGGTCGGTGCTTGGAAGCGGTTCGGTAACGACTCGTCAAACATGGTGCCCAGCGCGGCAGAATCCATAGGCCGCGTGACAGTCGCGCTCGGATGGGAGCCTTGTGACGATCACGAAGGAAGAGCTGGTCTGGTCGGTGGTTCGGTTGTTCGCCGTCGGAATCGGCGGCATGTTGCTCTGCGCAGTCGTGATCATCATCGTGATGGCCTTCGCGGTCGCCATCAAGGAACGCACCAGAGCCCCGCGGCGCTAGCACGCCCAACGAAGTGCCGCCCTGGTCACAGCCAGAACGAAGCCGATCCACCCGTGGAGTACGCGTGAACGTCGAAGGTGGTGGACCCAATGGCCAAGGGGACGTGACGGCCGCAGCGCTGCTGCCGGCGGCACACTGACTGCGGGATGTTCCGCCGCGGACCCTGCGGGTGGCGCGGGTTCGGAACAGCGTGCTGCTGGAACATCCCCTGCGGCGAACACCTCGTCCTCCGTGCCCTCGATGCCGCGGCGCTCCTCGCGGTTGCTCTGCCGGAGGGTGAGATCACTCCGGCCGGGTCGAGCGGGAAGAAGGTGCACGAACAGGACCCGCAGGCGACGCCCCAGCCGACCAGTGACCCCGCCTGCGAGCCGACTGTAACCCCCTACCGCGACGCGCCGCGAACAGCGACCATGGCCCAGAGCTTCCGCAGCCAGGAAAGCCTCCAGTGGAGCGGAACGAGCGTGCTCACCGCCCACTCCGAACCGGCCGCCGCCACGGAATTCAGCCGGGTCCGTATGGCCTTGCTGGAATGCCGAGAGTTCCGCACGCCCGGTGTCGCCGGCGACACGTGCCACGTCCTCACCCCCGGTCAACGCGCCCGCGCAGGGCGATGAGGCGATGGCCTACGCCTTGACGTCCTGGATCGACGTGAGCGACATCAACCCCGACGCGAAGGAGGTCCGCACGTATTCCACCAGGAACGTTCCGTAGCTGCTGCCGAGTCCGTCAAGACAAGTCACGACCCTGCGCGATGGCCACCACCGCTCGCAGGTACGAACAGTGTTCCGGGTACCCAGGACTTCACGCGGGGCGATCGGAAGTTGGGGAATGGCCATACTTGCTCAGTCTGGGGCGAGTTGCTTGTGTGTACGAATTCTGGGGCGGACGGTGGCCAGCTCGGGTCAGTTGACCTCCCCCAGGTAGCTCAAGGCTTCGCGGAAGTCATCGAGGGCGGGCCTGACCGCCCGACCTTTGCGGCTGGAACAGACCGCATCGTCAGGCCCGCCGGACTGCCGCAGGTAGCAGTTGCTTCAATCCGGTTCCCCCGTACGGGAAGCGGACCGTTGCCGTCCCGTACGGCGGCACCGAGGGCATGCGATGTCCACACGGCGGCCAACCGGCGGCCGGCGGCGCCGGTTCCCGCGGAAACACAGTTCAGGACCGCTCGTCAGACCGTGTAGGCGCTCAGTTTCACGCGGAGGGTTCCGTCGGCCAGGGGCCAGGCGTCGATCGAGGTGTCGTCCGCGATGCGCCGTCTGACGATGCCCTTGGAATCCGGCGGCGTGGTGTCCTCCGGCATCTGGACGTCCACGCACAGCTCGCCCTCAGGAGTACAGGTCCGCAGCGGCTTCGCCGTGGGGTAGGAGGCCCGGAGCCAGGCTTCGAAGTCCGGTCGGGGGATGTGGAATTCGGCCCTGTACTGGATGCCGAGCCACTGGCCGTGCACGCATTCGGCTTTCCGCGCGGAGTCCGGTAGCGGCTGGGCGGCGGCGAACCTCATGGCATGGTCACATGAAACGGGCTGGGTCCCGTCGAGGACTTGGGCGACGTTGTGGACGCACCACCCTCCGGCGCCGACGACACCCACGACCGCAACGGTGGCGAGGGTCCAAATCGTCCTCGATCTGCGCCGGACCCCCTTCTGGCGACTCGCGGTCACTGGTGCGGTGGTCGTGATCTTCATTTCGGCCATGGTGGCGCGACTCCTCGCACGATGCTCCCCGCTCGTGCGGGTGATCCAATTGAACAAGTTCAGTATGAACGCGTTCAATATAGCTCACCGGAGAGGGTCCGCAGGATCAATCCCAAGCCGCCCATCCCCCATGTCCCGCCTCCAGCTGCTCGATTGACCGCCGCGACGCGCCACCACAGCGAGACCCGCCCCCACGCAGTTCCCCGATCGAATACCGCCGGCCCGCCCCCTCGAACGTGTGAGTTCAAAGGCTCCGGCTCCACAGGGCCCTCTCGGCCGTCCAGGCTGACGACCTGTGGGCTGCCGCCGTGGCCGACTTGCCCAGCTGATCGCTATGTCGACGGCGAGCGTCGGCCGCAGGGCTGCGTCAGTGGGTTCCTCTACGGTGGCCGGCATGATGCATTGGATACGCGGCGCGCTCCCGCACCACGAGGAGACCAACGTCATCTTCTTCCGAGGGTTGCCTCTGGATGCGCTCGTGCGCGGCCTCCTCGTTCAGCGGCGAATGCCACTCGCCTACGGCACGACCCCCGGCTGGGGGATGTTGATGCACGACATGAACAGTTGGGACAGCGGCGACCACGACCTCGCCCACTACGGGCGGCTGTGCAAGGGCGGCGGCGAACTCGCCGTCTTCGTGACCGAGCCATGCTGGGTGAAGGCCCACGGTCCCCTGTTCGAGTACTACCGCGACGGAAACCTGATCACCGGATTCAACTTCGAGAATCCATCCAACCCAGTGGGCGAGGAGCCTGATCTGCTGCAGCCCGTCCTCATGGCTGCGAATCTGATCGGTCCGATGTCAGATCTTGACAGGGATGACAACGAGGAACGAACGGTACAGGCGATCGCCGGCTTCTTCTCCTTGCCCGAACTCGAGATGCCTTGACCGAGGGCACTACGCGGTCTCGGTTCTGCGCAGCCGCCGGTCGGGAACGAGAATGGCCTTGACCCCTTCTTCCGGTTCAGGCGCGGATTCCGTGAAGGTGACCGAGAGTTGGCTACGGTCTGTGGTCGGCCGGAGTCTTGATCGGACGGCTGTGCCGGGCGGGGCTCTGTGCGCGAGAATGCTCGGCATGACGACTTGAAGAGCACCGGCCGGGCGACAGCATTGGCGAAAGGTCGGGAGCTGGGACACTATTCCCGACGGCAATCGACGGGTCTGCGCCGTCTGTGGAAGGCCCGTCCGCTCGTACCAGTATCGCTTCTATCCGCCCGAGTCCTCGATGTTCGAGCGGTGCATCGGACTCGCCTGGTGTTCCGCTTGCCGGATCTACTCCGGCAGCATGGTGTACATCCCGCGCAAGCAAGTCCTGGTCGACCTTCTCACATCTCTTCCTCCTGAGCAGCGAGAACGGATCCTCCGTTCGGAGACGCGACTGGTCGAGTTCCTGGACCGCCAGGCCCGCCGCGGCAGAGGTTAGGGCTGGCGGCTGACCGCGATCAGGAGAAGCCGCTTGCGCAGCAGCGGCAGTTTCGGTCTGCCGAACGTGCTGCGCTTGAGGGCTTTCAAGTCGTCGACGCGGCCTTCGACGGGACCGGAGGACATTCGATGCTCATGCCGAAGACGACGACGTCGAGGTCGGTGATCAGCCCGGCGGCGAAGGGGGCCAACCCGCACTGCTGATCGGCACAGACATCAGCGATCCACCCGCGCAGCCGTTCTCCTTCACGGTTCGTCATGACGGTCGCGAACGTCCGGACGTGGGTGGTAATGGCCGCGAGTTCGGGCGAACGGGCCAGCAGCGTCGTGAGCCACAGTTGGTCGTCGTCGCGTCGGTGGTCCGGATGGCTCATGATCCAGCGGGTGGCTTCGCGAGGCGAAGGCGGCCGGGCCGTCGGCGGCGGTTGACCGCCGGCCGGCGTCCGGGTCGCAGCGGATGGACGTGGGCGCGCAGGGTGCTGTAGGCGCAGCGGGCCCCACGTTCTTGCAGCTCGCGGTGGAGGATCGACCGGTTCGTGCAGCCCTCGGCGATCCGTTGCTCCAGGTAAGGCCGGTAGCGGTCGAGATCGCTGGTCCGGACTTGCCACCGGCCGTGCAGCATCGCCTCCGGGATGGCGGCACGAGCGTCCTTGCGCACTGTGTCGTTGGCCACCGGCTTCGCCTCGGCCGGCGGGCGGCGGCTGCCGTGTCCGCCCGAGAAGGAAACGATCGGGACACTGATCGTGGAGGCCACCGCGTGAACTTCGCCCCTTCCGTCGATCGACCGAAGCCGTTTCGGAGCGGGGCTGTGGCCGCCATGGTGGGACCGGGCCGGAGGCTTCGGGCGCGGATACCTACTGTTCAGGAAGGGGCTCGCCGCATTCTTGCTGGTCAAGCGTGTGCTGGCCTGGCGGTACGTCAGCCCTGCGCTGCTACATCTCGATGCGATACGTCAGAGGGTGCATACGTATCCATGCCCGTTGGTTGAAGTACTGCGACCAAGCATCCCGGCTGCCGAGACTGTGGGAGGAAGGTGTTTGGTTGCAGCAGCGCGACCGAACACCCGCGTCAGGGACTGGAACGGGCAGGAAGCCGGCGACAGAGCCGGCACACCCAGCCGCTGCGACGCAGTGTGGATGGCCGCCGGCGGGTGATGTGTCCTGCGACGCATCGGATGAGGTGGGGGGTGTGGACGCCGAGCCAATGGGTTTCGAGGAGAGTGGCGCCGTCGGCTGTCAGCCGTTCCAGAAAGGCGTGGGAAGCGGCGGCGGGGTCCTTGCGTGCGCAGGTTCGGCACAGGCCCTGGCCCTGCTGAAGGTTGGATGGGCGCGGTGCGCAGAGGTGGCCGGCGGGACAGCGGACTCTGTGTGGGGTGCTGTTTCCGAGCCAGGCGGGTTCGAGGAGTTGGGCGCCGGTGACGGCAAGTCGGGTGCGGAATGCGGCTTCCGCTCGTAAGGAGTGAGCGGGACGGAGGGGCTGATACACGGTTCTTCCCGGGACGGTGCAAGGCTGGCGAGCGGATACGGAACACCAGTCATTTCACCTGAATCGGTACGCCGAGCGCTACGGCCGGCTGGCGGCACCCGTAGCGAATCGCCACAAGTTCATCCCACAGGTAACTCCCGCCCCATTCGACGGCAGCCGTGGCGTCCATCGCCGTCTGGTGCAGCTCACGACGGTCGGTGTCGGCATCGCCGGACAGGGCCGTACAAGGCAGCGGATCCGACCATGAGGTCGAGGAGCTGGGAGATATCGGTGGGAGTGGTCAGCTGTCCGCGGGTGTGGACGCCGAGCAGGAGGGTTTGCCCAGCGGCTGAGTTCGGGTCGGATGGTTGGCCGATCCCCGGCGTCATTCTCAGGCGTCTCCCCGTCGGGGATCGTCCGCGCCTGCCAGGTTGCCGTCATCACCCGACAGCCCGTCTCGGGACTGTTGAGGAACTCAGCGTGCCCGGCGAGCCCGTACGGCCATGACGTTGGCTGCGGCCGAGCCCTTCTGGCCGTCGTGGATCTCGCACTCGACGTTCTGTCCTTCAGCGAGGGTCGTGGAGCCATTGCTCCGGAGCGCGGAGAAGTGCACGAAGACTTCCTGGCTGCCGTCTGCGGGCGTCTGGAAGCCATCCGAGCTCCCCGTCTCGGGCTGGGCCGACCCCGGGTCCGCCCGTTGAGGCTGCGGGGCGACAAGGCCTACGCATCACGGGCGAACCGTGCGTATCTACGTCGGCGCGCAATCCGCCGCATGATCCTGGAACCCGCCGATCAGGCCGGTCACCGTAATCACCGGGGAATGACCGGCGGACGGCCTCCCGCCTTCCACCGCGAGGACTACAAGGCCCGGCACGCGGTCGAATGCGGCATCAACCGGCTCAAGCAATGGCGCGGCCTGGCCATGCGAACGGACAAGCTCGCCATTGCCTGCCAGGCCGCACTCCACCTCGGCGCGATCCTCATCCGGGCACGGCAATAGCCCGTTCAGCGATCGACCACCCAACGCGCGTCCGCAGGCCAAGAGCCCGTGCCAATGATGTGCTCCACGAGCCTGAATGCCTCACGGATGGGGACGGTGTCCTCATCCGGATACTCGTCGCTCTGCCCGCTGGAGAGGACGAACCCGTCGCTCGACCCCTCAGCTCCGGGGGCCACGGCGTGCTCGCCGGAATCACCCTCGTCTTCGAGCAGCATCACCATCGCTCGCTCAGTATTCGCCACGAAGGCCGGCGACCGTCCAGACGAACTGGTCAGCCACGTCTCAAGCTGCCCGCTGTCGATCCTCGACCGAAGAGCCTCCAGCACCACCGCCGACGACACAGGGACAAGGCTGTCGTCATTGATCACCCAAGACTCGATCATGGGCACGACGATCTCATGGACGGATCCAAGAGACGGGCCCTCAGGGCTGTCCCGTAATCGATCTTTGATCGTTGGGGGCAGGGTCGGATGATCGCCGGTTGCGCTCGGCTACACGGCCTGGAAGAGGTTGTGCAGGCGGGCGATGCCGAAATGGCGTGGTGGACGCCGTCGCCCTTGAGGCGGCAGTCGCGAAGGATCTTCCAGGTCTTCATCCTGGCGAAGACATGCTCGACGCGGGTGCGGACCCGCTTGTGCTCGCGGTTGCGCTCGGCCTGCCACTCGGTGAGGTCGCCGCCCTTGGGTCGACGGTGCGGCATCACCAGGCCGGTGCCCGGGTAGCCGCCGTCAGCGATCGTGGTGGTCTTCCCGACGGCGGCTGCGGCGCCCGACTCGGCCCATGCTTTGCAGTCGTTGCGGTTGCCCGGGACGGGTTTGCCGACCGCGACGACCAGGCGGGTGTGGGCATCGATGACGACCTGGTGGTTGGTGGAGTACCTGTAGTTGTTGGACCGCGCGGCGATGGTGTGGTCGCGGGTGGGAACCAGAGTGCCGTCCACGATCAGCACAGCGTCCTTGCGGAACCGACGGCGGGGCCTGAGCGCGAGCAGCGGGCCGATGTGGTCGATGATCCGGTCGGCCGCCGACTTGGACACACCGAACAGCGGGGCGAGCTGCCGTAGCGTCAGGTTGGTTCGCCAGTAGGCAGCGACCAGAAGCACCCGGTCCTCCAGCGGCAGGCTCCACGGCCGGCCTGGCCGCACCGTGTCGGCGCCCTCGCGGCGCATGGCCGTCACCAGCTTTCGGAAGTCCCGCACGCGCAGCCCGGTGAACGGGGCTATCCAGGAAGGCTCTGACGCCGTGATCACACCAGCCATGCCAAGATCATTCCACTGCTTCAAGCTTCTGCTGCGCGTAGGCAGCCCGGCAGCGTTCTACCTGCTCGGTGACCTGCTCCATGAACCAGCGCATGATCTCGTAGGGGATGACGTGCTCGTCATGGCTGTGGATGTGGACGGTCGGCTCCAGTGTCGGATCCTCGTCGGGGACGAACGCCGCAAGGAAGGCCGCCCCGGGTCGGTGACTCATGGTGTTCGGGATCCCGGCCCACGCGGCCGGCGCGGGTACGGCCTCGCTCAGCTCTATGGTCCAGGCGTCGTCGGGCCCGGCGTAGAGGGACTGGATGGCGTAGCGACGGCCCGCGTGTTCTCGCAACTCTGACATGTCCGCAGGCTGCCACAGCTGCCCGTCCGGAGTCCCGTCGATATCCGGAGCCTCGGCTACGTGACTCAACGAGCCTTTACGGGACAGCCCTTAGGGCTTGTTGTGAAAGTGGCCGAGGTCCGCAATCTTCATCGCCCAAGCGCAGAAGGCGGCAATCTCGCTCTGCTTGATCTGCTGGTGCTGAGGAATCCAGTCCGCGGTCGCAGCGTCCAGGAGGTCCGCCAGGCCGAGGTGGTGCATGTCCTCGTAGAAAGTGTTGTAGGCGCGCATCAGTGGGGCGACCTTGTACCGGATGCCGGCCACTTCGTCGGGTCCCAGGCCGGCCTGGTCCAGGCGGCCCTGAGTGGCGACTTGGCGCTCGTTGGTGAACTCGGTGTCGAGGAAGGGCTCGAGAAGGTCGCCCCACACGTCGGGCCTGGACCGTCGGGGAATCCGGTTGTCGATGCAGAAGCGTTCCAGTTCGGTACGCCGTTTGGCCGAGACGAAGACGGTCTCTCCCGAGACGGTCCGGATCTCCGGTGGGGAGGAATCCGGGTCGGCGTCCCGTATGACCGCCGCGGGGATGATGCCTTTGGGGGCGAAGTCTGCAGGAAGGGGGCCAGACCCCGAAAGGCGGACGTGGTCGCCAGCGAGAACAACTTGGTGTATCACCCGGTCATCCTGGCCGACGGCAGGCGGGGAAGGAATGGGTGATCTACTTCCGGTCGGCACTGTCAGAGCCACTCGTTGACGGCTGCGACCAGGACAGTCGCTTCGTAGCGGACGGCGAGTTTGTCGTACCTGGTGGCGACGGCTCGGTGGCGCTTGAGGCGGTTGATCCCGCACTCGACCGCGTGCCGCCGCTTGTAGTCGTCTCGGTCGAACTTCGGCGGCCTACCTCCGTGCGAGCCACGTCCCTGCCGGTTGCGGACCCGGTCCGCCGGAACCGGGATCGTGGCCTTGATCCCGCGTCTGCACAGGTAGGAGCGGTTTCTGCGGGAGTCGTACGCCTTGTCGGCCCGCACTCGATCCGGGCGCTTGCGTGGCCTGCCCAAGCCGAGCCGGGGCACCCGGATCGCTTCCATGACCGGCTCGAACTGCTGGGAATCGCCCCGTTGCCCGGCCGTGATCACCAGGGACAAGGGCTTCTGTCCCTGCTCGACGGCCAGGTGAATCTTGGTGGTCAGCCCGCCGCGGGAACGTCCGATGTCGTGGTCGGAGGGCTCAACGAAGACTCCGCCGGGCGGCTCCTTCTGGAGATCCCCCTTTCGCCGCCCCGGCGGCGTGCCGGTGGGCCCGGCAGACGGTGGAGTCGACGTTCACGTCCCAGGTGATCAGGCCTTTCGCGTCCGCCTCGGCCTGGAGCCGGGTGAGGATCCCGGTCCGGGTTCCATCCCGCTGCCAGCGTCGGAGCAGGTCGTAAACCCGGTCCCAGGGCCCGCATCTTTCGGGCACGTCCCGCCACGGAGCACCGGTCCGGGTCCGCCACCGTATGCCGTCCATCAGCTGCCGGCGCGTTCACACCTGCGGCCGGCCCGGCTTGATGCCCTGCGGCAGCAACGGCTCAAGCCGGGCCCACTGGCCGTTCGTCAGATCTCCACGTCCCACGAGACGTGATCATGAAGGAACAAGATCCACTTTCACATACCCTGGTCGAGCCAGATGATGCCCAGGACGGAGAGCCGCCGGGTGAGGCGGTTGGCTACGTAGACGACGGACAGGTGGCCGACGGACGCGGCGCGGACGTCCTGGCCTTCCGGGTCGCCGGCGTTCCATTGCGGCCATCCCCACGGGGAGCGCACCGCGATGTCGAGGATGTCGCGGACCATCTCCCGGGCCGGCTCGGAGAGCTCCGCAAGGGTCTTCGCGGCCCGCGGGGACAGGCGGACCGCCCACGGCTGTTCGTCGGTCACAGGCGACCGCCGCGGACGTCGTCCAGGTCTACGAAGTCGGCCTCGTGCTGTCCGGAGTCCATGCACGCGTCGACGGTCGGAGCCTCGGCCAATCGCAGCTGCCAGTTGCGCACCACCTCATGCAGCAGGGTCGGACTGAACGCGCGGCGGGCGTCCTCCAGCGCCTCCGTCCAGTCCCGCTCGAAGGCCGGCACCCACTGCTCGGCACGGTGGTCCGTCCGGAGCTGGGCACGGAGTTCAGCCGCAGCACCGGGCGCGGGTGCGTACGGGGTGGTAGGTCCGTGGTCGGGCTGGGCACTCATCTGCTGCTCTTCCTGGCGGCGAGGGCTACGGGCAACGATAGAGCGCCGCAGGACGGGCCGGGGAGTTTCGGACGGATGCCGCAGCCCTGTGACCGCGGCCGGAGGACCGAAGCCACAAGATGGCCGTGCGCCTCGCCGCGGCCCTCCTGCGATGGTTCCCTTCGGAGGCCCTCAGCAGGACGTTACGACGGTACGCCCGGCGCCTCCGCGACCGAGTCGTTCGCCGTCTTCTCCGCCCTACGGAGCCGGGGTTCGGGTACCCGGCACCGCCGTACCGGCCACGGGCCCGCTGTTGTGCAGGGCACACTCCGGTCGGCCATGGTGTGGAGGATCAGTTCGCACCACGTGATGGTCGCGTTGATCGTCAGCGGGCAGGCGGACTCCGAGACCTGAGGACCCACTCGCCCGTCCATGGCCGCTTTCGAAGCCCTGGGTTGCGCGCAGTTCGGCCGCACCGACGGCGATGTTGACCTCCTCCGAGGGGCCTACCTGATGACCTCGCCGCCGTCCGGACCGTCCGGGGCGGAAGCCGCGTCCAGCCTCAGCTGTGCCTGGAGGAGACCTGGACGTGGGAGTCCCGGGAAGGAAGCGGCATCGGCGTCGTCCAACGGCTTCGGGTCTGAGGCCTCCGCAACGACCTTCCGGGAGGCCGGTGGACCTACGTCTTTGGTACCGGCCCGTACGGGCCCGCAGCCCGATTCCCCCGAGCGAAGCGGCGGCTAGCGTCGCAGCATGCGCATTGGACTACTTGGCACCGGCAACGTCGCCCGAGCACTGGCCCACGGCTGGGGCGCCGCAGGACATGACATCCTCCTCGGTTCGCGCCGTCCGGAGGAACGAACAGACCTCGGGCTGCGCGTGGCGGGCCTGAGCGAGACGGCCGCCCACGCGGAGGTGCTCGTGAACGCCACACCGGGCGGCGTCTCCGTGGAGCTGCTCCACTCCATCGGGGCGCCGGCCCTGGCGGGAACCCTGCTGATCGATGTCGGGGTCGGCCTCTCCGACGACTTCGTCGAGCTGTCGCACCCGAACAGCAGCCTGGGCGAGCAGATCCAGGAGGCGTTCCCGCTGACTCCCGTCGTAAAGACGCTGTGCACCATGGACTCCACCGTGATGACCGCCCCGGGCGGTCTCGACGGCCCGAGCACCGTGTTCCTCTCCGGCGACGACGCCGAGGCCAAACGGACTGCCGGCCGGCTGCTCACGGACCTCGGCTGGCCCGTGTCGTCGCAGTTGGACATCGGCGGCATCACGACCGCGCGCGGGCAGGAACACTTCGCCCTGCTCTTCATGGGCATCGCGGGCGGGCTGCGGTCCCACACGTTCAACATCAACGTGGTCGCCGCCCCCGCCACCCGGGACCTCCCACCCTCGTGACCCCGTCCGTCCGTCCGCGCCGGAGGAATTCCGGCCGGGCGGACTCCGCTCGACCGGAGCAGCAGCTGCTCTGTGGCTGGTTCAGCCGGTGAAGTTCTCCTTCGGGGGCCCTGCCCCCTCGAAGGCCGGCCCTCGGTCGTGACGAGTGCGCTCCCGGCCGGGTCCCGCCGATCGGGCAAGGCAGTGGTCGGAGCGGAGAAGAAGGCGGACGTGGTGTGTGCGTTGCCGCCCCGCAGCCGGCGGATCACTCCGTCGGTGAACACGATGTGCAGGGCTTCGTCGCCGTCCGGGCGGGCCATCACCGGCACCCGACCCGTGCTGTCGAGCTCGGATACCGGGACGTCCCCGTGCGTGCCGGGGTTGGCGTGAAGCAGCCGGCTCGGCAGACGGTACGGACGGGTGTCATACGGGTCTCGCCTGGATCACGATGTGGGGCTGATGCGCCGCTCTTGATCGTTTGCCGCTACCAGCCGGTAGATTCTGCCGCGACACTGCCGTCCGTGGGGGGTTTCCACCGTGCGTAACACCATCGTCCGTCGCTCCGTCATGACGGGGTCCGCCGTTTCGCTGGCACTGCTGGTCGTCGCGTGCAGCTCGGACAAGCCGGCCGACAAGAAGGACGAGCCGAAGGCCGCCGGATCGGCGTCGGCCCCCGTCGCCGCGACCCCGGCCAAGGGCAAGACCGACGCCGAGCTCGCCAAGCTGATCGTCACCCAGGCCGACGTGCGCGACCGCATGCTCACGGAGGTCACCCCGGCGGAGGTCGCCGCCGCCGCCACGGTCACCAGCGACAAGCCCGAGTGCAAGGTCCTCGCCCAGGCGCAGACCCTGGGCGCCATCGGCACCGCGACCGGTGCCGCCCGCACCAAGGTCAGCACCCCGGAGAGCGCCGGTGTGGCCGGCCTGGGCCTCACCGCCCTCACCCTCACCTCCTACGACGGCAAGGGTGCCGAGGAGGCCCTCGCCTCCGTGAAGGCCGCGGGCACCGCCTGCGCCGGCGGTTATGCCGTGCCCCAGGCCGAGGAGAAGATCACCAAGGTTGCCCCCGGGCCCGCGGTCACGGGCGCCGACGACGCCGTGACCCTCACCCTTTCCAGCGACGACCTCGACACCCGGCTGGTCGTCGTCCGCAAGGGCAACACCCTGGCCACCTCCTACACGGTGGGCCTGAAGCCCGAGCTGGCGCTGGACGTCCTGGACATACAGCTCACCAAACTCGGCTGACCCTCATCGACGAACCACCCACCCCGCCCGGCGATGTCCACCGGGCGGGGCTCTCCTCCTGTTCAGTCAGTACCGGAAGCACTTCGTCCGTAGCGCGGCGGCGGTCGAGGGCGACCTGGGGAAGACCCCCGTTCCATGCCCGGATGAGGACGCGAGCCGGGCCCTGCTCGACGCGGTCACCCGATCCACACGAGCTGGAGCTCCCTTGCACGCCAATTGCTCGGCGACGGGGCGTGACCGGCGCCGCGACCCCGGCAGCGGTCCGGTCTGCGTGACGCATCCGGTCGGCGGAGGGGAAGGGGACGGGCACCCCTCTCAACTCAGCCGCCGACACCCGGTGCCGGCCGGCAGGCGGTGTGGGCGATGAAAATCGGGGTGGCCACAAGCACCCCGTGGCCGTGGAACAGAGGCTTGGCGAGGAATTCCATGCGGGCTCCGGTCGGCGGCAGCACTCCGGGCTTCAGGATGCTGTCGACCGCGGCCGCGTAGGACGGCCCGGGGACCCCGGCCGGGCCTGCCACCGCACGCTCCGCGTCCTGCCTCAGGCACTGGAGGAGGTAGTAGTCGAGGCCATGGCCGGTCGCGGCTTCCTCCGGGGGATCGAGGAGGCCTTCGGGAGACCCGATCAATGCCAACTTCACGCCTCCCGCGATACCCGCGAACACGGCCAGTTCAGCGACGTAGTCCCGCAGCACCGCGTGGCGCAGCCGGGCGGTGTCCCGCACGTAGAGGCCGGGCTCGGCAGCCGTTCCCACCCACTGTGACCTCCTGCTCAAGTAGCCGTCGAGGGCCACGGCCCTGGCCGTGGCCCGCCGCAACCCCGACGCCTCGCCCTGCCCGGGGATGTGGGCGGTCGCCATCCTGATCCGCGCTTCGAGAAGACAGCGGTGCAGCGTCGACGCCATCGGCACGAGGATCGCCGGCCCGCTCCGCGATACGTAGGCATGGCGCGGCGGCGCTCCGTTCCCGGTGCGCCCGACTCTTCTCGGCATGACCCCCACCCCGTCCCGACTTCGGTATTGGTCACATCCTCATCGACTTGCCCACCGACGGGACGCCGTTCGGCAGCGGGACGCGCGCGGGTGCCGGGCAGCGTCCGGACGCAGGAGACCTCGGTGGGTTCCTGCGCCGGTGCACCCGACTCGTCGACCCGACAGGCGTCCGCGCGGACCGCCGTTGCTCGCTACACCGTGTCGGTGTCCCGCGCCGCGGCCCGGATGCGGAACTCCAGGCCCTTCACCGCGTCCCGTGCCGCCTTCACCGCCTCCTCCTCGTTGGGCCCGAGGGCGCGCGCGTAGGCCACCCTCGACAGGGAGCTCTCCAGTGCACCCACCCGTGCGCCGGGGGCGACCATGCCGTCCACCTGCGTCACGCCGGGGAGCGCTCGGGCCCGTTCCAGGCCGAGGATCTCCTCCAGCGTCCCGCAGGCCTCCACGGAGGCGAACCAGATCGCGGAGCTTCGGCCCTCCGCGACCGGTTCGGCGAGTCGTGCGCGAATGCCGGGCAGGACCGGCTCGCCGAGCGTCTGGCGCGCCGTGCAGTCGTCCGTGTCCACCCCGGTCGCTTCCAGGGTCAGCGTCGGGATCATGTCGCCGCCCATGCGGACGTGCGTCTCTATGAGTCGTGGCCCCTTGGGGGTGAGGACGATCTCCGTGTGCGTCGGACCGAACCCCACGGCGAGTGCGTCCAGCACCGAGAAGACGTACGCCTCGATCATCGAGACGTCGTCCTGCGGCAGCGACGCCGGGCAGACATGGCCGAGTTCGACGAACGTCCGCGGATCCGAGTACTTCCGCGTGACGGCCACCAGGACGTGCTCGCCCGCCTCGGAGAACGCCTCGACGCTGAACTGCGGTCCCTCCAGGAACTCCTCGATCATGACGCCCGTGTTGGTCAGACCGAGGTGGTCGCCGAGGGCCCGCTCGAAGGCCTCGTCCAGCCCGTCCTCGTGCGTCACCTTCGTGACGCCCGCGCTGCCCGCGCTGGAGATCGGCTTGACGACGCAGGGTGTGCCGTACGCCTCCACGAAGGCGCGCAGTTCGTCCGGATCGGCTGCCCGGGCGCACGCGGTGGTGTCGATGCCCGCCTCGCGCAGCCGCGCCCGCATCGCGTGTTTGTCGTGGACGAGGGTCACCGTTTCGACGGTGTGTCCGCCCAGGCCCAGGGCATCGGAGATCGCGGCGTAGCGGTCCTGGTCTCGTTCCCCGAAGGTACCGATGCGGGTGAACGGGTCGCGGGCGTGCGCGGCGGCGGCGAGGTCGATCCATTCCTGGTCGGGGGCGTCACCGCGCAGGCACAGGACCCGGGCGTTGTCCCCCGGTCGGCGGATCTTGGCGATCGAGTCCAGCTGACAGATGACCGTGGTCCTGGCACCCGGCCGGGCCTCGCGGATGCGGGCGGGGAAGTCGCGGCCCGCGCCGACGATCAGTACGTGTTCGGACGAAGACATGAGGGTGGTCCTTGTTCCTCTCGGGAGGGCGGGTCGGGTCGGCTACTTCCAGGCCGTGTTCTCGTTCCACCAGTCGATCGCCGCCATCAGGCGCCGGCGGGCGGAGTCGGCGGTGGGGCCTTCGACGAACAAGGAGGCGGCCGAGTCCAGGAGATGGGTCACGCCCTTGCCCTCGGCGCCCGCCTCCATCAGGAGCTCGAACCGGCTGCCCGGAACCGGGCACGTCCCGGCGGGGGGAACGAACTCTCCGTGTCCCGGGGGGAGCATGGCCCAGCCGACGAGGACGGCCGGCGTCGCGGGCTGGTCCGTCAGGATCAGTTCCGCGCCGCACTGCCCCCGCAGGCCCTCGCGGGCGGGCTGCACGCCGAAGGCCCGCTCGTACGCCTGCGCGATCAACGCGCCGCCCGCCCGGCTCGCGATCTCGCACATCACCAGCGTGCCGTCGCCGTCGATCCATGCCTCCAGGTGGAAGGCGAGGGCGTGGGGAGCCGCCGGCAGCGCGGCCACGACATCGGCCGCCATGCGGACCAGCGGACCGGTGCGGTCGTCGTCGGCCGCCAGCATCACGCTGCCGAGGTGCAGTTCGTCATGGATGCGCTCGGCGCAGCCGCTGGTGTACTGCGAGGGCCAGGCGTGCACGACCCGCCCGTCCCGCATGATGCCGTCGACGTGGAAGAACTCCCCGCTGACGAAGGACTCGGCCATCCACTGCCCGGGCAGGTAGGGGACGTCCGAGTTCCTCTCCCCGGCCAGGAACGCCGTGACGTCCTGGTGGCCGCGAAGGACCGCCACACCGGCGGCACCGGCCCCGAAGCGGGGCTTCACCACCACCGGGTAGCCCTCGGCCTCCACGAAGTCCAGCAGGTCCGCGGGGCTGTCGAGCGGGGCGAACGCGGGCACCGCGATGCCCGCCGCCCGCACCAGCTGCTTCATCACTACCTTGTCCCGGTAGGCGGTCGCCGATGCCACGCCCTGGCCCGGCAGTCCGAGGCGTTCCCGTAGCCGCGCGGCCCGCAGGACGTCGTTCTCGGCGCTGCTCGCGACGAGGTCCACCCCGTACTTGCGCGCGGCTTCCTCGGCCGCCTGCTCGGCGGACCAGGAGTGGTAGTCGTCGACGATCAGGTGCTGGGGGAAGTGCTCGGCCAGGACGTCCTCGGCGCCGGTCACCGCCTTGGGCATCGTCACCAGCACGATGTCGTCCCTGGTGTGGTCCAACCAGTCCTGCAACGGACGCGTGGCGAGCGGCTGGCGGGAGAGCAGTAGCACTTTCGGCATGGTTCAGGTCCTCGTTGGGATGAGTGGGTGACGGGACGCGGGAACACCGAGGGGTCCCTCGGTCCCGGTCACCGGCCGGTCCTCGCGGCCGCGCCGAGGGACGGCCGGGGCAGTCCGAGGTTCTCCCGGAGCGTGGTCCCCTCGTACTCGGTGCGCACCAGCCCGCGACGGCGGAGCTCCGGCACGAGGAGATCGACGATCGCGTCGAGCCCTCCGGGGTGGTAGTCCGGCATGATGTTGAAGCCGTCGGCCGCTCCGTTCACGAACCAGTCCTCCAACTGGTCGGCGACGGTTTCGGGGGTACCCAGCAGGAACCGGTGGCCGCGTCCCGCCGCCACGGCCAGGTACAGCTCGCGGATGCTGAGGCCTTGGCGCCTGGCCTGCTCGTAGATCGTCTGCTGCTTGCTCGTGCTTCCCTCGATCGCGGGGAGTTCCGGCAGCGGCCCGTCCAGCGGGTAGCCCGAGAGGTCGACCATGCCGAGCTGGTACGAGAGCATGCCCAGACCCACCACCGGGTCGACCAGCGACTGCAGGGTCTCGTACTTCTCTTCCGCTTCGGCGAGGGTGCGGCCCACGACGATGAACACGCCGGGCAGCACCTTCACGTCGTCCGGGTTCCGGCCGTAGCCCGCGACCCGGTCCTTCAGACCGCGGTAGTACGACTGCGCGGATTCGCGGGTCTGCTGCACCGTGAAGACGACCTCGGCCCAACGGGCGGCGAAGTCCTGGCCGTCCGGGGAGGAGCCCGCCTGGACGATGACGGGATAGCCCTGCGGCGGGCGGGCCAGGTTGAGCGGGCCCTTGACCGAGAAGTGCTCGCCCTCGTGGCCGAGGATGTGCAGCTTCTCCGGGTCGAAGAAGCGCCCGGATTCCTTGTCGTAGAGGAAGGCGTCGTCATCCCAGCTGTCCCACAGACCCGTGACGACCTCCATGAACTCGCGCGCGCGGTGGTAGCGCGCCGCGTGCTCGGGCTGCCGGTCCAGGTTGTAGTTCCTGGCTTCGGCGTCGGTGGCGGAGGTGACGACGTTCCAGCCCGCGCGGCCGGCGCTGAGGTGGTCGAGGGAGGCGAACTGTCGGGCGACGGTGAACGGCTCGTTGTACGTGGTCGACGAGGTCGCCGTCAGACCTATGTGGGTGGTGTGGACGGCGAGCGCGGAGAGCAGCGTCATCGGTTCGAAGTGGACCATGCGGCCCTGACGGCTGAGTTCGTCCGCGTCCTTGTACTTGGTGCGGACACCCGCGCCGTCGGACAGGAACACCATGTCGAACTTTCCGCGCTCGGCGGTCCGCACGAGCGAGCGGTAGTAGTCGAAGTCGAGACCGCCGTCGGGGCGGGCGTCGGGATGGCGCCAGGCCGCGACGTGGTGGCCGGGCGCGGGCAGGAAGGCACCGAGCTTCATCATGCGGCGGGGTGTGCTGCTCACCGGAGGTTCTCCAAGGGAACGGGCGGGGCTGGTCGGAAGGGGATGGCGTCAGCCGAGGCGACGGACCGGCGTGCCGGCCAGGTGGGCTTGGATGTCCTCGACCGCGTGGCCGTAGTAGGTGCGGTAGTTGGACCGGGACACGTAGCCCAGGTGCGGTGTGGCCAGCAGCCGCGGGGCGGTGCGCATCGGGTGGTCGGCGGGCAGCGGTTCGATGTCGAAGACGTCGATGCCGGCGCCGGCGATGCGCCCGGCGTGCAGCGCGTCGAGCAAGGCGTCCTGGTCGACGAGGCCGGCGCGCGAGGTGTTCACGAGGTGGGCCGTCGGCTTCAGGAGGGCCAGTTCGGGGGCTCCGAGCAGGCCGCGGGTGCGGTCGCCGAGCACCAGGTGCAGGGAGACGAAGTCGCTGGTGGAGAGGAGTTCCTCCTTGGAGGCGGCCGCCCGGACGCCGACCTCGTCGGCGCGTTCCTTCGTGAGGTTCTGGCTCCAGGCCGTGACCTCCATGCCGAAGGCCAGGCCGACCTGTGCGACCTTGCTGCCGATCTTTCCGAGCCCGAGCAGGCCCAGGCGGCGGCCGTGCAGGTCGGCGCCGACGGTGGACTGCCAGGGACCGCCGTCGCGCAGGGCGTTGTTCTCGGTGACGATGCCCCGGGCGAGGCCCAGCAGCAGCGCCCAGGTCAGCTCCACCGGCGGGGTGGAGGCACTCCCCGTGCCGCACACGGTGACGCCGTGACGCTCCGCGGCAACGTAGTCGATCACGGAGTTGCGCATTCCCGAGGCGATCAGCAGTTGCAGCTTCGGTAGCCGTGCCAGCAGGGAGGCCGGGAACGCCACCCGTTCGCGCAGGGTCACGATGATGTCGAAGTCGGCGACGGCCGCGACCAGTTCGTCCTCGGTGTCGAAATGCCGGGGGAAACCGGTGACTTCCACCCGGTCCAACACGGGGCTCCAGTCGGCCATCGTGGTGGCGACGTCCTGGAAGTCATCGAGCACTGCGCAGCGCAGCCGCATGTCGGTCCTCTCGGTTGGGGGCTTCAAGGGGTGCGACGCCGATGCCGGGCGCCGTCGGCAGGGCGAGCCGGCCGTGGTCGATGCGTACCCCGGTGAACGGGTCGTCGCTCAGCAGGAGGGGTCCGTCCAGGTCGAGGTGATCGACGAGACCGGCCAACTGCGCCATGGCGGTCGTACCCAGTACGCTCTCCACCTTGCAGCCGAGCATGACCTTCAGCCCACAGCCGCGGGCCAATGTGATCATGTCCCGGGCCCGGGCCAGTCCGCCGCACTGGAGGAGCTTGATGTTGATGCCCGTGACCCGACCGCTCAGCCTCAGGACGTCGTCGGGGCCCTGGCAGTCCTCGTCCGCGAACACCGGTACCGGGGACCGCTCGTGAACGTGACGCAGGTCGTCCGGCGCGCCGGGAGCGACCGGCTGCTCCAGGAGCTCGACGTCGTACCGGTGGATCTCCTCGGCGACCCTCAGGGCCCGGTCGGGACTCCACGAACCGTTGCCGTCCACGCGGATGCGCCCGCCGTACACCGAACGGAGCACTCCCACCCGACGCCCCGTGTCCTCGGGGGTGAGCTTGAGTTTGAGGATCGGCCAGTGCGCCAGCCGCTCGGCCCTGCGGACGAGTTCTTCGTCCGTGCACGCTCCGATGGACAGGGCGGTGGGCTCCGCCGGAAGCCCGTCGAGACCGAGGAGGCGGTGCAGCGGCTGCCCGCAGGCCTTGCCCAACAGGTCGTGGAGCGCCATGTCGACGGCGGACAGGGCGGCCGGGCCCACGTGCTCCAGGCGGGCCAGGACCTCGCGAAGGGCGAAGGGTGAGGCTCCGGCCAATGCGGGCGCGCAGGCGTCCAGGTCCGCCGGAGCCGCGCCGCGGGCGGTTCCGAGGCCGACCAGCCCCTCCCAGGTCAGGGTCACGACGCTCTGACGCACCCGCGTGGTGGACCCGGTGTTGCTGACGAAGGGCTCCTTGAGCGCGATGACGACCTCGTGGTGGGCGAGCCTCATCCCAGCACCTCCTCGAACGCCGCCACCGCGCCGCATGCCTGGCGGAAGGTCAGGGCACGGAAGCCCTCGGGCTGGACGGGCACGGACGGTTCGCGGGCGTCGCCGTCGGCGGGAACCCCTCCCCAACTGCGGAACCGGCTGCTCAGGTATGCCGACAGGCCGTCGCGGTTCTCGTCGAGCCAGGCCAACGTGGTCGCGTGGGCGTCGTCGGGGCCCGCCGCCGACACGGCTCGGAACAGCCCGGCGAGACGTTCGGCGTCGGCCTCGGACGTACTCGGCGGGCACAGCATGAAGACCTGTGCGGGAAGCAGGACGAAGGCGGTCGGGTTCACCGCGTCGAAGTGGCGTACCAGCGGATCGGTGATGGCCCGCAACGAGCGCACCATGCTGCGCCTGGTCAGGTAGCCACTCCTGCGCGGCGGGCAGCCCGCCATGGCCCGCGCCCCCCAGTGCAGATGGGTGATGAAGGGGCGCTCCGAAGTACCCACCTCGGCGTCCGGGCGGTGTGTGTTCAGAAGTCCGAAGAGCACGTTGGTCAGTTGGAGCGACATCACCGGCAGCACGGGAGGCAGGTCGGGCATCCGCGCGAAGAACTCCCGCGGCTCCACCAGGGCACGTACCGTCAGCATCGTCGCTTCGGCGAGGGCGCGGGCCGAGGGGTACCGGAACCCGCCGAGTACGAAGCCGTGGCCGTCGGCCCGCAAGTCGCTGCGGTCGA
Source organism: Streptomyces sp. NPDC057939 (assembly GCF_042887545.1). Taxonomy (NCBI): domain Bacteria; kingdom Bacillati; phylum Actinomycetota; class Actinomycetes; order Kitasatosporales; family Streptomycetaceae; genus Streptomyces; species Streptomyces sp. NPDC057939. Next base: position 53,181 of record NZ_JBHVPG010000022.1, read on the forward strand.
CCCGACCGTCGAGGCGTACGGCGTGGCCGATCAGTTCGGCGAGTGCCTGGTTGCGTCCCTGCGAACCGGCCTGCTCGACGAGCAGGGTGAGCATGTCCGTCACGAGGGGGCCGTTGTTGGTGATGACGCCGGCCCACTGGACGAATCGGTAGCCCGGTGCGGCGAGCATCCGCCGCCATTGCACTTCGGCCAGGGGCACGAGCTGCCCGTCCACCTCCGTCTGCACCAAGGGGCAGAAAAGTGGCACGGAGCGGTCCCGGCGGGCGAAGCCGGCGCCGTCCCAGGTGAACAGTGGCAGCAGGTGCCGCCGCCCCCGGTCGATGAGCGAGCCGGGCTGGTAGGCGTCGTCGCCCCCCGGGGTGTCGGCCTCGGTCCGGGTGAATCCGTAGACCATCGGATAACCGTACCCAGCACCACAGACGGCCGTGTTGAAGTCCATCGGGCCGGAGCGCCCCGCCACGATGTCCTGCCAGTTGCCGAGGTGTCCGGTACGCGGGGGCAGCAGGTTCGGATCCTCGTCCAGGGCGTCCAGCAGGGTGCCGATGGGCACGTCCTGGGTCCCGACGTGGACCGGTTGGAAGGTCTTCGTCCGCGCGGCGAGGGCGTCGGTGTCGAACGCGTCGCGCAGGCCGATCCGGTCGAGGATGTGGACGCTCACCGCTCGCCTTCCTCGGCCCGCATCCGTCGCAGCAGGTACGGCAGGGTCCCGCCGGCCAGGAGGACCTCCCACTCCCCCGCCGACTGCACGTCGGCGCGCACCGTGAAGGTCGTCGTGTCCGCGGTGACCCGCACCTCGCCGGTCTCCCGCATCCGGTCCAGGTCCAGCGCGAACTCCTCGCGTCCGGTGAGACCGAGGCCGCCCCAGCTCCGGCCCTCGGGCAGTAGCAGCGGAAGGATCCCCATCGCGCACAGGTTGGCCCGGTGGATGCGTTCGAAGCTTTCGGCGAGCACGGCCCGGACGCCCAACAGCCAGGGGCCCTTGGCGGCCCAGTCGCGTGAGGATCCCATTCCGTAGCTGCGGCCGGCCAGGACGATCAGCGGGGTCCCGGTCCCGGCGTAGCGCTCCGCGGCCTCGAACACGGGCAACCGCTCGCCGTCCGGCAGGTGCAGCGTCGTGCCGCCCCCTTCGCCCTCGCCGACGAGTCGGTTGCGCAGCCTCGGATTGCTGAACGCACCCCGGGCCATCACCTCGTGGTTGCCGCGGCGGGATCCGTAGGAGTTGAAGTCGCGGACTCCGTGCTCCGTGAGGTGGCGTCCGGCGGGCGAATCGGTGGGAATGGCGCCGACCGGGGAGATGTGGTCGGTGCTGACGTCGTCGCCGAGGGCGAGCAGGGCGCGGGCTCCGGTCAGCGAACCGAGGGCCGGGGCCGGGTCCACGTAGGCGGGGGCTTTGATGTAGGTGGAGTTCGCGTCCCAGGGGAACACGGTGCCCTCCGGTACGGGGACCGCGTCCCAGGCGGATCCGGACTCCTCGTCCCGCGCGAACACCTCCGGGGTGACGAAGGCGTCCTCCAACTGTTGCAGTTCGCTGCTGTGGGGCCACAGGTCGCGCAGGTGGAACGGGTTGCCGTCGGGGTCGGTGCCGAGCGGTTCGTTCTCCAGGTCGGCGTGGACGCTGCCGGCGAGCGCCAGGGCGACGACGAGGGCCGGCGAGGCCAGGTAGCCGGCGCGCACCTGGGGGTGCACGCGGGCCTCGAAGTTGCGGTTGCCGCTGAGGACGGCGGCCACCGTCAGCCCGGCCCGGTCGACGGCTTCCCCGACACCGGGGTTGAGGGGGCCGCTGCCACCGTTGCACGTCATGCAACCGTACCCGGTGACGTGGAAGCCCAGGGCTTCCAGGTCCGCCAGGAGTCCGGAGTCCCGGAGGTAGCGGGTGACCGCGCGGGAGCCGGGCGACAGGCTCGTCTTGACGTGCGCCGGCACGGTGAGACCGCGCTCCACCGCACGGCGTGCCAGCAGTCCGGCCGCCAGCATCGACTTGGGGTTGGACGTGCTCGTACACGAGGTGATGGAGGCGATCACCAGGTCGCCGTCGCTCACCGGGCCCTCGGTACGGACCTCTCCGGCGTGCATCGCGGCAAAGGAGGCGGGCAACTCCCCCAGCGAGATCCGCTGGTCGGGCCTGCTGGGCCCGGCGAGGCTCGGGCCGACCGCGGCGAGGTCGAAGTCGATGGTCCGGCCGAACACGGGATCCGCCCCGTCACGGAGCAACCGCTGTCGGCCGCAGTAGTCCCGTACGCGGGCCACTTCGGCGGCCGAGCGGCCGGTGCGCCGCAGGTAGTCCAGGGTCTCCTCGTCGACCGGGAAGAAGGCGGACATGGCTCCGTATTCCGGCGCCATGTTGGCGATCGTGCACCGGTCGGCCGCCGTGAGCTCGCTGACGCCCGGACCGGTGAACTCCAGCATCAGGGCGCGTACGTTCTCCTCCCGGAGCCTGCGCGTCAGGGTCAGCACCACATCCGTGGAGGAGGTGCCGGGACTGACCGAGCCCGTGAGCCGCACGCCCACGATCTCCGGTACGCGCAGCGGCTGGGCCAGGCCCAGCATCTGCGCCTCCGCCTCCAGGCCCCCGACCCCCCAGCCCAGCACGCCGAGGCCGTTGACCATCGTCGTGTGGCTGTCGGTACCGATGACGGTGTCCGGAAAGAGGCGGCCGTCCCGGCCTTCCGCGACGACGGTGGCCAGTCGCTCCAGGTTGACCTGGTGAACGATGCCGCGGCCCGGTGGCGTGACGCTCAGCCCTTCGAAGGAACGTTCCGCCCATTTCAGGAACGCGTAGCGCTCCTGGTTCCGCGACATCTCCAGTGCCTCGTTCAGGGCGAGCGCGTCCGGGCGGCCCGCCCAGTCCGTCTGGACGGAGTGGTCGACGACGACGTCGATGGGCAGGGCGGGGTTGACCCGGGTGGGCTCGGCCACCCGGTCCCGCAGGACGGCCAGGTCCACGAGGAGCGGGATGCCCGTGTAGTCCTGCACGAGGATGCGCGCGGGCCTGAAGGGCATCTCCAGGTCGGGAACCTCGCCCCGGGCCAGCCGCTTCCCCAGCAGGGCGGCCCGTTCCGGATCGCCGGAACGCAGCAGCGATTCGAGGAGTACGCGTCCGCTGTAGGGGACGGAGCCGAGGTCGAAACCGTGGTCCACCGCGAAGGCCGGCAGGTCGACCGGTGTGTCCCCGCCGGCTGGTCCCCTTCGCTCGGGCGGTTCGCAGGCCCTGTCCGTCATCGTTCCTCCACGTTCCGGTACGTACGACCGCGCGGCCCCGAATAGGCCAACAGCGGACGGATCAGCACGTTGTTGGCCTGCTGCTCCAAGGCTTGGGCCACCCAGCCCGGCGTGCGCCCCACGACGAAGAGCGCCACTGCCAGATCGTCGGGCAGGCCGAGCAGCCGGTAGGCCAGACCGGCGTAGAGGTCCACGTTGGCCGCGACGCCGTGTCGGCCGTAGGGCCGCATGGCACGGGCCACCGCGTCGAGGATGTCGAGACCGCCGCTGTCACCGCGTTCCTCGCTCAACTCCACCACGGTGTTCCGTAGATGGCGCACGCGCGGGTCCTCCGTGCGGTAGACCCGGTGGCCGAACCCCATCACCGGTTCGCCGCGTCCCTGGAGCGCTGTCACGTGTGATTCGGCGTTGTCGGCGGAGCCCACGTCGTCGATGAGGCCGACGACGCGCTCCGCGGCGCCGCCGTGCACGGATCCCGCGAAGGCGGCGATGGCGGCGGTGAGCGCGGCCGTCATGCCGGCCCGGCAGCCGATGGCCACGCGGGCGGTGAAGGCCGAGGCGTTGGAACTGTGGTCGGCGTGGACGATGAAGCCCTTGTCGATGAAGCGGACCGCGGCCGGGGAGGGGCGTTCGCCGAGCAGCACGGTGAGGAAGGCCTCGGCGTGCGAGGCGTCCTCGGCGGGCTGGAGCGGCTCCCGCCCGCTGCGGAGGGCGTGGTGGGCGGCGACGATCATCGGAATCCGCGCGATCAGCTCGATCCCGGCCGCGCGTGCCTCGACGTAGGTCTCGTCGGTTCCGGCGGTCCTGCGCGGCCCGAAGGCACCGAGGGCCGAGACACAGGTGCGCAGCACTTCCATCGGGTGCGCGTGCGTCAGGGCGCGGACCAGGTCGAGTACGGGCGTCGGCAACGCCCGGGCGGCAGCCAACTGCTTGCGGAATACCTCCAGGGCCGCGGCGTCGGGCAACTCGCCGTACACGAGGAGGTGGGCCACCTCCTCGAACGAGGCACGGGCGGCGAGGTCGTGGATGCTGTAGCCGCGGTACTCCAGGACCCCCGCCGCGCCGTCGATGTGGGTGATGGCGGTGTCGTCGAACACCACCCCCTCCAGGCCGCGGCGCACGGCGGGCCGCGCGTCCCGGCCGGCGCCCGCGGCCACCTCCTCGTGGCCGGGAAGGTGCTTCGCGACGCCCCCCTCGGCGAGGTCGTGCTGTGCGACGCCCTCGCCGGCGGGGTCCCGGCCGGCGACGAACTCACGGATGGCCGCCACCGAGCGCAGCGCCAGGATGAGTTCGTCGTCCACCTCCACGGCGTACTCCCCCTCGATGGCGACCATCAGCGAGACGTGTCCGAGCGAGTCCCACTCCCTGATCGACTGGTATTCGAGTCCTTCCGTGACGCGGTCCTCGGAGATGCCGAGGGTCTGCGCTATGAGTCGCTCCACGTTGCTCACGTCGCTCACGTTGCCTTCCTGTGCGGTCTCATCGGTCTCATCGCTCATGTCGGGTGCCCGAGGGCGTGTCAGGTGCCGGCCCACGCGTCAGGTGCCGGCGGGCGCCGTCCCGTCGAGCCACCGGCGCAACGCCGCCCGGTCGACCTTCCCGTTGCCGTTGACCGGCAGCTCCCCGATGACGCGCACCGAGCGCGGCACCATGTAGGGGGGCAGCGCCGCGGTGCAGGCGTCGGTCAGCGCGCCCGGCTCGACGTCACCGGTCACCACGGCGGTGATGGTCTCCGGGTCCGGCCACAGCAGTGCGGCGGCCTCCACGGCGCCGGCGCGGCGCAGCACGGCTTCGATCTCACCCAGTTCGACACGGTGACCGCCGACCTTGACCTGCTGGTCGTTGCGGCCGAGACACACGTACTCGCCGGCTCGGAGCCGCACGAGGTCCCCGGTGCGGTAGTAGGTACGGCCCTCGTGGGCGAAGTACCGCTGGGCGGTGATCCGGGGATCGCGCCAGTAGCCGGGAGTGGTCTGCGGGCCGGCGACGCACAGTTCCCCGATCGTGCCGTCCGGGACCGGCACGAGCCGCTCGTCCACCACCAGGGTGCTCAGGCCCGGGTAGGGACGGCCGATGGGCACGTTGTCGTGGACGCAGGCGTCCGGACCGGTCGTGGGATCCCAGCGGTGCACCGTGCAGGCGATGGTGAGTTCGGTCGGGCCGTACAGGTTCTCCACGATCGACCCCGGAGCCGCCGCCTGCCAGGCCTCGGCGGAGGCCCGCGGCAGCGCCTCACCGCAGAACAGGCTCCACCGCAGCGTGGGCATCGTGCCGGGTCCCAGGACCCCGCGCTTGCGCAGCATCGCGGCCACGGAAGGCACCGAGAACCAGACGGTGATCCCGTTGCGCTCCAGGTACTTGAACGGCGCCAGGATCTCCAGGGGGTCCATGGCGCAGAGCCGTGCCCCGTTCTCCCAGGCCATGAAGAGGTCGAAGACGGAGAGGTCGAAGGTCTGGTCGAACGTCTGGGACAGCCGGTCGTCGGGCGTCAGCCGGTAGCGCTCCTGGTTGGCCCCGAGGAAGGCGCGCACGTTGCCGTGGGTGACCGGAACCCCCTTGGGCACGCCGGTGCTGCCCGAGGTGAAGAGCAGGTACGCGAGGTCCTCGGACGACACCGGCGGAAGCTGATCCGGCTCCAGTGGAACGGCCGTGGCGAGGTCGACCGCGTCCAGCACCCGTACGTCGCCGAGATCCCCTGCCGCGCCTCGCAGGGTGTCGGGCAGGAGGACGACCGGCTTGCGCGCCAAGCCGCGCAGCAGTTCGGCGAGGCCCCGCAGCGACGCCGAGTCGACGATCAGGGCATCGAGGTCGGCGCGTTCGATCATTGATCGGGTTCGCTCGACGGGGAACTTGCGGTTGAGCGGTACGAAGGCGGCGCCCGCGAACAACGCGGCGGCCACACCCAGGTAGGAGGCCTCGCTCCGCTGGGCGAACACGCCGACCCTGCGGGGACGGCCCCCCGTCGCCTCGACGAGGGGGGCGGCCCACCTTCGGGCGATGAGCGCGGATTCCTCGTAGGTGTAGTCGCGGCGACCGAGGGTCAGGGCGACGCTGTCGGGACGCCCACTCGCATGGCGGAGCAGACCGGAGCCCAAACGCGGGTTCAATGCTGTGCTCATGGAAATCCGATTACCTCGGTGACGGGACCCGGTCACGCTAACAACGCGTTTCCACGCCGGCCCCTTTGCGCCAATGACTCCCTAGACACTTCCGACGCGCGAAAGAAGCGTTCTTCTCATTTATCCATCCGGAATGGAGAATTCGGGCTCCCCCTGCGGGTATCGGTCGCCCTCCGGTCCGCCTCCTTCCTGGCCCCCCCTCACCGCGGAAGGTCGCGCACCGGTCCGGTCCGGTCCGGAACATGCCGTCGGGACCTCCGGCAGTGCTCTCAGGTGGTCGCCGCCGCACCCTCGGGAGCGCGGTAGCGGACCCCCCTGGCGACGACCACCGGCATGGCCGCGGCCAGGACGACGTACGACGCGGCCAGGACGATCCAGCCGATGACGCCCTGCCCGATGATCAACCAGGTGAAGGCGGCCGGCGCCAGGATCCTCCCGAGGTCGCCGCCCATCTTGTAAGTACCTTGGTACTGGCCCTGCGCGTGGTCGGGTGCCAAGCCGAACACGATGGTCCAGCTCGCCGCCGCCTGCCGGATCTCGCCCAGGCCGTGGACCAGGGCGCCCAGGACGAGCAGCACACAGGCGGCCACCGCGCCGGCTCCCCCGGTCAGCGCGAAGAGCGCGCATGCCGCCGCCACGCAACCCGCGCCCTGGAAGCTGGCCCAGGAGGCGGACCGGGGATCCTCGGTCCCCCACACCGCCTTCGTCTGGAGCGTGACGACGATGGCGGTGTTGATGATGAGGATCACCGCAGCCATCCACCGCGGCGCGTCCGTGTGCTGGATGACCCACAACGGGAGCACGACGTCGATCAGCAACGCGTGAGTGAGCAGTAGCCCGTCAAGCGCGGTGAACAGCAGGAAGGGGACGTCCCGGAGCACCGCGAAAGCGGCACCGGCGGCGGCCGGAACCGGTGGCACCGGCGGCTCCTTGGCGGTGAGCAGGCCCGTGACGAGGAAGCAGACCGCCGTGAGGAGGATCGCGCCCGCGTATCCGGCGGGCTCGCCCCAGGCGATGACGAGTCCGGAAATACCGGCTCCGACCGCGACCGAAGCGTTGAGGGCAGCGCGGATCCGCGCCGTGACGCGTACCCGGTCGGTCCGCGGCACATTGGCCGCGATCATCGCCTTGCGGGCGTTGTTGCCGGCTCGGTAGAAGAGTCCCTGGACGGACGTGACGATCACGTAGGCCCAGAAGCCGTGGGCGAGGAGCAGCACCGCGGTGAGCGGGGCCAGCGCGAGGAACGACCACATCTGGACCGTACGCGGCCCGGCCCGGTCGGCCAGGTGACCGAGGGGGATGCTGGACACGAGGACGAGCGCGGCCGAGACCCCGAGGCTGATCCCGAGCTCCCCCGGGGTGAGACCGACGATCGTCACGGCGTAGAGCACGCTGATGGCTATCCACAGACCCTGGCCGAGGCTCATCACCATGGTGATGACGGTGAGCATGCGGGCCGGACCGGACGGGGGGAGAAGGCGGTTCAGCACCGATCGGCTTCCTGTCGCGTCATGGCGCCGAAGCCCGAACTGGATTTCCGGCCCGCGGTCCTGGGTCTGATGGTCCCTGGAGGCTAGGACATGCTCACGGACCGCACCCGGTTTGTGGCGACAAACCGGCTTGACTGCGGAAAGCGGGTATTTCCCATTGATCCAACGGCCGTCCTACCAACGGCCGTCCTACCAAAGGCTGTCCCACCACCGGCCGGGGTCCCCTCCCGCGAGGACCTCGTCGGCATCGCGCACGCCGCGCCGGAGCCCCGCCTCGTCTCGCCTCGCCCGAGCCACTCCTGGCCGCAGCCACGCCTCGTTCAGGAACCGGAGTACATGTGCTCGGGGCGGCCGCTGTCGCCGTAGCGAAGGGTCAGTTGCACCGTGCCGGCCTCCGACAGGAACTTCAGGTAGCGCTGGGCGGTCGAGCGGCTGATGCGCGCCCGTTCGGAGACCTCTTGTGCGGACACCTGCCGGGCCTCGTCCGACACGATGCGGGTGATCAGCTCGGCGGTGCGCTCCGAATACCCCTTGGGCATGGCGCGGGGCGCGACGGACGCACGCAGGGCCCCGAGTGCCCGGTCGATGCGCGCCTGGTCCAGTTCCTCGCCCTCGGCGATCGTCGCGCGCAGTTCGGCGTACGCCTCAAGCTTGCCGCGCAGGGTTTCGATGGTGAACGGTTTGACCAGGTAGTGCAGGACTCCCGCGCGCAGGGCGGCTCGCACGGAGGCGGGTCGCCGGTCGGCCGTGACCATGATGACGTCCACGTCGAGTTGCAGCGCCCGAAACCTACGGGTGAGGGCCAGTCCGGTCTCGATCGGCAGGTGCTGGTCGAGCAGGACCAGATCCACGCCTCCCCTCTCGACGGCGGCGAGCGCCGGCGCCGCGCTGTGCGCGATCCCGGCGACCCGGAACCCGGGGACCTCGGACACGTAATGTGCGTTGATCTTGGCAACGTAGAAGTCGTCGTCGACGACGAGCACGTCGATCACGGGGCGTCTCCGTCGCGCCGGCCGGACGCGGACGGACCTCGGGGGGTCGGCGTCGCGGTCGGCGCCGGTATGCGTACGGTGAACAGGCAGCCACCGCCCGCGCGGTCCGCGACCGCGACCGAGCCACCGTGCTCCTCGGCGATGGTCTTCACGAGTGCGAGTCCCAGGCCCCGGCGCTGGTCCGACGAGACCGGTTTGGTGGAGAACCCTCGGGTGAATATCCGGTTCCGGAGCTCGACGGCGACGCCCGGTCCGTTGTCGGCCACACACAGCTCGACGGGACCGGCGCTGCCGGAATCGGGACCGGGGTCGGAGAGTGACTCCTGACGGACGGTGACCTCGATCCACGGGTCGGTGCCGCGGTCGTCCAGCACCGCGTCCATGGCGTTGTCGACGAGATTGCCGAGAACCGTGATCAACGCCCCGGCCAGGTCCGGTCGGGTGGGCAGTTGGGAGCGGGGGCTGATCCCGAGCCGGACCCCACGCTCGGTGGTGGCGAGCATCTTGCCGACCAGATGGGCCCGGACCAGCGGATCCTCGACGCGGCCGACGAGCTCGGAGATGCCCGCCAACGGAATGCCCGGCCACGCGGCGGCCAGCTCGGGCCGTTCCGCCGCGTGGCGGGCGAGCTGGATCAGTCCGCGTAACGTGTGCAGCGCGTTGCGCCGTTCATGTCGGCGGACACGCGCGTCCGAGAAATGGCCACCGTGAACGTTCAACAACACCCGCTGCAGGGACAGCAGGACGTCGCCCGGAGCGTTGTGCGCGGGTGCCGTGCTGACGGGCTGGTCACGTCGCGCGGTTTGTGGCCGCTGACCGTCCGGGTATGTGCGGTGGATCATGTCGGACCGCTTTCGTAAGACGCGTGCACCTGGTAGGTCCTGTCTCAATTGGATCCCGAGCCTGTGAGGATCAGCAAGATCCGACGAGCAAAGAGATGCCACGGATCGAGCGGAAGTCCAGCGGGAAAAGGCACATGCCAGACATGACGTCGCACACCCCACGCGCCGGCAACGGGCAGACGACGCGCGTCGTGTGCGCGGTGTACGTCGAGGCCGCGAGTGCTCCTCGCGCATGCGGGCGAACAGAACGGCACGGGATGCGGACTACGTCAGGGGACTCGCGTCCATCCAGGAGATGCCCGGGAAGGGCCTCACACGGCATGCGGGCGTCGCGGGAGCAGTCATGCCCCCGCCCCGCCGCGAACGGACGCTCCCCCGCCCGGGCGCGGGAACCCACCCGGCCGCGCGGACGACGGGCCGGGGCTCCCGCCCCTTCGTCCGCGCGACAGTCGGGGGCGGGGGTCCGTCATACCTGTCCGCCATGCCTGTCAGTGGCACTCCAACGAGGCAGCGCGACACATGGGTTGGGAAATCGACGGAGTGGAACAATCCGAGTTCACCGACGTGCCGGGGGTACCGACCCGATCGATCCTGGTCATCGCGTTCTTCCACCACGACCCGGTGCTTGCGGCGCCCCTCGGCTGAGAGGTCACGCGGGCGGGGCCTGGAGGACATGCGCCTTGACCTGGTCGTAGACCGTTCGGTCGGTGCGCAGTCCGCCGTGGTCGAGGCAGGTCGTGGTGTGGTTGGCGGCCCCGTCCAGGGCGACGCTGGTCGCGGGGTTGATGACGATGTCGCAGGGAGAGCCCCAGGTTGCGTAGCGGGGGGAACCGGGGGTCTCGTCGCCGGAGTTGAGGTTTCGCAGGAAGTTGGACCCCGGTCGCATCTCGACACATGCGGCGCCGCCGCACCAGCGTGCGGTCTCGGTGCCGTGGTTGGGTCCGGCGAGGGAGACCCACGCGTCGACCTTGGATGTGCCGCCGAGGTTCTTGAGGTAGTGGCGCGAGGACAGGGCGCCCATCGAGTGGGTGACGACGTCGACCTTGGTGGCGCCGGTGGTGTCAAGGACGCGTTGGATCTCCCCCGCGAGCTGTTCCGCGGTGGTGGCGTTGGACTGGTTGGCGTTGTAGGTCCACTGGTCGACGTGTCCGGCGGGCCATCCGTCCGCCCGGAAGCGGTCGGCCATGGTCCGCCAGGTGGAGCCGTCCGAGTTCCAGCCGTGGACGAAGACGACCGGGTCGGGGCCGGCGATGGCCCGCTGGGGGCCATCGGCGGCCGCGGACGCGGCGGTGGGGAGTGCGGTGGGAAATAGGGACATGAGCGCGAGGAGGAGCGTGGAAATGCTCCGCGACGGATTCCTGATCACGCGCGGTTTCTAACGCCCCGTCGGAAGGGGTGACCGGAACCTACGGGCGCGGTCACCCGCTCGGAGTCAAGGATTCACCGCAGAAACGTGACTGCAGGCCAGGCCGCTGCCGCTCGGTCCGATTCCGAGCGGGAGCAGCAGCGGCAATCCGACACAGCGGGAGCGGCTGCGGCAGCGGCTCAGGTTGCGCGTCGAACTGCCCGGGGGCGCAACCGAGCCCCCGCGACGCTCGGCATCCGGTCGGCGACGACCCGACGTCGACTGCGGGATCCCACCCGGTTCGCTGCGCCCGACCGCACCTCCGAGACCCTCGCCGTCTTCAGGACGAACGAACCACCACTGCCGGCCGTCCGCCCTTGAGGCCGGTCATTTCCGCCAGAACAGGTGGTGCGCCACCCCGCTCGGACTGGGAACGACCTCCAGGTGGAAGCGGTCGAGCAGCTCGTCAGGAGAGTCCCACAGGCGCACTCCGGACCCGAGCTCCACCGGCGAGACCGCCACGTGCATGGTGTCGACCAGGTCGGCGTCGAGGAACTCCCGGATGGTCGTGGCCCCACCACCGAGCCGGACGTCCTTGCCGCTCGCGGCCTCCCGGGCCTGTTGAAGAACCGTGGCGGGGTCGCCGTCGACGAAGTGGAAAGTGGTGTCGGAGAGAGTGAGCGAAGGGCGCGCGTGATGGGTCAGGACGAACACCGGGGTGTGGAACGGAGGCTCATCACCCCACCATCCCTGCCAGTCGTGGTTGAGCCAGGGCCCGCGCTGAGGGCCGAACTTGTTGCGGCCCATGATCTCGGCACCGATGTCGCGGGCGTAGTCCCGCGTGAGGTAGTCGTCGAGGCCCCGACTTCCTCCTGGCGCGGTACGCATGGGCCAGCTCGCCGTGGCGCCCGCCCAGGAGAACAACCTCTCAGGATCGACATGACCGAACGGCCTCTCCAGGGTCTGGTCCTCACCGGCACCGATCCCGTCACGCGAGACGTTGAAGTTCTGGACTCTCAGCAGCTGGGGCACGTGCTCCTCCTGTGGTGTCGACAACGATGGTGGGACCCGCCGGCCCGGAGAAACTCATCGCTGATTCCGTGACCGGCCGGGAAGCGCCCGCTCAGTGTCCCGACCCACGGGCTTCGCGCGCGGTTCGCTCCGACACTGTCGCTGTCGATCGTATGTTCGAGCCGTCCCGCCGCCGCTCCGCGCGATGGCATCTCTTTTGCCGTTTCGGCAACAGGACTGGCCCGGCGAGGAAGGAGTGCGCGACGGTGTGGCCATGAGCCACCACATCCCCGCAGAAAGCCTCCCCCCGTATCCCGACGGTTATGTCGGTGACCCCGCCGTGCGCGACGAGTGGGACAACCGCTACTCCGAGCGTCGGCAGCTCTGGAGCGGGCAGCCCAACGGGGCGCTCGTCGAGGAAGTCGCCGACCTCTCCCCCGGTCGTGCGCTCGACGTCGGCTGCGGCGAGGGCGCGGACGCCATCTGGCTCGCCCTCGCCGGCTGGGACGTCACCGGCCTGGAGGTCTCGGGGGTGGCATTGGCCCGGGCAGCCGGCCACGCTCGGGACGCCGGTGTCGGTGTCCGCTGGGTGCACGCCGGACTGACCGAGGCGGCACTCCCTCCGGCGTCCTTCGACCTGGTCTCCGCGCAATACCCGGCGCTGCTCCGCACGCCGGGGTCGACCGCCGAGCACGCCCTGCTCGGCGCCGTCACGCCCGGCGGCTTGCTCCTGCTGGTCCACCACGCGGGCATGGACGAGAACCACTCCTCGCAGGACAACGCCTTCGACCCCGCCGACTACGTCTGGCCCTCGATGGTCGCCGCGCTCCTCGGCGACGACTGGCGGGTCGAGGTGAACGAGGAACGCCCCCGTGTCGTGCCCGAGGGTGGTGCGGGCGCACACCACGCCGCCGACGTCGTACTACGGGCCCGCCGCCTGCGCTGACGCCGCCCGTCCGCCCCGAGGCCGCACGCTCGGGGCGGACGGGACGGCCCCGCACGACTGGGCCCAAATCGTACGGACCTCACCGTCGCGCCCTGCCCCTCGCGCGGGTTCGCCCAACGGGGCGCCACCTGTCGCGGGGGCTGTACTGCGCCCACCGATCCCGACACCCCGCGCGCGGATCCGGATACGAATGCGGATCCGGGTTCGCCCGTCCGCCCCTCGACGCTCCCCCTGGGCGGTTCGAGCTGTCAGGGCCGCCTGGCACCGACCGGCGGCCCTGCCCTGACCTCGGACGGGACCGCTCACGGTGCGCTACCGGAGGCGGGCGCGTGGGGCCCGGAGACGGGCCTGCGGACATCGATCCGGCGGGTGGGCCGGTACGGGTCAGGGACGCTTTCGGCCGACGGCAAGGCCTTTCGGCCGCTTCCGGCTCGGGCCAGAGTGGTGATCACCGCCGGGCGGACGCCCCTGGCGGAACGAAAGGACCGCTCCATGCCGAGTCGCACCTCGCCCCGAAGACGAACGAGCCCACGGGCGCGGCGGGGTCAGGGGTGCGCGGCACTCACCGAGTCGAGGCGCCACCCGTTCAACGGGGGAGCCTGCGCAAGGGCCCGTGCGCACAGTGCACGCACCCGAAGGGTGGCGGAGACCCCGTCCTCGGCGAGGCAGAAGACGATCCCGCGGGCGCCGGCTCGACTGGGATGGACGCGGATGTGTTCGATGCCGTCGCCGGGCAGGTCGGCCGCCCACAGCGCCGCGAGCAATGCCCGCTCGGGCAGGGAGGACTCACCCCGGGACGGCCGGCTGAGCACGAACTCGATGAGATGCACGCTCCGACTATCGCCTCCGGGGCGCCGGAGCGGGACCGTCCGGCCCGGCACGTTCGTGCCGTGAGGTGAACGTGCCGACGAACTGAATGATCGCTGTGCGTGGACTGGGGGGTTTCGTGGTGTGGGCAGTGTCGGGTCTCGACCAGGTGAGCGAGTCCGTGTATCGGCTGATGCTGGACGAGCCGGGGTGGGGAGTGTCGGAGTTGGCCGGTGCGCTCGGTGTCGACAAAGCGGCCGTGGGCGCGTCACTGGACCGCCTCGCGGACCGGGCCCTGCTGCGGCCCTCGATGACGGAACCTGGCGCGCTGCGTCCGGTTCCGCCGGACATCGCGATCGACGCCCTGTTGATGCGGCACCAGTCGGAACTCGTCCGCAGGCAGAGCGAGATCGAGGAATGCCGACTCGCCGTATCCGGGCTTCTCGCGGAGTACTCCTCGGCCCGGTCCGGTAGGAGCTCGGGCGGGTTCGAGCGGGTGGTGGGCTCGGACGCGGCCCGTTCCAGGCTGGAGGAGCTGGCCTTTCGCACACGAGGCGAAAGCCTTGCCTTCGCACCCGGTGGTGCCCGGACGGCCGCCGACCGGGCGGCCGCCAAGCCATTGGCCGAGGCCCTCCTGGCTCGCGGCGTCAAGCTGAGGACCGTGTACCTGGACAGCGTCGCCAACGACCCGGACGGCCGCGAGCACGCGGTTTCGCTCGCCGCGCTGGGCGCCGAGTCGCGGACCGCGCCGTCGCTCCCCATGTGGATGCACATCGTGGACCGCGAGACGGCGGTGGTACCGCTCGACCCGGCGGATTCCTCGCGGGGAGTCGTGATCATCCGTGAACCCGGGGCGCTGGCCGGCTTCTGCGCCCTCTTCGAGCAGGTCTGGACGAGCGCGCGGACCCTGGGGGAACCGGCGGTACGTGCCGCGGGTGAACTGGTCTCCGCGCAGGAGGCCGCGCTGCTCCGGTTTCTCGGGGGCGGTCTCACCGATGAGGCGGCCGCCCGCAAACTCGGGGTCTCCCTGCGGACGGAACGACGGATGATCACGGAGCTTTCGGGCCGTCTCGGGGCGGGCAGCAGGTTCCAGCTCGGCCAGAGGGCGACGCAGTTGGGCGTTCTGTAACGCCGGTACCGGGCCGGCGGTGGCAGCTGGGGCGGGCGACGTCCGCGTCCCCGGCGGCACACCCGATCTCCCCACCCCCACCCACGCACACGATGGCGACGTCGGCCCGACAGGGCACAACAACCGGCACGACGTCGCCCGGGAACTCGGTGGCTGAGGAAGTCCCGGACGTGCGCGTCGTCCAACGCCGCGGCCGGCCGCGCCGAGGGCGGGCCGGCCGGTCGGTGCCTCAGAAGAGGAGCTCCCCGTCCGGGTAGCCGTTGCCGATCTGGATGCGCGGGCTGTAGGAACCGGCGCCGTCGCCCTGGTAGAACCAGAGTCCGCCGTTCGCGTCACGACCGACCAGGTCCGCGCGGCCGTTCCCGTCGAGGTCGCCGGGCGAGGTGAGCGCGGTGTAGGTCTGCCAGCCCGTGCCGATCTGGGTGCGCGGGCCGTAGGTGCCGGTGGTGGTGGCCTTGTGGAGCCACAGGACTCCGGCGGAGTCGCGGGTGACCAGGTCGGGACGGCCGTCACCACTGAAGTCGCCGGGCGCCAGCAGCGCGTCGTAGCCCTGCCAGTCCGTGCCGATCTGGGTGCGAGGGCCGTAGGAACCGGTGGTGGTGGCCTTGTGGAGCCACAGGACTCCGGCGGGGTCACGGGTGACCAGGTCGGGACGGCCGTCACCGGAAAGGTCGCCCGCCGTCAGCAGCGCGTCGTAGCCCTGCCATCCGGTGCCGATCTGAGTGCGGGTGGAGCCGGAGTAGGTGCCGGTGACCGGGTCCGCGGGGTAACGCCACAGGGTTCCGGTCGTGTCGACGGCGAGGATGGCGGCGCCGTCGCGGGCGATGTGCGTCATACCGCTCCAGCCGACGCCGACCTTGCAGGCACCGGCGACAGCGGTGGCCCCGGCGCGGCCGGCGTAGCTGAACAGGGCGCCCTTGGAGTCGCGGCGCAGTACGGCTCCGGTGCCCGTCGCGGTGGGCCCGCAGTCGGACCAGTGGGCGGCGGCGCGCAGCGCGTTGTGGT
Source organism: Streptomyces sp. NPDC057939 (assembly GCF_042887545.1). NCBI lineage: Bacteria > Bacillati > Actinomycetota > Actinomycetes > Kitasatosporales > Streptomycetaceae > Streptomyces > Streptomyces sp. NPDC057939. The sequence goes on from NZ_JBHVPG010000022.1 coordinate 69,086, forward strand.
CGGAGGCCAGACTGTCCTTGGGGAGCACGTCCGCCCTGGCGCTCTTGAAGTGCCGCTCGGACAGGAACAGGTAGTCGATCTTCGAGGTTCCGAAGGTCGGTTCTCCGCTGCGGCAGCGGGCGCGGCCGTCGCCGCAGGGGGCGGACAGGAAGTGGTCGCGGTCGGTCTCGTCGGCTTCGATGAAGGTGCCGTTGCCGCCGTCGGCGATGCCCGGGGCGTAGAAGGAGGAGGCTGCCTTCGAGCGCGGGGTGGTGTTGAAGTCGCCGCCGAGGATCACCGGGACGCCCGATTCCTGCCACTGCTTCGCCTGCGCGGCGAGCTTGGCGGCCTCTTGCTCGCGCAGGGTGGCGTCGTTCCAGTAGAGGTGCACGGAGCAGGCCCAGTTGGCGCGGCTCTGGGTGTAGGTCTTCACGCAGGGCACCGTGATGGGTTCGGTCTCCCCACCCGCGGTCAGGTCGAGGACCTTCGTCTCGGACAGCGGTCCCTTGACCAGAACGGCGTTGCCGTAGTCGGCTCCCCCACAGACGCTCGGGTTGCCGCCGGGCAGGGCGGTGGCGAAGAAGCCCTGGAATCCGTACGCCTGGAGGCGGGTGCGGATCGCGTCGAACTGCGGTCGGCACACTTCCTGGAGGTGGAGCTGATCGGCGTTCCACGTGGCGCCGGTCGCCTCGGCGACGACTGCGTCGATGCGGTGCTCGTTGTCGTAACCCTTGCTCGTGGAACAGAAGTTGCCGCATATGTTGTAGCTGAGGAACCTCAGGGGCGGGGCGTCCGCACCGGCGACGCCGTCGGCCTGCGCGGCGGGGGCGAGAGCGAGCGAGCCGAGGGCCGTGCCGAACAGGGCCGCCGCTGTGGCGAACGCCTTGCGTAGTCTCACGAGGTGCTCCTGGGAGAAGGGGAATGCGTGCTAGGCGGAGGGGACGGGTCGCGTGGCGGGAACGTCACCAGCCCGTACCGATGCGGGCACGCGCCGCGCCACCGGCGAAGGTCGGTCCCGAGTAGCGGTAGAGGTGGCCGGTTGCCTTCTCGGAGGCCAGGAGGTCGGGGACGCCGTCGCCGGTGATGTCGCCGACGCCGGTGATGTTGGTCATGGAGTCCCAGTTGGACCCGATCTGGACCTTGGTGGCGCCGTTGTAGTTGGG